>CAYTJA010000047.1:0-2263 GCA_964437835.1 uncultured Spirochaetales bacterium
GATCGAGATGGTGAATCGCGTGCGCAAGGCGAAGGTCATCACGATCGAGGATCCGATCGAGTTCGTCTTCACCCACGACAAGAGCATCATCACGCACCGCGAGATCGGCCCCGACACCGCCTCGTTCCCGGATGCACTGCGCGCGGCCCTGCGCCAGGACCCGGACGTGATCATGGTCGGCGAGATGCGCGATCTCGAGACCGTCGACACCTCGCTCAAGGCCGCCGAGACCGGGCACATGGTTTTTTCGTCGATCCACACCGCCGACTGCGTCTCGACCATCGGCCGGCTGGTCTCGTTCTTCCCGCCCGAGGAGCAGCTGCAGGTGCGCGCGCGGCTCGCGGACAACCTGAAGGCCGTGGTTTCCCTGCGCCTGCTCCCGACCAAGAAGGGCACGGGCCGCGTGCCCGCCGTCGAGATCATGCAGAACACGCGCAGCATCCAGGAGTGCATCAAGGACCCCGCGCGCAGCGGCGAAATCAACGAGGTGATCGCCCGCGGCCGCTCGGATCTGATGCAGACCTTCGACCAGCATCTGCTCGACCTGCTGCGCGCAAACAAGATCTCGATCGAAACGGCACTCGTAGCGGCATCCAATCCGACGGACTTCCGCACCAAGCTCGCCCTCGAGGGCGGCGATCCAGACGCGGTGAGCGACGGCGCACGCGATCTCGGCCCCCTCGAAATCGGATCCGACGAGCGCTTCTGAGCCAGCGGAATGTCGAATCCCTTCCAGCCTGTGGCGAAGAGCCGCGATCCAGTGCTCGGAGCGGCGCTCCGGCGCCTCGCGAACCGAGCCGCGGCCGAGACCAGCGGCGGCTTCGCGCTCGTCTACTCGCTGCCGACCGCCGAGGAGCCGCTCGCGCTGCGGGCGGCTGCGGGCTTCGACAGCGCCGCGCAGGCGCGGCTCGCGGCGGCGGCGCTCGCCCCGGCACTGCGCGACGCCGCACTCTGGCCGCAGCCTCGAGAGCTCGATCCGGGCGCGCTGAGCCTCGGCGCGATCGCGAACCGCGCGCTCGAGCTCGGCGCATTTCCGTGTCTGCAGGACGAGCGCGTGCTGGGACTGCTGGTCTTCGGCGCGCCGGCGAACCGCACGCCCCGGGAGCGCCACGCGCTCGAGCTCTGCGCCGACGCGCTGCGCCTCGAGCTCGAAAACGCCGAGCTGCGCGCCGAGCTCGCCCCGCTGCGCGACCAGATCGCGCGCAGCGCGAGCGACGCCCAGGAGAAGAGCGAAGAGGTCCTGAAGCTCTCGGAGGCGCTCTTCGCACAGGACATCGAGCTGCTCCGCAACAACGAGAAGCTCGGCAAGATCGACAAGCTCAAGAACGATTTCATCGAGAAGATGTCGCGCGAGCTGCGCACGCCGCTGAACGGGATCATCGAAGCGATCATCTCGGTGCTGACCGGCGAGGACGACGCCCTCTCAGAACCGGCCAAGCAGACGCTGCGCTCGGCTCTAGACGACGGCACTGCGTTCCTGCGCACGCTGCAGAACATCCTCGACCTGTGGCGCATCAAGCAAGGCGAGCTCCCGGTCGAGATCCAGGAAGTCAGCTTCCGCGAGGTGATCGAGGAAGCGGTCTTCAGCGTGCAGGATTCGATCGGAAACAAGCCTCTCGTGATCGAGCCGAAGCTCGTGGAGCCCTTCCCGAAGGTCCGGACCGACCTGACGAAGGTCAACCAGATCCTGTTTCTGCTGCTCGACAACGCGGTGAAGTTCACAGCGCGGGGACAGATCGAGATCCGGGCCCAGGTCGACGACCAGCGGCTGCACTGCGAGCTGCGCGACACCGGGATCGGGATCTGCGAGGACGATCAGCAATTCATCTTCGACGACTTCTATCAGGTCGACGACGGAAGTGGCGGCGGCCGGCACGGTGCTGGGCTCGGCCTCACACTCGTGCGCGACCTGATCCTGCTGCTCGGCGGCAGCATCTCGGTATCGAGCGAGGTCGGCCAGGGGACCTCGGTGAGTTTCGAGATCCCGGTCCAGATCGCTAGCTAGTCTTGTGGTCCCGGTCCGGGCGCAGCCCGGACCACCCCGCTTCGCTCGGCTTCGCCTCGCTGCGCGCCGACTTCGTCGGCTTGCATGTCTCGTCAGTCTGAGGCGGAGCCTCGTTGGCCTTGCGGGTCCCGGTCCGGGAACGGCCCGGTCCCACCCGCACTCCGCTCGGCTTCGCCTCGCTGCGCGCCAAGCCTTGCGGGTCCCGGTCCGGGAGCGGCCCGGTCCCACCCGCTCTCCGCTCGGCTTCGCCTCGCTGCG
>CAYTJA010000048.1:0-2467 GCA_964437835.1 uncultured Spirochaetales bacterium
CTGCGCCTCAGCGTCTCCGTGCGCACCCATCCTTCGCGCGAGCAGCATCCGGAAGGCAGCGTTCCCGGTCTTCTCGGCGGCGCCGCGGAGGATCTCCGTGGCGCGCTCGCCGCGCTCGGTGCGGTCGTAGTAGGCGACCGACTCTCCCACCACGAGCGGATCCGTGGAGAACTCGGCGACGCAGGCTTCGTATTGCTCGTCGGCGCCCGCGGCGTCTCCCTTCTCGAACGCGAAGAGACCGCGCGCGACGCACAACCTCGAGCGCGCGGATCCTGCCACCTCCTCGGGAGCAGACTCGAGGCGTTCGCGGGCGTGGTCCAGGGCCGCCTCCGCCTCGTCGATGCGGAGTGCAGCGATCAGCGCCAGCACGCGCGGTACGAGCACGGCGGGATTCTCGGGGTCGAGCGCCAGCACGCGATCGATGTCCTCGAGAGCCTTCTCCGGGCTGCTCGTGCCGAGATGAGCCTCGACCCGAAGCAGTAGCGCCTCCAGCGAGTCGGGCTCGAGCAGGAGGACCCGATCGATGGCCCGGATCGCGTCCTGCGCCGAGCGCCCGTCGAGCAGCACTTGCGTCAGCAGTATGCCGGCTGGGACCGCGTACTCGGGTGACTCCGCCGCGCTGCGCAGCGGCCACACGGCCAGTCCCGTTTCGCCGCTGCGCAGCAGCGCCAGGCCGAGCAAGAGCTGCGCTTCGAGTCGCGAGGGGTCCGTGTCGACGAGTTGGCGCAGCGGGTCGACGGTCTCCTCGAAGCGTCCCGCTGCCTGGAGCTCGCGGATCTTTACGAGCGGATCCCGCTGCGAGTCGCAGGCCGCGGTGATCCCCGCGAGGACGCAAGCCAGGAGCGCGGCGGTCATCGCGTACCACGCTGCCCGGGGTCCTCTTCGAGGATGCGGCTGGATCATCGGCCGCCGGTGGCCTCGTCTTCGCCAGGCCGATCCGAAGCGTTCGAGTCGCGGATCGCAGAGCGCAGCGCCTGCGGCAGCTCGCTGCGCGCGAGCCAGCTGCGTGCCCCAGCGGGCTCGCGGCGCAGCCACGCGCGCCCGACCGCCAGGATGACCTCGTCGCGCAGCTTCGGATCGTGGATCTGCTGCGCCCATGCCACGGCTCCCTCGGGCGAGCCCCTCTGGTTCGTGCGGCGAACCATCACGCGGACGGCTTCATCGAGTGCTTCGGAGGGCGTCGCGGTGCGCAACCAGCTCTCCGCCGGGACGCGAGCGAAGTCGAGCCACTGCACCATCGCATCCGCGATGGCGTGATCGCGCTCCGGGTCGGGCGGCAGACCCATCAGCCACTCGAGCGCGGCCTGCGGGTCGCTGTTCGCCCAGCGGCCGGAGATGATCGCGGACGAGCCCTTCGCGTAGTCGCGACCGGCGTGCTCGTCGGACCAGCGCAACGCGGCCTCGGGGTCGCTCGCAGCGATCGCAGCGCAGGCCTTGTGAAAGACGGTCTGCTTGTAGCTCGGAAGGATCTCGGGGACGCTCTCGGCCCAGCTCATCACCGCTTCGCTTCCCTGCTCGTGGAGCTCTCGGGCCAGCATTCCGACGAAGCTGTCGCGCTGAGCACCCTCCGGCTGCGAGGCGATGTAGCGGTTCGCGTCGTCCTTGTGATCGCTGCGCACCCACCCCGCCACGAGACGCGTGCGCAGATAGTCCCGCAGCTGTGCGTCCTCGACTGCATCGAGCGCGCGAAGCGCCGCATCGGGAGCGTAGAAGGCCCAGGCGTAGATCGCGGCACCTGCGGCCGTTCGCTGGGAGCGCCCCGGCCACGCGAGCGCAGCCTCGAAGGCCGCGGGTGCGTCGAAGCGCGCCCAGGCCAGCATGAAGAGACGGATCTCCTCCGCGCCGAGCCACGCGCGGCGGCGCTCGAGGGCCTCGAGGGCTTCGGGTACTTCTTCGGGACCGAGGTGCTGCAGATAGGCGCTCATCCGGTGCGAGCGCGTCAGCCAGTCCCGATCCTCGAGCGCCTCGCGGAAGGAGGCGAGCGTTGCCGCGTCCTCTGCCTCTGGACGCGGCGCCGAGAGGCGCCCGACGCTTACCCCCGCGCCCACGAGGGCGGCCGCGAGCACGACCCCTGCCGCCTTCATCGCGCCTTCATCGTCGAGGCCCCGCACGCGCCAGATCCACGGCGCTCGCTTGTGCTCGCCAGGATAGCTCTTGTCGCGCATCGCGCGGCCGGCCTAGAGTGAGGCGCCGCTCCGGCTCCGCGGCGGGTTGCCGGATCCCTTCGAGCAGCGCGGGAGGCGACATGGCGAGTGGGGAGCGACGAGCGGTCCGGCAGGACCTGACGCCCTTGTTGCGCGCACGCAGGATCGCAGTCGTCGGAGCGAGCCAGCCCGGTCGCTTCGGCGGGAAGCTCTGCGAGAACCTGCTCGGCTTCGGCTATCGCGGCGAGGTCTTCCCGGTGAACCCACGCTACGAGCGCCTCTTCGAGCGCCCCTGCTACCCCTCGCTGCGCGCGCTGCCCGAG
>CAYTJA010000049.1:0-7004 GCA_964437835.1 uncultured Spirochaetales bacterium
CTCCGGCATCAACCCTGCGTTCATGAGCGACGTGCTGCCGCTGACGTTGTCGGGCCTGGTGCACCGCGCGAAGCAGATCCGCGTGCGCGAGATCTCGGACGTGAACCACTATGCGTCGACCGCACCCGAGATCATGCTCGACCACATCGGCTTCGGAAAAACACCCGAAGTCGCGCTGCGCGGGGGCGAGTTCCTGAAGGGCATGACGGCCTACTTCAGCGAGTCGATCCAGATGATCTGCGACCACCTCGGGGCGCCGCTCGAGCGCATCGACGAGCAGCACGAGGTCGCCGCGAGCCGGGTCCGCGTCGCGCTCGGGAAGGGGCGGGTGATCGAGCCGGGCACGGTGGGCTGTCGCCGTTTCGAGTGGCGCGGGATCGTCGGGGGAGCGCCGCGCGTCGTGCTCTCGACATTCTGGAAGCTCACGAATCAGCTCGACCCGGCCTGGGAGGTCGGCAGCAGCCCCTTCGTCGAGTGGACCGTGACCGTCGAGGGCACGCCCTCCTTCCAGTGCGTGGTCAAGACCTGCGCGAGCTTCGATCCCTCGGATCCGAGCTTCGAGAAGGGCGGCGAGGTCGCGGCCGTCGCAGCCACCGCGATCCACGCCGTGAATGCAATTCCGAGCGTCTGCGATGCAGAGCCCGGCGTGAAGACCTTCCTCGATCTGCCGATCATCGGCAGTCGCGGTGCGTTTCGCGGACTCTGAGAGCTGTGAGAATCGAGCCAGGCGCCCGGCGCTGCGCGCGCCCTGCGCGTCAGCGGAAGTATTCGCCGCCGTTCACCATCATCGCCTGGCCGGTCACCGCCCTCGAGAGATCGGAGGCGAGGAAGAGCACCGCGCCGGCGCACTCCTCCGGTGTCGGGATGTGCTGGAGCGGATAGCGCTGGGTCGCGAAGTCCCGGCGCAGCTCCTCGGCGCTGCGCCCGCTCTGCCGCGCCTGCTCCCGGATCCAGCCGTCCACGTTCTCGCCCTCGACCATGCCGAGGTGGACGCCGTTGGCGCGGATCCCGTAGCGGCCGAGCTCGACCGCCAGGGAGCGCACCAGGCTCGCCATCGCGGCCTTGCCGGCCGCATAGCTCGCGAGGCCCGCTGGCGGCTGGAAAGCGCCGCCGCTGTTCACCAGGATGATGCGGCCGTCGCGTTGTTGCTTCATCGACGCAATGCAGGCCTGCACGAGGTGCAGCGCGCCGAAGAAGTTGCAATCGAGATTGCGGCGCCAGGCCTCGGGGTCGGCCTCCTCGACGAGCTTGCCGTCGCCCGGGTCGTGGCCGTTCTGGACCAGGATGTCGAGGCGCCCGAAGCGCTCGAGGGCCGCCTGCACCAGGCCGCGACAGGAATCGCGGCTCGTGAGATCGGTGGCCCGGTACAGCACCTGCCGGCCCAGCGCCTCGATCTCGGCCGCGACGCCTCGCAGGCGCTCGGCGTTGCGCGCGCCGATCGCGAGGCTCGCGCCGTTGCGCGCCAGGAGGAGCGCGATCTCGCGCCCCATGCCCGGGCCGATCCCCGTCACGACCGCGATCTTTCCCTCGACCAGCAATGGGAAGCTCCTGGATCTCGCGCGGGGCTCAGGGCATCGCTACGGCGCCGACCGCCGTGATCAGCGGCAGGTCGAGCTGCGTGCGGATGCCCGGAGCGGCCGCGACGACGTGCGGAATCGAATTCACGCAGTTCATCGCGGTGCAGAGCAGACCGAGCTCCGGTCCGTCGCGCCCCGTGCCGCAGGTGAACTCGAGCTTCATCGGAGGATCGCCGTCGAGCGCGATCTTGTAGGCCCAGACGTCGTCGTGGGGCCAGTTCGGCTCGAGATCTTTCGCCATCTTCCAGTAGGTCTTGAATTCGATGATCGGCTTCCCGCCGACGACTCCCGCGTAGTTGAAGTGCTGGCCGCCGACGCTGCCCTTCGGGATCACGCCCTGCGCGATCGGAATGTCGCGCTGCGCGAGGGCGAACTCGTGGCGCTTCTCGAAAAGCTCGATCTCGAGGCCGAGGCCCGTCGCCACCAGCGCGATCGACTCGAAGAAGATCGTACTCATCACGCCGAGCAGCGCCGGCGGCTCCTGCGCGGCCTGCTGCGGCGTCATCCCGAAGCCGAGCATCGCGACCATCTGCGGGCTCTCGCTCATGTGCGACATATCGACGATCTCGTAGACCGTGATCTTGTCGATGCGCCGCGACAGCGCCGAGAGCACGAGCGGAAGCCGATCGCCCGAGAAGCCCGGGTGGATCCCGGAGCCGTGCAGCGTGGAGTGGCCCCGCCGGCAGGCCGCCTCGAGCTTCGCGCGCAGCGCGGCGTCGCGGACCGTCGTGAAGCCGGTGGGCGTCACCAGGTTCTTTCCCGACTCGAGGATGCGGCAGATCTCGTCGACGTTCGCGAGCAGCGGCGCGTAGTTCACGATATCGGCGTCCTGGGCGAGGATCTCGTCGATCGAGTTCGTCGCCTTCACACCGATCGGCCCGATGCCGGCGATCTCGCCCGCATCCCTGCCCACCTTGGCGGCGCTGTGGACCCAGCAGCCCACCAGCTCGAAGGCCGGATTCTGGTGGAGCGCGGCAATCGAATACTTGCCGACCGCACCGGTCGCCCATTGGATCACGCGATAGGGCTTGCCTTGCCTGTACATCGGATGCTCCGTGCTGCGGGGCTCTCAGAGGTCCGGCAGCTTGAAAGGCAGGTTGGTGTCCTGCAGGCCGCCGTCGATCGGGATCACGGCGCCGGTCATGGTGTCGGCGGCGTCCGAGCAGGCGAATACCGCGGCGACGCCGATCTGCTGCGTGGTTCCGATCCGCTTCAGCGGCGTCTTGCCGATCATGCCGTCGCGGAAGGTCGGATCCAGCTCGAAGGTGTGTTGCAGCGCGGGTGTCATGATCGCGCCCAGTGCGAGCGCATTCACGCGGATCTTCGGCGCCAGCTCCTCGGCCATTGCGCGAGTCAGCTGCTCGAGCCCGGCCTTGGCAACGCCGTAGTGGAGCATGCCGCGAATGCCGATCTGGCCCGCGCCCGACGAGATGTTGAGAATCGCGCCGCGCCCGACCTTCAGCATGTGAGGCGTCGCGAGCTGCGAGAGCAGGAACGCCGAGGTGGTGTTCCATTCGAAATGGAAGCGGAAGCTCTGCTCGCTGAGCTCCAGGAAGGGCGGATAGCCGTCCATGCCGCCGGCGTTGTTGACGACGATGTCGATGCGCCCGGTGTGGTCGGCGGCGGCCTGCACCAGGTCGGCGAGCTCGCTGCGCTTCGTGACGTCTGCCGTGACCGCGAGCGCGCGCCCGCCGCGCCGCTCGATCTCGGCCGCGCAGCGCTCGATCTCGCTGCGCGTCCGTGCCGAGACGACGACCTGCGCGCCTGCTTCCGCGAGCGCCAGCGCAATGCCTTCGCCGACGCCGCGTCCGGCGCCGGTCACGATCGCGGTCCTGCCGTCGAGCCGGAGCAGTTCGAGCGCCATCGGGTGCCTTTCTTCGCCGGCGCAGCGGCTGCCCCCGCGCGTGCGGGTAGCCGCGGCGCCCGCCTCGCCGCCGCGCGCATCCTACGCCGCCGCGGTCGGAATGTGCGCTCGATCTTGCCGCCCGCGAGCTCGCGCAGTCGGGTCACAGCATCGCGACCGCGGAGCCTCCCCGGCGCGCCGCGGTTGCCGGAGAGCCCGTACGAGGTCCATGCTGTGCGCCGTGGCGAGCACGCTCGACATCGATCTCCTGCCGCTGATCTCCGCCGACAGCCACGTCGAAGAGCCGCGCTCGTTCTTCGTCGACCGCCTGCCGAGCTCGATGCACGCAGCGCTCGCGCCGGGCATGGGCCCCGAAGCCGACAGCGCCGACGACTTCGGCCGGCGCATCGGCGCCGCGGAGCGCGGTCACGCGCGCATGCAGCAGATCAGCGCGGGGCGCAGCAACGACGCGGAGGGGCGCTTCGAGGTGATGCGCGAGGACGGCATCGCGGGCGAGTGCATCTACCCGACGCGCTCGCTCTCGGTCTGGAACATGAGCGACGCCGATGTGGGCCGCGCCTGCTGCCAGCTCTACAACGACTGGATCTACGAGACGCTCGAGTCGCGCTCGCCGCGTTTCCGCTGCGCCGCGCTGATCCCGACCTTCCGGATCCGCGACGCGATCGCCGAGGTCGAGCGCATCGCCGCGCTGGGGCTGGGCGCGGCCATGCTGCCGCTAGTTGGAACGCCCGAGTACAATCACCGCGACTGGGAGCCGCTCTGGGCCTGCATCGAGGCAGTCGGGCTTCCGGTCGTGATGCACCAGGGCACCGGTCACGACATGCTCTTCTATCGCGGGCGCGGCGCCGCGGTCTCGAATCTGCTCGCGACCCAGTCCATGGCCCCGCGCACGGCGGGGCTGCTCACGATGTCCGGCGTGCTCGCGGAGCACCCGGGCCTGCACTTCGTGTTCGTGGAGACGAACGCGGCCTGGCTCTCCTGGGCCATGAGCACGCTCGACTTCTACTGCGACGCGTTCCAGCACTACGAGGGCTGGGTGCGCCCGATCCTGCCCGAGAAGCCGAGCTGCTACATCGCGCGCCAGCTCCACGGCACCTTCCAGTTCGATCCCGTGGCGGTCACGAATGTCCGCCACACGGGCCCGGCCCCGCTGCTGTGGGGATCGGACTTCCCGCACGCGGAAGGCACCTATCCGAGGTCGCGCGACGTCGTGCGCCGGCTCTTCGAGGGCATCGAAGTCGGCGCCGTGGCCGACATGGTGGCCGGCAACGCCGCGCGCCTGTTCCGCTTCGATCCCGCAATCCTCACCACACCCGTCTGAGGGGCAGCGACGCGGTTCTCGCGCTCAGTACTAACGAGCCTCCGCCTTGGACCCACGAGACATGCAAGCCGACGAAGATCGCAAGCCGCTTCGGCGCGCAGCGAGGCGCAGCCGAGCGGAGAGCGGGAGGGACCGGGCCGCTCCCGGACCGGGACCCCGCAAGGCCCGGCGCGCAGCGAGGCGCAGCTTCGCTAAGCGGGGTGGTCCGGGCTGCGCCCGGACCGGGACCACAAGGCTAGGGGGGGAGGCGCCGCTCATTGGCCAGCTCGGCATCGCTCATGAAGACCTCGTCGCGCACTGGGCGCACGGCGAGGTTCGCGGCCAGTCCGACGAGGAGCAGCGCGCTGAAGATGTACATCGCCGTGTTGTAGGCGCTCGCGGCCGGGACCCCGCGATCGAGCTGGTACTCGCGGAGATAGTTCACCAGCACCGGGCCGAACACCCCGGCCGCCGACCACGCAGTCAGGAGCCGCCCGTGGATGGCGCCGACGTGCTGCGTGCCGAATAGATCGGCGAGGTAGGCGGGGATGGTCGCGAAACCGCCGCCGTACATCGATACGATTGCACACAGCACCACGACGAAGGGGAGCACGGCGCCGCTTCCTCCCGCGCGCGGCGCGAGCGAGTAGAGCACCGCGCCGAGGGCGAAAAAGACGACGTAGGTCCGCTTGCGTCCCAGGGTGTCGGACAGCGACGCCCAGCCGAGGCGCCCGACGATGTTGAACAGACTGAGCAGCGCGGCGAACCCCGCACCGACCGTGGCGACGCGCGCCTTGTCGGCGGCGACGAGATCCTCGAACGCGGCGGTCGACCCGATCAACCGCCCGCCGAACACCTCCTGGAGCATCGGTGATGCCATCCCGATCAGGCCAATGCCTGCGCTGACGTTCATGCACAGCAGCGTCCACAGCAGCCAGAACTGTGGCGTCCGCCAGGCGCGGCTCACGTGCGCGTGCCGGCGGGTGACCAGCTCGTTGCTCGCCATCGGCGCTGTCCACCGCGCCGGCCGCCACCCCGGCGGCGGAATCCGGTAGGCGAACGCGCCTGCGAGCATCACGACGAAGTAGACGATGCCAAGGGTCACGAAGGTGGCCTCGACCCCCACCGACGTCGGGGACTCGAAGTGGTTCATGAGCGCGTTCGCCAGCGGCGATCCGATCAGCGCGCCGCCACCGAACCCGGCGATCGCCATCCCGGTCGCCATCCCGCGGCGATCGGGAAACCATTTGATCAGCGTCGAGACCGGCGAGATGTAGCCGATGCCCAGCCCGCAGCCGCCGATCACGCCCGCCCCGAGCCAGAGCAGCCCGATCTGATGCAGGTGGACGCCGAGCGCCGAGGGCAGGAGGCCGCCTCCCCAGCAGAAGGCGGCGACGACGCCGGCGGCGCGCGGACCGGCACGCTCCACCCAGCGACCGAAGATCGCGGCCGACGAGCCGAGGAAGACGAAGAAGAGCGTGTACATCCAGCCGAGCGTGCTGATCTTCCAGTCGCAGTGGGTCGCGACGAGTCTGGCGAAGAGGCCCATCTCCGTCGGGCACGCATGGGGCTCGCTGATCCCGACCGCCTTGCTCAGCGGCAGCCAGAAGACCGAAAAGCCGTAGGCCATCCCGATCGACAGGTGGATCGCGAGGCCGGCCGGAGGCACGAGCCAGCGGTTGAAGCCAGGAGCGGCGACGATCCGCTGTTTCGACAGTACGCCCGTTAGCGTCATGCGGAAGGGGGGATCAATGCCAAGAGGCGGAGACCTCGATCTCGCGCGCGAAGTCTTCGCTCGGTTGATTCACCGCGAGGTAGTCATCGGCCAATTGAGTCTCTGCGAACGTCCCTCCGCATGCTGTGTCGGAACATCGGCAAGGATCTGGAAGGGCTGAAGCAGCAGCTGCAACCTGAATCCTCCTCAGGGCGCGACGCGGTTGCGCAATACACCCAGGCCCGTGGCGCGCGCCACCACCTCGTCGCCGGGCCGCAGGTAGAGGCTGCCGCGCCAGAGCGTCGAGAGCTCGAAGATCACTCCGCCGGGCGTGCCCGAGAGCAGCAGAGACCGCGCGGGGATGACGCCCTCTTCCGGCAGGATCGAACGCGTCGAGCCGGCATGGTGATAGGCGAGATCGCGCGCGGCGAAGCTCCGCTCCACGAGCGTGGGCAGGTCCCAGATCATCGCGCTGGCCGCGCTCCGCTGGCGCAGCCCGCCGTTCATCCACAGCTCCAGCGTGACGCCGGACAGGAAGACATCGAGGTC
>CAYTJA010000050.1:0-3071 GCA_964437835.1 uncultured Spirochaetales bacterium
GTCGCGGATGCGCCGGCAGCCCGCGGCGGTAATCTCTCGCAGCGCGCCGTAGGTCCCACCAGCCCATGTCCCGAATCACGGTAACGCTTCCCCGCCGAGCGCGGGCGGTGTTCCGATCGGGAGCGAGGCTCGGGGCAGCGCTGGGGAGCCTGCTCGCAGCGCTCGGCTGCGGCGACGTCGAGTCGCGGATGAACGAGATCCGCGCGCTCCAGAACGTCGGCCAGTTCGACGCATCGATCGCGGAGCTCTCCCTCGTGCTGGAACGCGAGCCCGAGCTGGCCGAAGCCAACTACCGGCTCGGGCTCGCGCTGGTGCAGACCGGCGAGCCCTCGCGCGCGGTGTGGCCGCTCCAGAAGGCGGCCGAAGCGTCGGGCTACGAGATCAGCGCCGGAGTGCTGCTCGCGTCCACCTACTTCCAGACCCAGAACTTCGACGAGGCGATTCGCGCGGCCGATCGGGTGCTCGCGGTCGATCCGGAGCGGCAGGCGGCGATGCGCATCCGCGCCCACGCCAACCTGGCGGCGCGGAAAATGGAGGCCGCCTTCGAGGACACGTCCCGCCTCGTCGTGCTCTATCCCACAGACTACGGCGTGCGCGCTCTGCACGCGACGGTGCTCGGCGACCTCGGCCGGCTGGAGGAGGCCGAGCGCGAGCACGACCTCCTCAAGCAGATGGGCGAGCAGAGTGACGACCCGGACTTCCGCAACCGCGCCTGCCTGGCCCCGGCGATCTTCGCGCAAGGCGTGCTGAAGAACACCGAGAAGGCGAAGGATCTCTACGACGACTGTGCGAAGCGCAAGCCGACCGACACGGTCGTGCTCAACCACATGGTCGGGTTCTTCGACGGCATCGGCGACGCGGAGCGCGGCACGAGCCTGTGGCGCGACGCGGTGAACGCGGCGCCCGAGAATCTCGATCTGCGCCACGGGCTGGCCGCACGGCTGCAGGCGGTCGGCGCGTCCGACGAGGCCGAGAAGGTGCTGCTCGACGCGGTCGACCACTTCGAATCCGCCGGCGCGTGGAGCCTGCTGGCGGCGTTCTACCGCGCGCGCAGGGATCCGCAGAAGGCGCTCGAGGCGATCGAGAAGGTCGTGGGGCTGTCGGGCGGCGACGACGAACGGGTGCGCTTCATCCTCGCCGACGTGCTGATCGATCAGGGCGAGCTCGATCGTGCACGCGAGGTGGCCGACGATCTCTCGCGGGCCGACTATGCGCAGCTCCTGCGCGGGCGCATCCACTTGATGAGTGGCGACCCGGCGCGAGCGCTCGAGGAGTTCGAGAAGGGCATCCGCGCGTGGCCGAACAACGCCTCGGCGCGCTTCCTCGCCGGGCTCGCAGCGCGCGACCTCGGCGACTACGAGCGGGCGATCTCCGAGCTACGCGAGGCCGTGCGCGCGAACAACGCCGAGACCGATGCGGCGCTCGAGCTCGCGCGCATCTCACTCGATCGCGGCCAATACCAGCAGGCCGTCACGTACGCAAACCTGGCGCTGCGCGGCCGCGGCGGCGTACAGCAACCCGAGCCCTACGCGATCGCCGCGCGCGCGCTGACCGCGCAGGGCCAGCTGGAGCGGGCCGGCAAGTCGATCGACGCGCTCGCAGAACGTGGCTTCGCCGGCGCGTCGGTGCGCGAGCGGATGATCCTCGAAGCAAGGGTCGCGGGTCCGGCGCGCGCCGTGGCGATCGCGGACAAGAGCGGCCTCGACCTGGCCGATCCCGCCCACCTCGATGTGCTCCAACAGGTGGTCGCCGTCGAGATCGACGCGAAACAGCCCGCGTCGGCGCTCGCGCGCATCGCTCGCGCGCTCGAACGCCAGCCGGAGAATCCGCGTCTGTTCGAGCTTCGCGGGCTGGTGCTCTCCGCCGCCGACCGGAACGGCGATGCCCAAGCCGCGTTCGAGCGCGCGCTCGAGCTGGACCCGGCAAGCGGCCGCGCGAACGCCGGCCTCGCCGCGCTGCGCGAGAAGGCCGGCGACGCGCGCGGCGCGATCGCGCTCTTCGACCGCGCCTACCAGCTCGAGCCCCACGAGGGCGGCTTCGCCTATGCGGCGGCCCAGCTCGTGCTGGCGACTGACGGCTCCGCGGCGGCAGCCGAGCGCTTGCGCCAGATCGTCAGAAAACACCCCGGCGTGGCAGGGGCCCGCAACGACCTCGCCTGGATGCTGGCCGAACGCGGGGAAGAGCTCGACCTGGCCCTCGCGCTGGCAAAGGACGCGCAACGCGTGGACCGCTCTCCGTCGATCCTCGACACGCTCGGCTGGGTCTACTTCCAGCGCGGGGAGTACGCGGAAGCGGTCAAGGCGCTCGAGGCGGCTTCAAAGGGCGCGCCCGACTTGCCGTCGATCCGCTACCGGCTAGGCCGCGCGCTCCAGCAGGCAGGCTTTCCCGAGCGCGCGCGTGAGATGCTCCAGTCGGCCCTCGCGGCCGGCAACTTCCCCGAGGCCGAGGAAGCCCGCCGCCAGCTCGCATCGCTCGCCGGCGGCTAGTGCCCCGCCTCGCATTGCGCGCCGCCGCGCTCGCGCTCGCCGCGGCTGCCCTGGCGTGCTCGTCGCCCGAAGAGCGCGCCGCGCGACACGCCGCGCGAGCCGAGGAGCTGGTGCTCGAGAAGCGCGTAGACGACGCGCTACTCGAGCTGCAGACCGCGCAGAAGCTCGACCCGCACAGCGCGGCGGTGAATCAGCGCCTCGCCGAGCTCTTCGCGGAGCAGGGTGCCGTGCAGCGGGCGATCGTCCACTTCGGTGAGGCCTATCGACTGGACCCGGATCGAGTCGAGGCCGCGCTGCGGCAGGCAAAACTCTTGTGGAAGAGCAGCCCGGAGCGCGCCGAGCGGATCATCCTGCGTGCGAAGCAGAGTCATCCCGAAGAGCCCGCTGTCTTCCGTACCGAGGCGGCGCTCGCGCTCGTGCAGGGAGATCTCCCGCGCGCGCTCGCCAGCGCCAGCCAGGCGGTCTCGTTCGACCGGACGCAGCGGGAGAGCTGGGTGCAGCTCGGAAGCGTCCACCGCGCGCGCATCGACGCGGCTCTCGGACGCGGCGAGGCGGCCGACGAGGCGCTCGCGAGCGCGCTCGCGG
>CAYTJA010000051.1:0-15799 GCA_964437835.1 uncultured Spirochaetales bacterium
AAGCGCGGTCTCTCGCGCCAGGCCTTCGGCAAGCGCATCGCGAACCTCGGCAAGAACACCGAGCTGATCGCGAAGGCGCGCATCGAGATCGAGGCCATGCGCATGATGGTGCTCAAGGCCGCCAAGGCGATGGACGTGCTCGGCAATGCGCAGGCGCGCGTCTGGGTGAGCGCCGTCAAGGCGATGGTGCCCGAGCGCGTCTGCCGGATCATCGACGACGCGATCCAGATCCACGGCGCCACCGGCGTCTCGCAATGGACCCCGCTCGCCGACATGTACGCGGGCCAGCGCACGCTGCGGCTCGCCGACGGACCCGACGAAGTGCACTGGTTCGTGGTCGGCCGCGCCGAGCTGTCGCGCTGGGTGGAAGCCGGCGCGAGCGACTACGACCCGAAGGCCAGCTACCTGGCGCGCCCGTCGATGGACAAGGTCTTCGCGGGGCCGTGAGCGCCGCGATTACGGCGCTCGAGCCTCGATCGGCCTCGCATGAGCGTCCCAGCCGGTCACGTCCATCTGCGCGGAAAGACGCCGCGCTCGGAGCAGGCCTTGGGGCCGGCGGGAACTCGCTACCCCAGCCGGCGCAGCACAAGGCGAAGGACGTCCCGCGCTCCATCGTGACTGCGACGAACGCGAGCGAGACGCTTCGCGGCGCAGCGCGCCAAGACGCTCCGTTACGTCCCACTCGGCCGCCCACTGCTCCAGGTGGGCCCAATCGAGATCGGATGACGCGTCGCGGTCTCGCGATGGGGCTCGGCTTTGTAGGCGTCGATCCCGGCGCGCGAGTGATCGCGTTCTCGCTCTCCAGCCGACACGACGCCAAGCTAGCCCCGCAGCTCCCGAATCGCCCGCAGGAGCGGGCGACAGAGAAGCGGGAAGACTCGGTCCGCTCGGAGAGGAAGGTGTCGGAGCCCATGGTAGGAACGTGATGAGAAGCTGAGGGACGTCGAGGGTGCCGCACGAGGAGGAGCAACGATGGCGGACGGGGCGGGTAGGCAGAGGGTCGAGGGACCGATCACGGGCGGCGTGCACGGGTGGCCCTTCGGGCGCTCGCTCTTCGATCTCGCGGATCACGGCCAGGTCGAGAAGGAGTTCTTCCTCAACGGTGACGAGCTTTGCCGCATCGCGATGCGCCGCTCGAGCAGGCCGAGCGACGCGAAGCCCAGCAGGAACGTCTGCCAGCCCCACGCGAGCGACGTCTCGCAGAGGCCCGCGCGCTCTGCGAGCTGCACCGCGCGCAGCCCCTTCTTCACGTGCAGCCAGCACGCCCAGACGAAGATCGCGCCGATCAGCGGCTGCGGCAGCAACGCGGTCAGGTTCGACGCGAACCAGCGGTAAGCGCCGTCGGAGATCGCGAGCGCGCCCGTCCCCGTCATTCCAGCGAGAATCGCGAGCCACAAGGCCCAGTGCGGTCGGTCGACGACTTCGCTCTCGCTCATCAGGCGCTGACAGTAGTCGAGGCACGCAGCGAATGCCTCGTCGGGCGCGATCTTCGGCAACCAGCCGAAGTCGCGGCGTGCCTCGTCGATGCGGTGGGTGTGGGTCCTACGGCGCTGCGCCTGCTGCGCCCGGCAGCGTTGCGGCGCTGCGCTTCAGCAGCCACAGGCTGCGACCGCTGGCCTCGCCGCGGAGCTCGCCGCGGCGAGTGAAGCCGGCGTCCGCGAAGCGCGCCAATGCGGTCGCGTCCTCCGCATAGACCAGCGCGACGAGGGGCCGTGCGGACACCGGTGCCGCGAGTCGTTGCTCGAGGCGGCGCGGCGGTAGCCATTCGGCGCCCTCGGGCATCAGCATCCGGAAGTAGAGCTCAGGCACCCAGTCCCGAGGGTAGGGCAGCGCGAGCTCGCTGCCGCGCCCCGCGTCGGGCTCTGCAGCCAGGTGTCGTGCCAGCCCGCGCATGCCCTCGAAGCCACTCCAGATCGGGAGGACGCGTGGCAGGTAGGTGGTGTGGATCGCGTGCTCGGTTCCGGCGGCGAGCAGGATCAACCCGCCGCCGACTGCGAACGCTCTCCACTCGGCGCGGTGGAAGCAGCGCTCGATGCCGCGCAGCGCGAAATAGGCCCAACACGGGAGCAGCGCGAGCACGAAGCGGCCCTCGGGAAACGAAACGCTGAAGAACACGAGCAGCAGGGCGCTCGTGAACGCGAGCGCGCGGCGGTCTTCGGGTGCTCGCTCGCGCAGGGCTGCGGCGAGTCCCGCGAGCGCGGCGAGCGTAAACAGCCAGATCGCGGGCTGGGCCGCGCCGAGCACCCAGACGGAGTCGTCCCGCGAGCGGTCGCCGAGGCGATTGGGGCGGAACCACAGCTGTTGATCGAGCAGCTCGCGGAGCTTGTCGAGCGGGCTGTGGGCGAGCAGCGGGGCGAGGCCGAGGCTGTGCCCGCGGTCTGCGCGGAACTCGGCCAGGCGCGCGAGGAAGTGCGCGAGGGAGTCGTCGTAGCGCGTGGCGAGCAGGGCGGTCGCGGTCACAGCCGCGAGCGCAGTGCCGGCGAGCGCCGCGTAGAGCTGCGGGCTGCGCAGCGCGGCGCGCAGTTGTCCCTGCCAGGCAGCGGCGAGCGCGAGCCCGAGCGGCCACACCACGAGCGGCGGATAGGGGTTCAGCGCACACAGCGCGGCGGCGCCGCCGGCCGCACACAGCCAACCCGCGCGGCGGCTCTCGAGCCAGCGGCTGCCCGTCCAGCTGCCGAACCAGAACAGCGCGTAGGCCGCGACATAGAACGCCGCACCGGTGCGCGCGAAGAGCGCGAGTGCGGGATGCGCCGCCAGCGCGGCGATCAGCGCCCAGCGCTGGGCGGCGCCGAAGCGCGGCGCGGGCAGCAGCGTGCGCGCCGCGAGCCAGGAACCCGCCAGCGCGAATCCGAGTGCAGCCGCGCGCAGCAGGTCCTCGACCTGCCAGCGCTCGAGGCCGAGGCCGCGCTGCAGCCACGACAGCGGTAGCGAAAATGCGAGACGCTGCGCGGCGAAGTTCGTGCGGTAGCGGTCCTGGCGGCCCGGCCGGCCCTCGAAGCTCGCGTCGAAGTCGCCGCGGAAGCTCAAGTCGTTGATGAAGATGCCCTGGGTCGCGTCGTCGTAGTCGAAGTACGGAATCCTCGTCCCGAGCAGCAGGCTCGCCAGGCAGGCGGCAATGCCTGCGGCGCAGGCGACCCGGGCGAGCATCGCCTGAGCCTACCCTGCGATCCAGGGCGTCTGCGAAATCGAGGCAAGCTCATCGATCCGCCTGGCGCTCCGCGGCCACCGCCCATGGGGCACTCCCCCGTCGGGCCGCTGTCCGGCTCCCCACCCGAGGAAACAGACTTTACAAATATTCGGATATATGTAATTTTTGACTCCATGATCGAGCGCGCGCTCTGGCAGCAGCGGATCCGAGCGGCCTGGCGCAAGGTTTCTGTCGTCTGGCTGACCGGGGTGCGGCGCTCGGGCAAGACGACGCTCGCGCGCGCGATCCCCGACGCCGCCTACTTCAATTGCGATCTGCCGAGCAGCGCGGAGCGCGCCGCCGATCCCGAGGCCTTCTTCGCGAGCATCAAGGCGCGCGCGATCGTTCTCGACGAGATCCATCAGCTTCCGGATCCGAGTCGACTGCTGAAGATCGGAGCGGATGCGCACCCCCGACTCCGGATCCTGGCCACCGGCTCTTCGACGCTCGCCGCGACGCGGAAATTCCGAGACAGCCTGACCGGACGCAAGCGCAGCGTGCACCTCGTCCCCGTGCTGCTCGAAGAAGCCGCGGCCTTCGGCGTGGAGCGGATCGAAGACCGCCTGCTGCTCGGAGGCCTGCCCGAAGCCTTGCTCGCAGGCCGCGTCGAGCCGGACTTCTACCAAGAGTGGCTCGATTCCTACTTCGCGCGCGACGTCCAGGAGCTCTTCCGCGTCGAGAAGCGCAGCGCCTTTCTGCAGCTGACCGAGACGTTGCTGCGCCAGAGCGGCGGCCTGCTCGAGATCACGAGCCTCGCGAAGAGCGTCGGGCTCAGCCGTCCGACCGTGATGAGCTACCTCGATGCGCTGCAGATCACACACGTCGTGCACGTGTTGCGCCCCTATCACGCCGGCGGCAGGCGCGAGCTGTTGGCGCAGCCGAAGGCCTACGGCTTCGACACCGGCTTCGTCGCCCACGTGCGCGGCTGGTCGGACCTGCGGCCCGAGGATTGCGGCCGGCTCTTCGAGCATCTGGTGCTCGACACCCTGCTCTCGCTGTCCTCGCTGCCCGCGACCCACTTCTGGCGCGACCGCTCGCAGCGCGAGATCGACTTCGTGCTCCCGCGCGGCCGCGGTGCCTGCGACGCGATCGAATGCAAGTGGAGCCCGAAGGCCTACGACCCGCGCAACCTCGCGGCGTTCCGGGCGCTGCATCCGAAAGGCGCGAATTACCTGGTGGCGCCCTACGTCGCCGAGCCCTACCCGCTCCGGCGCGGGGATCTCGAGCTTCGCGTGCTCGGGATCCCGGATCTGCGCCGAGAGCTGGAAGCAGGCTGACCGAGGCTAGTCCGGAGCCGCGGTTGCCGAGGCGGGGGAATCGAGATCCGCTCCGCTTGCGCTCGCTCGCGTCGTGCAGTGGGCGCTGAGTTCCGGGATCGCGAGCCCCTCGAAGGAGTGGCCACGCTCGAGCCGATTCCGAAGCCGGGGGGGCGCTCGAGCTGGTAGGATGCGCCCGCTCGAGCCGCCGCTGCAGGTGGCGCGCCGCAGTTCGGGGAGGGTGGTTTCGCAGATGGGATCGAATCCGCTGCACCAGGTAGCGATCGTCGGGGCCTACAACACGAAGCAGGGCAAGCGCCTCGATCGCCCCGAGCTCGAGGTGTTGCTCGACGCGATGCGCGGCGCGCTCGCGGACGCGAAGCTGCGCGCAGCCGACGTCGACGGCGTGAACGTGCGCTCTTCGGTCTGGCGCTACACGGCGCGCGAGGGCGTGGCGCTGCTCGGGGGCCGACCTTCCTGGACCGGCGCACACATGGGCATCGACGCCGTGATCGAGGCCGCCTGTGCGATCGCCGCGGGCCAGTGCACGACGGTCCTGATCGCGGACGCGCAGGCCGGCGAGTACACGCAGCGCGCAGCGACGTCCCCCTGGACGCGGCCTGCGAACGAGTTCGTCGAGTGCTGGGGCCTCTACACGGCCGCGGAGTTCGCCCTGATTGCGCGCCGGCACATGCACCTCTACGGTACAAAGCCGGAGTCGCTGGCCGAGGTCGCCTCGGCAATCCGCACGCACGGCTCGAAGAACCCCGAGGCGGTCTACTTCGGCCGCGAGGTCACGCCGCAGGACGTGCTCGACTCGCGCATGGTGGCCGATCCGTTCCACCTGCTCGACTGTGCGATGAACTGCGAGGGCGGCGCGGCGCTGGTGCTGACGACGCTCGAGCGCGCGCGCGATCTCGGCGTCGAGCCGATCTACGTCCTCGGCGGCGCGAGCGACAAACAGGGCATGTCCTACGTCGCCGCGCCGGTCTGGGACCGCTACGGGCAGGTCGGCAAGCGCGCGGCCGGGATCGCGTTCTCGCAGTGCGGCTTGTCGCCGCGCGACGTCGACGTCTGCGAGTTCTACGACCCCTTCTCCTTCGAGATCATCCGCCAGTTCGAGGCCTACGGCTTCTGCAAGGAAGGCGAGGGCGGGGATTTCGTGATGAACGGCCGCGTGCGTATCGGCGGCGAATTTCCGATCGTGACCGGCGGCGGGCTGATGGCCTTCAGCCACGCGCACACCGCTCAGCTGCTGCAGAAGGTGATCGCTTCGGTGCTGCAGCTTCGCGGCCGCTATCCGAGCGAGCTCACGGTGCCCGGTGCGCGCGTCGCGATGACGAGCAACGGCGGCGCGGGCGCGCTGTTCACGGACGTCCTCTTGCTCGGAAAGGATCCCGCGTGAGCCTCGCACCCCAGAAGACCGGAACCCCGCTCCCGCGCCCGTCGCCGCTTTCGCAGCCCCACTGGGACGCCGCGCGCGCAGAGCGCCTGGTGTTCCAGCGCTGCAGCGCTTGCTCTGCCTGCGTCTTCATTCCGCAGCCCGCCTGCACCGGCTGCTTCGGCCCGCACCTCGAATGGGTGCAGAGCTCCGGCCGCGGGACGCTCTACAGCTACACGATCGTGCACCGGCCGCAGCGCCCGGAGTTCCAGGTGCCCTATGCGGTCGCGATCGTCGAGCTCGAAGAGGGCTGGCACATGCTCTCGAACCTGATCGACTGCGAGCTCGCGGAGATCCGCGTCGGAATGGAGCTCGAGGTCGCATTCCGGAAGATGTCGGAGCAGATCACGTTGCCCTTCTTCCGGCCTGCAGTGAAGCGCTAGGCGCGCGACGCCTCGATGCGCGCCGCGCTCTGCCGCGAATACGGGCCGCCGGAGAAGCTCGCGATCGAAACGCTGCCGAACCCGCAGCCGGGACCCGGCCAGGCCCTGATCGAGGTGCGCTCGGCGGCGGTCAACTTTCCGGACGTGCTGATCCTCGCGAACCGCTACCAGGTGTCGTCTCCGCTGCCCTTCACGCCCGGCAGCGAGCTCGCGGGCGTGGTGCGCGCGGTCGGCGAGGGCGTCTCGAATGCAAAGCCCGGTGACGCCGTGATTGCGGCGCTCTTCATCGGCGCCTTCGCCGAGCGCGTCTGCGTACCCGCGGCTCAGCTGATCCCGATCCAGGCCGAGAAGCCGGAGGACTTCGATCGCGCCGCCGCGTTCTGGGTCTGCCACAGCACGGCCTACGCGGCGCTGCTCGGGCCGGGAAAGCTCGCGCGCGGCGAGACGCTGCTCGTGCTCGGCGCCGCGGGCGGAGTGGGCCTCGCGGCAGTGGAGCTCGGCAAGCTGCTCGGCGCGCGCGTGATCGCCGCCTGCTCGAGCGCGGAGAAGCTCGCGGCCGCGCGCGAGGCGGGCGCGGACGAGCTCGTGGACTACACGCGCGAAGACCTGAAGCAGCGCGTCCGGGAGCTGACCGGAGGTCGAGGCGCGGACGTCGCGATCGATCCGGTAGGCGGCGCGGCGACCGAGGCCGCGCTGCGCGCGATGGCGTTTCGCGGCCGACTCGTGATCGTCGGCTTCGCGTCCGGCGAGATCCCGAAGCTGCCCGCGAACCTGATGTTGCTGCGCAACTGCGCGGTCGTCGGCTTCGAGATCGGCCAGTATCTGAGCCAGGCGCGCGACGAGGCGGCGCGTACCCGCGCAGAGCTGCTCGCGCATTTCCGAGCGGGGCGGCTGCGCCCGCGCATCTGCGCGGTGTATCCGCTCGCGCGCGCGGCCGACGCGTTGCGCCACGTGGGAGAACGGCGCGCGGCTGGAAAGGTCGTGATCCGTGTCGCCGAGTAGGCGCTGCGTCGCGTTCGCGGCGACCTCGCTCGGGCTGCTGCTCGAAATCGGCTGTACGACTCCGGGATTCCTGCTGCAGCCGCTGGCGCGATTCGCCGCATCCCGACTGGCGCAGAACGACGCGTGGATCCGCGAGCAGAGCGCCTACCACATCGGGGTGCTCGCGTACCTCTACGGCTATCCGCTGGTCGACATGCAGAGGCAGATGCACAACGAGACGCACCGCCTCTCCGGGGATCAGCTCGTGCTCGCGCCGCTGAACCACTTCTTCGTGTTTCCCGGCCTCGTCACGCCGAGCACGCAGGGCAATCTGCGCGGGGCGAACAACGACACCATCTACTTCAGCGGTTGGTTCGACTTCGGCGCCGAGCCGGTGATCCTGCACGTCCCGGATACGTCCGATCGCTATTACACGCTCGGCATCATGGACCTCTACTCGGAATGCCAGCACGTCGGCCGCCGCACGACCGGTACAAAGGAAGGCTATTTCGCGCTCGTCGCGCCCGGCTGGCAGGGCGAACTGCCGACCGGCGTGACGCGCGTTCCGGTGGCGACGCCGAAGGCCTGGGTCCTCGGGCGCATGCTCGTCGACGGCCCCGACGATCTCGCGAAGCTGCAGCCGCTGCTCGCGGAGTTCTGGGCCGCGCCGCTCTCGCAGTGGCAGCGCGGCCAGGCGCCCGAGCGCCCCGAGGTCGAGAGTGCGGAGGCGATCGCTCCACTCGAGGGTCTCGCGTTCTTCGAGGCGATGAACCGAGAGTTGCGAGGATTGCCGCGGAAGCCGCAGGAAGCCTCGCTGCTCGGGCTCTTCGATCAGATCGGCGTCGGCCCCGGCGCGGACTTCGACGCCGAAGGTCTCGACGCGCAGACGCGCCGCGGCCTCGAGCGCGCGCTCGCGGATGGGCATGCGCTGGTGATCGCCTCGAATCAGCGCTCGCAGCCGAACGTGTACAACGGCTGGATCATCCCATTGAAGCTCGGAGTGTTCGGCGACGACTACCTGATGCGCGCCGCGAACGTTTACGGCGGCTACAGCAACCTGCCGGAGGAGACGATCTACGCCGCGAAGCCCTTCGCCGCGGACGGCAGCTTCCTGCTCGGCAGCCGGAGCTATCGGCTGCGCTTCGGCGCGGGGGAGCTGCCGCCGGTGAATGCGTTCTGGTCGCTCACGGCCTACGACCTGCGAACTCGCCTGCTGATCGAGAACGAGCTGCAGCGCTACAGCATCGGCGACCGCACGCGCGGCCTGCGCTACGGCGAGGACGGCTCGCTCGAGCTCTGGCTCTCGCATGCTGAACCCGAGGCGGGGCCCTCGAACTGGCTGCCGACCCCGCCTGGCCCGATGCTGCTGGTCCTGCGCATGTACGAGCCGGACCCGCGCATCCGAGACGGCCGCTACAAGCTGCCGCTGCTCGAGGAGCTTCGCTAGTCTTGTGGTCCCGGTCCGGGCCGCTCCCGGACCGGGACCCGCAAGGCTATGGTGCGCTAGGCGGTCAGCATGGCTGGCCCGTAGTCGAGGGCCCGTTCGGCGAGCGACCACTGCTGAACGTGGGGAACGCGCTCGTCGAGCCAGCGGGCCTTGCCGTCGGCTATGACCAGGATCTCTTCCCATTTCGCGCCGACGCCGTCTTTGCCGGCGTGGGGTTCGACCAGCCACAGTCCGTCGTGCGGCGGGTGATCGGAAGCGGCCGACGTATTCCAGAGCGGCGAGCGAGCGCCCCACTTGTGCTCTGCCGCATGCTCCTGGAGACGGAACCATCCGAGCGACAGGGCGTCGAAGCCGTTCCGGCGCAAGCGGAATGGCAGATGGGGCAGCCGCAGCGCGCGATGGCCCAACACATGCCCGGGATGTTTTCCGTGCACCGCTTCATAGCCGAACGCTGCGATGCGTGCGTTCACCTGCTCGGCGATCGCCCGGAAGCTTCGACCGGCATCGACCGCCTCCGGTACGGATCTGCGGAACTCTGCAAGGCGCTGCATGATCGCTCGGTGGAGCGGATTTTCGCCCAGGCAGAATGAAAGTGAGGTGTCGACCAGGAAGCCGTCGAAGATCGGCGACGCGTCGAAGATCACGGCTTCGCTGACGTCGATGGCGCGCTGCTTCGGAAAGAAGTGCCCGATCGTCCATGCTCCCGGCAGCGCCGTGCGCTCTCCGAATAACACAACGGGAAGATGGAAGAAGCTCTTGACGCCCTCGCGCCGATAGGCCTCGACCAGGCGCCGCGCGACCTCCCGTTCCGTCATCCCCGGTTCGAGCGAGCGTGCCTCGTCGATCAGGATCGAAAAGGACAAGCGCTGGAGCGCGCGAAAGCGATCCAGTTCGGCTGCACTGAAATCCCTGGTCCTGATCCACATGCGCGCTCGCAGACTGTGCGCTCGATCCGCCGAGCACGCCCGCGATGATCGCGCAGCCGAGGTCGAAAATCTTTACGGGCCGGTGACGAGCTATCCTACGCGATCCCAGAGCAGGGCGAGGATCGCGAGCATCAGCAGCCCGGTGCCGAGTTGCTCGCTCCCGCCCGGTCGTTCGCGCATGCCGATGATCGCCACGCCGTAGCCGAACACCACCTCGATCAGGCCGAGCATGCGCACGTGGGCCGCCACCTCGAGCGTCATCGCCGAGAACCAGCAGGCGGACGCCGCCGCGCCCGCGAGGCCCGGCAGCAGCGAGCGCCTCCACACGCGCAGCACGGCCCCGATCTGTCCGGGCTCCTGCCAGCGCAGATAGAGCGTCATCAGCAGGCTCTGGAGCAGCGTCGAGGCGGCGAGCGTCGCCGCAGCCGAGGCGACGAAGGAGAGGTTGAGCGAGAGCGACGCGGCGCGGAAGCCCACCGCCGCGATGGCCATGGCGCCGCCCGTTCCCAGCCCGAGCAGCGCCGGGCGGCCGCTGAGACTTGCGAGCGCGGAGCGAAAGTCGAGCGGGCCCGTCTCGCGCGCGAGCAGCACCAGGCCGGCGGTGGCGACGGCAATTGCGGCTGCCGCCAGCAGCGAGATCGCGTCGCCGAGCACGAGCAGGCCGAAGAGCGCGACCTGGAGCACCTCGGATTTCGAGAACACGATGCCGGTCGAGAAGTTGCGCAGCTGGAAGAGCTGGAGCAGGAACGCGGTGCCGAGGATCTGGGAGATGCCGGCGAGCGCGACCCAGCCGAAGAAGGGCGCCGAGAGCGCAGGCGCAGGCAGTTCGGTGCCGATGAAGACTGCAAGTGCGTAGAGCGCGGCGAAGGGGAAGCCGAACAGGAATCGCGTGTAGGTGGCGCCGAGCGCCGAGAGCTCGCCGGTCAGGCCGCGCTGGAAGGCGTTGCGTGCGGTCTGCAGCGCGGCCGCAGCGATCGTGATCGGAATCCAGAGCACCGCTGCCTCCGCGAGCGGCCGTAGAGTAGGCCGCAGGCCGGGTCTCGCACCGACAAACGCCCGAGAGAATCGCCGCCGGGGAGGCGGGGCGCGCGTATGCGGATTACTTCCGGAGCAGCCAGGCCAGGTTCCCGCCGAACAGACCCGGCGCCGCGTCGGGCGTACCTTGCTGCCCGGCGGCGTCGCGGTAGTCCTGCAGCGGGTGATGGGTGCCCTCGCTGTGCGGCCAGTCGCTGCAGGCCATGAAGAGATCGCCCACCTGCGGCGACAGCCGGTCCGGCCGCTCGTAGGCGAACGCCGCGATGCGCAGGTGCGCGCGCACGTACTCGCTGGGCTCCATGGAGTAGTCGAAGGGCGGGCGGCCGTTCAGGCGCGAGGTGAAGCGCACCCCGCCGTCCAGGTACTGGAGGAATTGCGGCAGCCATCCGGCGGAGAGCTCCATGATGCCGAGCCGCAGATCGGGGTGGCGGTGCAGCACGCCGTTGATCGCGAGGTCGGCCAGCGCGAGCGCTGCGCCCGTCCACAGGAACACCGAGGTCAGGGCGAAGCCCTCGCGGTCGTCGCGGTCGAGGGGGTCGTCCGTGTACCAGGCGTCGGCGAAGGGGCGCTCGACGTTCGCGATGTGGAAGACCGGCGTGATTCCGTGCGCCACGAACGCGGACCAGGCCCGGTCGAGCTCCGGGTGGGAGAGCGGCTTCCCGTCGACCAGCCCGGGCGACACCATCGCGAGTCGCACGCCGCCCGCGGACAGTGCCGCGAGCTGGCCGTCGAGCCAATCGAGATCGCGGAGAGTCAGATGCGCCACCGGAAACAGGCGCCCGCCTCCCTCGGCATGCACGTCGAGTGCGAAGCGATTCCAGGCTCCCATGTTCACGCGCGTCGCCTCGAGGTCGCGGCGCAGTGCGCGCTCCCACAGCAGGCCGTAGTTCGGAAACAACACCGCCGCGTCGAGGCCCATGCGGTCGAGCTCTGCAACGCGCTGGGCCGGTGCGCTGTAGGCAGGGGGTACGAGCTCGTCGTAACGGGCCCGGGCCGGCATCCCGGCGCGCGCCTCGGCGAGCGTGCGGCCGACGGCGTCTGCCTCCCCCGGCACTGGAACGTGCGCGAGGCCGAGGCGCCGCCCGTTCCACATCACCCAGGTGTGGCCCGCCGCATCCTCCCGCATCCGGATCGCGAGGTCGCGCCGCGCGGGCTCCGCGTAGTCGCTCCACACGCCGCGCGGCTCGAAGAGGTGCTGATCGCAGTCGTAAATCGCGGGCATCGGGTGGCCTCCTCACAGCGAGGATCCCACGTCGGGCAGCCGCGCATCAAGCGGCCGACCGGACGCTCCGCCTCCGTTCCGGGCCAGCGCTCGCCGAAGAAGCTCGTGTCGCGGAACAGGCCGCGCGTCGAAGCCATCGCGTGGTTCTGCAGCGCGTCGATGCCCCGACGCGAGCGCGCAACCTGGGCATCGATCCCGGCGACACGCGAGCGCTTTTCTCCCGGTTGCCGCCCGGCTGCCGCTTCGGCCGCGTGAATCTTTTCTGCGCGGGACGCCACATACACGGATCAGGAGACCCCCAATGCCTCGATCCCGCTTCCACTGCGCGCTCGCCGCTGTCGTTGGCGCCTGCCTTTGCCTCACGGCTCCGGCACGCGCCGCAGCAGACCGGCTGCCGGTCGAGATCCGCGGTCGCAGCTCGCACGGACTCAGCCTGGTCGCGGCGACCGCGACTGCCGAGGGCTCGCAGGTCGCGGTCGCGGCCGTCGTGAGCCGCACGCTGCTGACCCGCGTGCAGGACCTGGAGCGGCTCCGGGTCGCGATTCTGGATGCCGAGGGGAAGCTGCGCTCCGCGCACGAAGTCTGGGTGATGCCGGCGCGCGCGGGACGTCACGATGCACGCGCGCACCGAATCCGCACGCAGCTCCCGCTGCGCGCCAAGGCGGGCGATCGGGTGGTCGTGGGCTGGATCGACGGCGTCGGAGCGTTCGGGTCGAAGCCGCCTTCGCCTAGAAGCTGAACTGGAGTCGGGTCCCCACGATCAGCGCGTTGTCGAGCGCGCGGTCGGTCCCCGGATTCACGATGTACTGCAGGTTCGGCTGCAGCGTGATCCCGCGCCACGGCACGATCAGATAGGTGACCTCGATCGCAGTCTCTGCGGGCTCCGCGCCGGGGTTCGCACGCAGGTAGGCGTAGCCGTTGCGCGCGTGTGCGACGGCGACACCGAGCACATCCTCGCTGCGCCCGGGAAGCAGCCCGGCCATGCTGATGCCACCGCCGAGGTAGATGCCGATCCGGTTGCGCTTGCTGTCGGCGAAGCCGGCCTGTCCGAAGACGCCGAGCCTGCGGCTCCCGCCATCGCTCCACAGCTGGCCCTCGGCCAGCGTGTAGAACCCGGCGTTCTCGTCGCGAGTTACGTTGGCCACGTCTTCGAACTCCGCAGAGTGGTACCAACCCCCGATCCCGAGCTTGTAGTGGTCCTCGTCACTGCCGGAGACGCCGATCTCTCCGATCGCGAAGACGCCGTCGTCCTCGCCGAACTCGACCTGGGTTCCCTTCGGCTGGCGCGGATCCCCCGGGATGCCGTCGTAGACCGCGGCGAGGACATAGATCGGCTCGAACGGCAGCCAGCGCAGCCGGGCCCCGAGTGCGGTGGTCGAGAAGATCGAAGGCCCGACCTGTGCAGTATCGACACCGATTCTGAAGGAGGAATTCAGGAACAGGCCCCCGTACTCCGTCGCGTAGAAGTCCGAGCTCATGTCGTGGAGGCCGACCAGCAGAGCCAGCGAGTCGCGCAAGAAGCTGTGCTCGTAGGAGGCCTCGAAGAGCTTCAAGCTGTTCGTCGTCTCGATATTGCTGGCGACCTGGAGCTCTCCGGAGCGCAGGCTCGGATCGCCGCCTGCGTTGCCGAGCCAGTAGACGAGGAAGCTCCCGTGCTTCCAGAGGCCCGCAGCCTCGGTGTCGAGCGTCATGGTGAGATCGAAGTTCGCAGGGCTCTCGAAGCCCGGATCGATGCCTCCGTCGACGACGCCCAGGAGATCGACCGTCGCAACCAGCTCGAAGCCGACCCCGTACTCGGCGAGGGCGGCTCGGGCACCGCCCATGCCGCCCAGCAGGT
Source organism: uncultured Spirochaetales bacterium (assembly GCA_964437835.1). Classification (GTDB taxonomy): domain Bacteria; phylum Myxococcota_A; class UBA9160; order UBA9160; family SMWR01; genus CAYTJA01. Next base: position 13,716 of record CAYTJA010000051.1, read on the forward strand.
AGGGCCACCCCTCCGCCGCACGCGCATCCCACGGGACGGCCGCGAGACACAGCGCGAGAGCGACGCAGCGCGCGGATAGCGATTCCGACAGCTTCGCGGCTCTGTTCTTCACGTGTACGGCGTTTCCCCACCGGTTCCCGAGGGCTAGCTCCGCTTCGGATGGACGCAGGCCGCGGCTTGAGCCCCGGATGACCCAGGGCGGTGTCCGCGGTGCTTCCCCGAGACGGAATCCCTGCGCTATCCGATCGAGCTCCGCTGGCCGCATCGAGCAGCGCCGAGCTCGGGGTGGCGGCGGAGCAGCCCCGGAGGCGGGGCGCGCTCGTGCTCTGCGATGTTCGGGAACGCGAAGGGCAGCGGCCCGAAGCGGACCCCGACCTGGGCAGCCGCGTGGCCGCCGTCCGCGGGCAGGTGGTGTACCGAGCAGCTGCGCGCCCACCCTTCGCGCAGCGTGGGCGCCAGGTCGCAGGCCGTCGTGTCCGGTTGCGCTTCTCCGCTAATGCCCGAGCTTCGTCGTGCGCGCGAGCTCCGCGGCCTTCTTCGCCATCTCGAGCACGATCGGGCCGAAGGCCTCGAGCTTCTCGCTCTTCTGGATGCCCTTCACGTGCCGCGCGTAGCCGCCCTCGAGCACCGCGGCCATCTTGAAGCGCGCGAGGATCACGTAGTAGTCGATCTCGTCGACGGGCCGGCCCGAGACCGTTGCATAGTGCTCGAGGATCTCGGCCCGGCTCGGCATGCCGGTGTAGTCGACGTAGCCCGAACCCGCGCGATCCTCGCCGGGATCGGGCCAGCCCATCACGACCCAGCCGAGGTCGATCAGCGGGTCGCCGACGGTCGCCATCTCCCAGTCGATGATCGCGGCCAGGCGCGCCGGTGCGCCGTGCCGGAACATCACGTTCGCGAACTGGTAGTCGCCGTGCAGGATGCCGGGCGTGTAGACGCGGGGCTTGTGACGCCGCAGCCATTCGGCCGCGACGTCCAGCCCCGGAATTTCGCGGATCTGGAAGGTCGAGATGTGGTGCAGCCAGCGATCGACCTGGCGCTCGTGGAACTGGTCGGGCTTGCCGAAGCCCTCGAGGCCGCGCGCCTTCCAGTCGACGCGCGCGAGCCTCGCGATACCGTCGACGAGCTGGACGCCGAGGCCGTAGCGCGCCGGGAGATCCGTATCGAAGGGCGCCGGCCAGCCCTTCGTGGTCATCGGGGACCAGCCGTCCACGAGGTCCATCAGGTAGAAGCAGGCGCCAATCACCGAGGGGTCTTCGCAGACCGCGAGCGCGCGCGAGTGCGGGACGTCGCTGTCGTTCAGCGCTTTCAGCACGCGGTATTCGCGCAGCATGGTCTGATTGCGGCCCTCGGGCACCGGCCGCGGCGGCTGGCGCAGCGCCATCACCGCGCCGCCGCGCTCGAGCGCGATCAGCTCGTTCGAGGCGCCGCCGCTGATGGTGCGGAGCTCGAGCTTCTCGCCCGCGCCGGGGAGGCCCTGGGCATCCAGCCAGCGCTCCAGATTCTGGATTTCGGTCGGATTCACGCGAATTCTCCTGAAGTATTGTTCAGAACTCTGATTTTTCAGCGTTTTTCGAATGTAGTCTCGCTCGGGAGCAGGCCTAGTTGCCGCATGAAACCAAGGCTGTCGAGGTAGCGCCAGGTGCGCTTCACCCGGCCCGCCACGACCTCGAGCAGCGTGCAGCCCGCGAGGTCGACGCGGCGCCCGGTCGCGGGCCGGCCCTCGAGCGCGCCGCTGTTCGTGCCCACGAGGCGATAGCGCAGCGTCACGACGTCGCCGGCCAGGTGAATCGCCTCTTCGACGACGCGGCCGTCCGGGAAGCCCTCCCAATAGCGCGCGAGGCCCGCGGCTTCGGCGTCGCCACTCGATGCGCTGAGCTGGCCGTGGACCTCCGCGCGGTAGTCGTCTGAGAGCAGCGCGCGGTAGGCCGTGCGGTCGCGCGCGTTGTCCGCCGCGACGACGCGGCGCACGATCTCGATCGGGTCCGAGCTCACGCGCGCGGCGTCGGCGTGAGGTCGCGCGCGAGAAAAGTGTTGCCCTGGTACTTGCGATCCATGGCGCGCGCCCCCCGTCTCATGGCCTT
>CAYTJA010000052.1:0-5260 GCA_964437835.1 uncultured Spirochaetales bacterium
AGATCTTGGTGGTCCCGATGTCGAGACCGACGATCAGGTCTTCTCTGCGTCCCATGAGTCCCCCCGCGTGTGCTCCGGCGGAGCTGCCGCCAGACGGCGCCCGGCGGCGATGCGCATCCGCGCGCGGCCGTCGGGCAAAACGTGTGTCTGCAGGGGGACCTATAGGAAAGCCCGCTTTTCACAGCGCGGCCACCCCGCGCGCGCGCTTCGCGAGTTTTTTTTCAGCTCGGGGCGCCGCCGGGGGGCGCTTCCGCGACGTCGGGCGGCGCGCTGCGGAGGACGGCCTGATCCGCGTAGCGCAGATCGATCTCGTGCGTCGATTCGAGCTCCGGCAGACGCGCCTCGAGCAGCGTCTTCAGGCGTGCGAGGGCCGCATCCGGATGGCTGCGACCCAGCACGAAGCGCGGCACGACTCCGCGCAGCCGCAGCGCGAGGCCCGCAGGATCGTCCGAGGCCGCGACTTCGATCGCCTCGAGCGGCGCGAGGCCCTGGCGGGCTAAGCGCAGGGCGAGGTCTGCCCCGCGGGCCAGCTCCGGATCGGCCTCTCCGAGGCGCAGCCCAGCGGCGACCCGCAGGTGGGGCAGTGCCTGCTGCTCCTCGGGCGTCGCCGGAGCGAAGGCGCGGCCGCCCGCATCGACCGCGAGCGGCGCGGCTTGCGGATCGCCCTGTGGCACCGCCGTGGCCACCGCCACCCGCTCCTCGACCTGCATCAGCAGCTGGCCGCTCGCGACGAGGGCGCGCGCGGCAGCGACGCGCGGATGCCGTTCGAGCTGCGCCTCGATCGCGCCGACGTCGAGCTCCGCGAGCGAGGCGCCCCGGGCGACTCCACTCCCGCGCAAGACATCCTCGGCCGAGAGCTTCTGTGCACCGAGCACCGTCACGCGGTCGAGCGGGCGGTCGCCACGCGCGAGCGCGCGCGCGGCGACCACGCCCGCGATCAGCGAGAGCAGCACGACGGCCGCCGCGAGCCGCTCGGCGCCGCTGCCGCCAACCGCGCGCAGCCCTCGCTCCCTGCGGCGGCTGATGTGCGCGCGGGCGCGCTCTCGCCGCTCCTGCTCGCGCTGCTCGAACGGAGAAACCCTCGGGCCAGCGTCGCTCATGTGTCCTCCCCCAGGAATCGCACCTCGCGCTCGAGGCGAATGCCGGTCGCGCGCTCCACCGCGGTGCGCGCGAGCTCGATCAGCGCGAGTACGTCCCCGGCGCTCGCCCCGCCGAGGTTCTCGATGAAGTTCGCGTGGACGGGCGAGATCTGCGCGCCGCCGATGCGGTGCCCTTTCAGCCCGACGGATTCGATCAGCCGCCCCGCGAAATCGCCGGGCGGGTTCATGAAGACCGAGCCGCAGGAGGGCACATCGAGCGGCTGCTTGTGCGCGCGCTCTGCGAGCCGCCGCTCGATCTCGGCGCGCACGCTCGCGGAGTCACGCGGCTGCACCGCGAACAGCGCGGATACGATCAGCGAGCCCGGGGCGAGGCCGCGGAGCTCGCGGTAATGCAGGCGCAGCTGCGCGCGCGGCAGGTGCACGCGCCGGCGACCGGCCGGACTCTGGACTTCGATCTCGACCAGCACCTGCGAGAGGTCGCGATCCGGCACCCCGGCGTTCATCGCGACCCAGCCGCCGACGCTGCCCGGGATGCCCGCGGCGAACTCGAGCCCGCTCCACCCGCGCCGCGCACAGAAGTTCAGCACCTGGCTGTGCGAGACGCCGGCCTCGGCGCGCAGCTGCTGGCCGGGGCGTTCCTCGAGGCGCCGGAAGTGCTTCAGCTGGATCACGAGCGCGCGGAGACCTGCGTCGCGGGCCAGGCTGTTGAAGCCGCCTCCGATCGCGCAGTGCGGCAGGCCGCGGGCTGCGCAGAGCCGCAGCAGCGCCGCGAGCTCCCAGCGATCCGAGGGCATTGCGATTGCCGCGGCCGGGCCGCCGACGCGCAGCGAGGTGTAGCGCGAGAGCGGCGCGTCGAAGCGGACCCGCTCGCCGAGCAGCGCGCTGAGCTCCGCGCGCAGCTCGGGCCCGATCACGGCTGCCGCGCCCCCTCCGCCGGGGCTTCGAGCTGCGCGACGAGGCGGCGAGCGAGCGAGGAGATGCTGCCCGCCCCGAGCGTGAGCACGAGGTCTCCGCGGCGCGCGCTGCGCGCGAGCTCGGCCAGGACCTCGTCGAGCTCGGAGACGAAACGCACGTCGCGGTGCCCGTGCGCGCGGATCGCGTCGGCCAGGGCCTTGGCCTCGACGCCTGCGAGCTTGTCCTCTCCGGCCGCATAGATCTCGGTCAAGATCAACACGTCGGCGTCGTTGAATGCGGTCGCGAACTCCTCCCAGAGGTCGCGCGTGCGAGTGAAGCGATGCGGCTGGAACGCGACCACCACGCGGCCTTCGTGGACCTGGCGCGCGGCGCCGAGCGTCGCGCGGATCTCGGCCGGGTGGTGCCCGTAGTCGTCGACGACGCGCACGCCGGCCGCGCGCCCGACCGTCTCGAAGCGGCGCTCGACACCGCGGAAGCTCGCGATCGCCTCCGCGGCCGTCGCGAAGGGCAGCTCGAGCTCGAGCGCGACCGCGAGCGCCGCGAGCGCGTTCCAGACGTTGTGGCGGCCGTAGAGCGGCAGCTGCACGCGGCCGAGCGCGCTGCCGCGCAGGCGCAGGTCGAAGCGCATGCCGTCACGTTCGGGGGAGAGCGCGACGTTCTCGGCCACCAGCTCCGCCTGCGAAGCGAAGCCGTAGCTGAGCTTGCGCCGCGAAATGCGGGGCAGGATCGCCTGCACCCCCGGGTGGTCGAGGCAGAGCACCGCGAGACCCCAGAAGGGGACGCGGTTCGCGAAGTCGACGAACGCGTCGCTCAGCGCTTCGAGGCTGCCGTAGTGGTCGAGGTGCTCCGGATCGATGTTCGTGATCACCGCGATCACCGGAGCCAGGCGCAGGAAGGATCCGTCGCTCTCGTCGGCCTCGGCGACGAGCAGCTCGCCCGCGCCGAGCCGCGCTCCGGGCAGCGCGCCTTTCTGAGCCAGCACGCGGCCGCCGATCACGATCGTCGGATCCAGGCCGGCGCATTCGAGCACGTGTGCGATCAGGGAGGTGGTCGTGGTCTTGCCGTGGCTCCCGGCCACGGCGATGCCCTCCTTGAGCCGCATCACCTCGGCCAGCATCTCGGCGCGCGGGATCACGATGCGTCCGGCCGCGCGCGCGGCCACCAGCTCCGGGTTGCTCGGCCGCACCGCGGAGGAGTAGACCAGGACGTCGGCGTCGCCGACCTGTGCGGCGTCGTGGCCGATGCAGACGCCCACACCGAGGCTGCGCGGGCGCGCGGTCGCGGTGCCCTCGCGCAGGTCCGAGCCGGTCACGCGGTAGCCCTGGTTGTGCAGCAGCTCCGCGATGCCGGACATGCCGACGCCGCCGATGCCGACGAAATGGACGTGCTGGACGCGTCTCCGCATACCTAACTCCTCGCGTGCAGGGCGAGCGCGGCGCAGGCTTCGACCACGCGCTCCGCCGCGCCCGGGCGCGCGAGCGCGGCCGCGGCGCGGCTCATCGCTGCCAGCGCGGTGGGGTCCGCGGCCAGGGCTTCGAGCTCGCGCAGCAGGGCTTCCGGATCGAGGGGGCGCGGCGAGAGTACCCGGGCGGCCCCCGCAGCTGCCAACGCGTGTGCATTCGCGCTCTGGTGGTCGTCGGCGGCCTGCGGGAAGGGTACGAGCAGCGCGGGGAGTCCCGCGAGCGCGAGCTCGGCCACGGTCAGCGCGCCGGAGCGGCACAGCGCGAGATGCGCCCAGGCGTAACGGCGCGGCATGTCGGGCTCGAAAGCGACGACCTCGGCGCGCAGCCCAGCTGCGCGGTACGCGTCTGTCACGGTCCGCACGTCCGCGGCCCCGCACTGATGGAAGATCTCGAAGGCCGCGGGATCGAGGCGCGGCGCCAACTGGCAGAGCGCCTGGTTGATCTGGTGCGCGCCCTGGCTGCCGCCGAAGACCAGCAGGTGCAGGGGGGGCGCCGGAGCTCGCGCCGCGTGCTCGCCGGCGAAGCGCGCCACGAGCGCCGCGCGCAGCGGCGTGCCGGAGAGCTCGACGCGCGCGCGCGCTGCGGCGGGGAGCCGGGCCCGGGCCGCTTCGAACTGGACGAAGATCCGGCGCGCGAAGCGCGCGGCGAGGCGGTTGGCGCGGCCCGGGATCGCGTTCGGCTCGACCAGCGCGATCGGAATGCCGCGCAGCACGGCCGCCACGACAGCGGGCACCGAGGCATAACCGCCGACCGAGACCACGACGTCCGCGCGGCGGCGTCCGAGCAGCTGCCAGGCCGCGCTGCAGGCAGCCACCAGCGCCGGCAGCGCCCGCAGGCGCGCGAGCAGGCCGCTGCGCGCGAGCGGTGGCGCAGGCAGCGCGATCAGCTCGAAGCCCGCCTCGGGCACGAGTCGGCCCTCGAGTCCGCGCGTTCCGCCGAGCACGAGCACTGCGTCGCCGCGCGCGCGCGCTCGCTCGGCGACGGCCAGCGCCGGGGTCACGTGGCCGCCGGTACCCCCTCCGGCCACGATCCAGCGCAGCGGGCGGGGCGTCGTCAGGCGCCGTCTCCGCACGTTTCTTGCGCGCTCGCCCTGCTGCGCGTCTCCGCGGCGCCCACTTGTAGCAGCAGGCCGATCGCCACTGCGCAGACGAAGAGCGCACTGCGGCCGTACGAGAGGAAGGGCAGCGCGAAGCCCTTGGTCGGCAGCAGGCCCATGACGACGCCGGCGTTGATGCCGGCCGGAAGCGCGATCAGGCACGTCATTCCGAGCGCGACCAGCGCCGCGAAGGGATCGCGCGCGCGCTGCGCGATGCGCAGCCCCGCGAGCGTCAGCGCCGCGAAGGCGCCGACCACGCAGAGCACCCCGATCAGCCCGAGCTCTTCGGCCAACACCGACAAGATGAAGTCGGTGTGCGCCTCGGGCAGGTAGCCGAGCTTCTGGCGCCCGTCTCCGAGGCCGACGCCGCGAATCCCGCCGAGGCCGAAGGCGACGAAGGACTGCACCAGCTGGTAGCCCTCGTCCGAAGACTGGGCCCACGGATCGCGGAAGCCGGTCACGCGCCGCAGCGCGTAGGGATTGACCGCGATGTAGAGCGCTGCGGCAAGCGCTGCCACGCCCCCCGGCAGCCAGAGCCGTCGCAGCGGAGCACCGGCCACGAAGAGCAGCAGTCCGACCAGCAGCACCAGCACCACCGTGGTGCCGAAATCCGGCTGCGCGATCAGCAACGCGGCCGGGACGGCGGTGAGCAGCGCAACCTGTTTGAGCTGCGCGATCGAGAGGCC
>CAYTJA010000053.1:0-2141 GCA_964437835.1 uncultured Spirochaetales bacterium
GTCGAGGCGGAGAGCAAGGAGAAGGTGCTGACGGCGCTCGGCCAGGCCTCGACCCGCCTGCGCGCGAAGCTCGGCGAGTCGATGGGCTCGATCCAGGCCTACGACGCGCCGATCGAGCGCGCGACCACGTCGTCGCTCGAGGCCCTGAAGGCCTTCACCACCGCCGAGACGCTGCGCGGCACGAAAGGCGAGCTCGAAGCAATACCGTTCCTCCAGAAGGCGATCGAGCTCGACCCCAACTTCGCGATGGCGCAGGCGAAGCTCGGGACGCTCTACTCCAACATCTCCGAAGGCGAGCGCGGGGTCGCATTCACCACCAAGGCCTTCGAGCTGCGCGACCGGGTGAGCGAGCGGGAGAAGTTCTACATCTCGGTGCGCTACTACGGCTACGTGACGGGCGAGCTAAAGAAGCAGCGGGAGGTTCTCGAGCTCTGGCGGCGGACTTACCCCCGGGACAGCGTGGCGCTCAACTACCTGCAGGGCGCCTACCGCTTCCTGGGTGAGCGCGAGCGGGCTCTCGAGACGGCTCGCGAGGAGGTCCAGCTCGACCCGTACGACGGCTACGCGTACGGTGACCTCGCCAGCGCCTACCTCGCGCTCAACCGCACCGAGGAGGCCAAGGCCGTCCTGGAGCAGGCCTCCCGCCAGAAGGTGGACCAGAGCGCGCGCCACTGGGACCGCTACATCCTCGCCTTCCTGCAGGGCGACGCCGAGGCGATGCGGCGCGAAGTGGAGTGGTTCAAGGGCCGGCCCGACGAGGGCGACGTGCGCTCGTCGCAGGCGCGGGCGGCGGCCTTCGGCGGACGGCTCGCCGAGGCGCGAGAGCTCTACGCTCAGGCAGTGGCGCTCGCCCGGCGCGGCGGCCTCGAGGAAAGCGCGGCCTACACGCTACTGGACCAGGCCGTGGCGGAGGCGCTCCTCGGCAACGCTCGCGAGGCCCGCGAGCGAGCCGCGGAAGGGCTGACGCGCGGCCGCGGGCCGTTCCTTCCGCTCGAGGCGGCCCGGGCCTTCGCGCTCGCCGGTGCGGCCGAGAAGGCACAGCCCCTGATCGACGAGACCGCGCGCCGCTTCCCCTCGCACACGCTGATCCAGGAAGTGGAGCTGCCCGTGCTGCGCGCGCTGCTCGAGCTGCAGCGCGGCAACGCGGCGAAGGCCGTGCAGCTGGTGCAGCCGGCCAGTCGCTACGAGCTCGGGTCTCGCGCTCCCTTCTACGTGCTCTACGTCAGCGGTCTCGCGCAGCTGCGTGCGCGCGCGGGCGCTGCGGCCGCGGCACAGTTCCAGAAAGTCCTCGACAACCGCGGCATCGAGCCGCTGTCGGCGCTCTACCCGCTGTCGCAGCTCGGCCTCGCCCGCGCCAGGGCGCTGGCTGGCGACGTGGCGGGAAGCCGGCGGGCGTACCAGGACTTCCTGGCGCTCTGGAAGGACGCTGACGCCGGGGTCCCGGTCCTGCGCGAGGCGCGCGCGGAGTACGCGAAGCTCGAGGACTGAGCGGTCGGGATTCTCGCGCGGGTCAGACCGCGCGTTCGATGACCGGCCGGGAGAGCGTCAGGCCGCTCGGCACCTCGTCCGCGCCACGATGAGCGGCGAGGGCGCGGCCCTTCGCCACCCACCACGCCCGGGCCTCGGCCGGGGACCACTCGCCGGCGAGGCCGCAGCGCTCGAGGCGCGCGACCGCGTCGGACGCGGACGCAGGCCGCTTCGCCGGGTCCTTCTCGAGGCAGGCGAGGACCCAGGCCTCGAGCGCCGCTGGCAGGGCGCGTCCGAGCCGTTCCGAGGGAGGAACGGGTGGCGTGTGCAGGTGGTGCCCGCAGATCTCGATGATCGTCCGGCCCTCGAAGACGTTCTGGCCGGTCAGCAGGAAGTAGGCCACGGCGCCGAGAGAGTAGAGATCGGCGCGCGCGTCGGCGACGGACGAGCGGATCGCTTCCGGGGCGAGGTAGAGCGGCGTGCCGACGAGCGTCGCTTCCTGGGTCATCCCGCCTTCCGCCTCGAGGTCCTTCACCAGGCCGAAGTCCACGACCTTCGCGACGTCCGAAACGCCCCCCCGCTCGCACAGGATGATGTTCGCGGGCTTGACGTCCCGGTGCACGAGCCCGACGCCGTGAGCCTCGGCCAGCGCTTCGAGCACCTGCCGGAGGATG
>CAYTJA010000054.1:0-13911 GCA_964437835.1 uncultured Spirochaetales bacterium
AGCGACGACTCATCGGGAACGAGGCCGTCGCCGGTCCGCAGGATCTGCCCGTGCGGGCGCAGCACGCCGCGCTCCTTCGCCGCGAGCACCACGTGTCGATTCGCGCCGACGAAGAAGGAATGGAGCCGGCCGTCCTCTCGCTCGACGTGGCGCAGCTCGCTGCCGAAGAGATCGGTGATCTCGCCCTCGCCGAGATCGACACACGCGAGCCGCCGGCCGTCACTGAAGAGCGTCGGAGACCCCGCGACGAAGTCCGATTCCTCCGCGGTCTCGGTCGCGGGCTGGGCCTCGGGCAGCGCGAGCGCGCGATCGGCGAACGCGAGGTCCGCCGCCGATGTCGCGGCCGGATGGTCGGGCTCGAGCCAGCCGAAGAAGCCGCGCGCGACGCGCGCGCCCGGCTCGAGTCGCAGCGTCTCGTCCTGCAGCACCGCCATCGCGTGCTCGTGCTGCTGCCGCTTCCCCGGCAGCGCCTCGGCGTGCAGAGCCGCCGGTCCCGCGCCGCTGCGCCCCGCCACCCCGTGAAATTGGAGCGCGTCGGTCGCGAAGCTCGTGGCGCGATGCAGCGATCCGAGCGCCAGCCACGGCTGGCGGCCGCCCACGGATTGGTTCTGGCGCACCGCCAGCACGGCGCCGCACTTTGCGTGCGCGAGCGGCGTGTGATCGAGATATTGGCTGACGAAGTACTCGTTCTGACGAACGGCGCCGTAGTCGGCGAGTGCGAGGTCCTGCGCGTGGATCAGGTCGAGCGCCAGCGGCGCGCCGCCGACGTTCTCGAGCGCGACGTGCCAGAACCACGCGGGCGCAGCCTGCGCGAGCCGAAGCGTCACCTCGAAGCGGACGTCGTTCCAGCTGCCGCGCGCCGCGAAACCGTCCTCCCGGATCCGGTAGCGGGCGCCGCTGGCGGGACCGAGCAGCGGGATCGCGTCGCCGCTGCCGTCGCGCCGGCGCAGATACAGGTTGGTCGGACCCCCTTCGGCTTCGTTGCCCGGAAACAGATTCACGATGACGTCGCGATGATCGATGCGCCGGAGCGAGCCGTTGGCGTTGATCTGCACGCGCAGCTCGGAGGCGCTGGTCAGGCAAACGGGTGTCGTCATGTGGTCGCTGCTCGCGCCCTCAGCCCCTCGCGGCGGCTTCCGGGACCGGCGCGCTGCGGCGCTGCGCGGCGGCTCGCGCGAGGTAGGGCATCAGGATTCCCGCCAGGTCTACGCGCACGCCGAGCTGCCGGTTCACGCCCGCGAGCAGCGCGAGCGCGCGTCCGACCAGCACCAGGTGCGTCGGCACGCGGACCAGCGGGTTGCTGCGGATCGCCTCGGGCAGGCGCGCGCGCACCTGCTCGCCGAGACTGTGCCCCGCGAGCGACTGCTCGCGGAATTCCGCGGCGATCTCGAGCGCGAAGCCCGCGACCTCGTCGAGCGACTCGGGCCGGCCGTCGCGGGTCTCGAAGCCGAGCTCGAGCAGCGCCTCGGCCAGCGCGCGCCGGTCGCGCTGCAGCGCCGCGCCGACGCAGGCGAGCGCTCCTTCGCGAAACTGCAGCGGCAGCTCGCGCGCGAGTCCGAAGTCGACCAGCACCACGCGGCCTACGCCGCCCGGGCGCGCCTCGACCAGCACGTTGCCCGGGTGCGGATCGGCGTGGAAGAAGCCGCGGCCGAGGATCTGCTCGCAGTAGAGCTCGGCCAGCGTCCTGGCGACGCTCTCCGGGTCGAGCCCCGCGCGCCGGATGCCGTCGAGATCCGTGACGCGCACGCCGTCGACGAACTCCGTGACGAGCACGCGGCGCGTGGTCAGCTCCCAGTGCACGCGCGGCACGCCGACGTCGCTGCGGCCGGCGAAGAAGCCGGCGATCGTCTCGGCGTTGCGCGCCTCGGCGAGGAAGTTGAGCTCGCGCGGCACGACGATCGCGAGCTCGCGGAGCAGCGGCTCGAGCTCGAAGTCCCGTTCGAAGACGCCGATGCCGCGCAGCAGCGCGCGCAGGTTCGCGAGGTCGCTCTTCACCAGCGCCGCGATCTCCGGGTACTGCACCTTGACGGCCACGCGCTCTCCGCTCGGCAGCCGCGCCTCGTGCACCTGCGCGAGCGAAGCCGCCGCGACCGGGTCTCGCGCGAACCACGGGAACGCGTCGCTCAGGTCGCAGCGCAGCTCGTGCTCGATCACGCGCCTCACCTCGCTGAAGGGGCGCGGGGGCACGCGATCCTGCAGCCGCGAGAGCACCTCGACGTACTCGGGCGGAACCACGTCGGCGCGGGTGCCGACGAACTGACAGCCCTTGAGGATCAGTCCCTGGAGATCGATCGCGGCGCGGTAGATCGACTCGGCGCTGCGGCGGTGGAAGCGCGCCCAGCGGCGCTTCGCTTCCGCGGCCGGAAGCCGGCGCGCGAGCAGGCGCTCGGCGCGCGCGCCCAGATAGATCTTCCCCGCGACGCTGCTGATGCGCCGCACGCGCGAGAAGCGGCTGCGCAGCGAGGGGCTCAGACCGGCTCCCTGGAGCGGGGCGGTCTGCGCCGGCCGCGCGGCGCGGGAGCCTCGGCCTCGGCTGCGCGGTCTTCTACCAGGCGGACTTCGAGCTTGAACTCGAGCTTGCGACCCTCGAGCAGCTTCTGCGCCACGCCGGCGAAGTCGGCCTTCTCGAGGCTGGTCGCGAGTTCGAACGAGAGGCGATCGAGGAACTCGCTGCGCGCGCGCTCGCTCTGGTCGACGGCGAAGTCGATCCAGTCGCGCGGCACACTTTCGCCAAACGCGCGGCGCAGCGCCGATTCCGTGAACACGAAGCCCGAGAGGCCCAGCGAAAGCGCCTTGCGCAGCAGCTCCGGGACGGGCCCGGCCGGGGGATCCCCCGAGCTGGAGCGCTCCCGGCTGCGGCTGGCTCCACCCCCCCCGGTCCGCGGCATCGCAGAACTGTAGCCGCGAGCGTCGGGCGTTTGACATTTCCCCGAGGGGTCGAATACAGTGACCCGGTCTTCCCGTCGGGGAGCAGCGCCTGGGGAGTGCAGCGAGCGACCGGGCGCAGCGGGCAGCGGAGACTCCCATGATCTCGACCATCCTGATGGCAACGGACGGATCCGAGGGCTCGGCCGCGGCCGAGAAAGCGGCCGTCTTCCTGGCCTCGCGCTTGCGCGCGCGGATTCACGGCCTGTCGCTGATCGAGGATCGCTTCGCGAAGGGCTTCCGAGACACCGGCCTCGGCATCGCGGCGCCGAATCCGGAGCCGCTGAACGCGTTTCTGAAGGCCCGTGCCGAGGCCGCGCTGCGGCGTCTCTCCGAGCGAGCGCGCGCCGCAAACCTCGAAATGCAGGGCCATCCGGCGGACGGCATCGCGGACGATCGCATCGCCGAGCGCGGCGAGTCCGCCGATCTGATCGTGATCGGCCGCGAAGGCATGCACGCGGCCTTTCACACCGCGCTGCTCGGCAGCACCGTGAACGGCGTGCTGCGCAAGACCACGAAGCCGGTGCTCGTGGTGCCGAGCGGTGCCGAGCTCGGCGGCCCGATCCTGGTGGCCTTCGACGGCTCGCCCGGCTCGCGCATCGGGGCGACCCTCGCGGTCCACATCGTCACGCGCACCGCGGATCCGATTCACGTCTTCGTCGATTCGAAGGACAAGGGGCGCGCCGCGGCTCGCTTCGACGAGGTACGCGGGATCGTCGGATCGCTGCCGGTTCCGGTGCGCGAGATCTCCTCCACGCTAGGCCGGCCGGACGTGAAGATCGTCGACTCGGCACGCGAGATCCACGCGGGGCTGATCGTGATGGGCGCCTACGGCCGCAATCGGATCAACGAATACTTCCTCGGCAGCAATGCGGCGGCCGTGGCGCGCACCACGCCGATCGCGGTGCTGCTGGCGCGCTGAGCCCCTGCTCCGGCCCGCGAGCGCGCGGCGGGACGAACAGCGATGCGGTTGAAGCAGCTGGCGAGCGAGCTCGGGCGCGCCTGTCTCGGCGACGGTGACGCCGAGATCTCCGGCGTCGCGTCGCTGGCAAGAGCAGGGCCGACAGAGCTCGCGTTCGTGCGATCGCCCGCATGGGAGCCGCAGCTGCGCGAGAGCCGCGCCGGCGCGCTGATCCTGCCCGAGGGCGTCGATCCCGCGGGCCGGCCGGCGATCCTGAGCGCGCATCCCGGCCTCGACTTCGCGCGCGCCGCCCGCCGCCTCGCGCCCGAGGCGCGCCCCGCGCCGGGCATCCACCCGAGCGCGGTCGTGGACCCGAGTGCGGTCGTCGACCCGTCGGCGTCCGTCGGCGCGCTCTGCAGCGTCGGGCCGGGCTGCCGCATCGGGGCGCGGACGCTGCTCGACGCCGGCGTCGTGCTCGAGCGCGAGGTCGAGATCGGCGCCGATTGCCGCCTCCGCGCGCGCTGTGTGCTGCGCCACGCGCGCCTCGGCGATCGCGTCGTGCTCGAGCCGGGAGTCGCAATCGGCGGCGACGGCTTCGGCTATGCGATGGACGAGCGCGGCGGCTGGTTCAAGATGCCGCAGCTCGGCAGGGTCGTCGTCGGCGACGATGTCGAGATCGGAGCGGGCACGGCAATCGACCGCGGCAGCCTCGGCGACACTGAGATCGGCTCGGGCACGAAGATCGACAACCTGGTGCAGATCGCGCACAACTGCCAGATCGGAGAGGATGTCTTGATCGTCGCGCAAGTCGGGCTGGCGGGGAGCACGGTGGTCGAGCGCGGCGCGATCCTGATGGCCCAGGCCGGCATCGCGGATCACCGGCGGATCGGCGAGCGCGCCTTCGTCGGGCCGCAGGCCGGGATCGCGGCCGATGTCCTGGCGGGCCAGCGCGTCTACGGCAGTCCGGGGCGCCCGCAGCGCGAACATCACCGGAGCGTCGGCGCGCTGCGCAAGCTCCCCGAATTGATGAAGCGCGTGCGCGCGATCGAGCGGCGCCTCGGGCTGCGCGGCGAGTCGCCAGAGCCGGAGCCGGACGAGGGGGCGGACTGATGCCGCCGGCCGCGCGAGAGTCGCTGGCAGTGCTGCGCGCGCGTGCGCGCACACTCGAGAGCGAGAACGAGCTCCAGCGCTTCGTCGCAGCGCTGGCAGGCGATCCGCGCCGCGGAGCGGCCGCGCTGGCCGTGGCGCTGCGGCGTGCAGCCGCGGCACGCGGGCTCGAGGCGCAGCGGCTCGCGGAGCTGTTCCGCCACACGCGCGCACTCGAGCGCGCGGGCGCGCGCTTCGTCGCCGGCGTCGACGAGGTCGGAGTCGGGCCGCTCGCAGGCCCGCTGGTGGCCGCGGCGGTGATCCTGTCCAGGAGCGCGGAGCTGCCCGGGCTCGACGACTCCAAGCGCTTGTCTCCCGCGCAGCGCGAAGCCCTGGACCTGCTCATCCGCGCGCAGGCCGTGGCGGTCGGCGTGGCCGAGATCCCGCCCGCGGAGGTCGATCGGCTGAACGTCTACCGCGCGGGGCTCGAGGCGATGCGGCGCGCGGTGCTGGCGCTCGACCCGGCGCCGCAGCACCTGCTGGTCGACGCGCGCAGGATTCCGGGCGTGCCGATGCCGCAGACCGCAGTCGTCGGCGGCGATGCGCGCGAAGCGCCGATCGCCGCGGCCTCGATCATCGCCAAGGTGCACCGCGATGCGCTGATGCGCAGGGCCCACGAGCGGCATCCGGGCTATGGCTTCGATCGCCACATGGGCTATGCGACGGCCGATCACCTCGAAGCGCTGCGGCGGCTCGGCCCGACCGATCTGCACCGCCGCTCGACCGCGCCAGTCGCGCAGGTCGCGCTGTGGTAGCTGAGCACCCCGTGCGCTTGCGCAGCGAGCCCGAAGATTTCCAGGTCGAGGAGATCCCGAGCTACGAGCCTTGCGGAGAGGGCGAGCACACCTTCCTGTGGGTCGAGAAGCGGCTGCGCAACAGCGACGACGTCGCGCGCGAGCTCGCGCGCGCGGCCGGAGTTCCGCCGCGCGACGTCGGTTATGCGGGCCGCAAGGATCGCATCGCCGTCACCAGACAGTGGTTCTCGGTGCCCGCGCTCGCGCCGGAGCGCGCCCTCGCGCTCGAGCTGCCGGGGGTGCGCGTGCTGCGCGCGGAGCGGCACAGGAACAAGCTGCGCACCGGGCACCTGCGCGGGAACCGCTTCGCGATCCGCGTGCGCGGCGTCGATGCGCAGCTCTTCGAAGCGGCCTCGCAGCGCGCGGGGGTGATCGCGCAGCGCGGGATGCCGAACCGCTTCGGCGAGCAGCGCTTCGGCAGGGACGGCGACAACGCGCTGCGCGCGCACCAGATCCTGTTCCCTCGAGCGGGCGTGCCGGCGCCGCGCGTGCGGGATCGCCGCGAGCTGCGCTTCCTGCTCTCGGCGCTGCAGTCCGCGGTCTTCAACGAGGTGCTGGCCGCGCGCGCGCCGGCGATCGACGCGCTCTGGCAGGGCGACGTCGCCGTCGTGCACGCGAGCGGCGGGCTCTTCGTCGTCGACGACCTCGAGCGCGAGCGGCCGCGCGCCATCGCCTTCGAGATCAGCGCGACCGGTCCGATCTTCGGCACGCGTGCGATCGAGCCCGTCGGCGCGGCGCAGGAGCTCGAGACGCAGGTCCTGCGGCGTCACGGAATCGAGGGCGTGCCGCGCCCGCCGCGCGGCATCGAGCTGCGCGGAACCCGCCGGGCGTTGCGCATCCGACCGGGCCAGCTGCAGCTCGAGCGCGAAGCAGAGAGCGATCTCTGGCTGCGCTTCGAGCTGCCCTCCGGAAGCTACGCGACGGTGTTGATCGAGGAGCTCTTTGGGGTCCCCTCGGAGCCCGCAGGCGGCGGCAGCGCGCAGGTGCGCGAGGTAGCGTCCGAGGACCGAATCGCCCCTCCAACCGATGGGAGTTCCAAATGAAGATCGCCCAGAACGTGACCGAGTTGATCGGGCGCACGCCGCTCGTGCGCCTCAACCGCGTGTCCGAAGGCGTGCGCTCACAGATCATCGCCAAGCTCGAGAGCCGCAATCCGGCCGCGAGCGTCAAGGACCGCATCGGCCTGGCGATGATCGACGCCGCCGAGCGCGATGGCCTGATCACGCCGGGCAAGACCGTGATCGTCGAGCCGACGAGCGGAAATACCGGCATCGCGCTGGCCTTCGTCTGCGCGGTGCGCGGCTACTCCTGCGTGCTCACGATGCCCGAGAGCATGAGCCCGGAGCGCCGCGCGGTGCTGCGCGCGTTCGGAGCCCGGCTGGTGCTGACGGAGCGCGCCAAGGGCATGCCCGGCGCGATCGAGAAGGCCAATGATCTGCTCGCGCAGATTCCCGACGCGTTCATGCCGCAGCAATTCCGCAACCCCGCGAACCCCGAGGTGCACCGGAAGACGACGGCCGAGGAGATCTGGAGCGACACCGACGGGCAGGTCGATTCGCTGATCTCGGGCGTCGGCACCGGCGGCACGATCACCGGCATCGCCCAGGTGCTGAAGGCGCGCAAGCCTTCGTTCCGCGCGGTCGCCGTCGAGCCGGCCGACAGCGCAGTGCTGTCGGGCGGCGCGCCCGGGCCGCACCTGATCCAGGGCATCGGCGCCGGCTTCGTGCCCGAGGTGCTCGACAGGAAGCTCGTCGACGCGGTGATCCAGGTCAGCAACGACGAAGCCCTCGTGATGGCCCGCAGGCTCGCCCAGGAGGAGGGCCTGCTGTGCGGGATCTCGTCGGGAGCGGCGGTTGCCGCGGCGCTGCGCTGGGCGCGCGGAGACGGCGCGCGCGACGCCATGATCGTCGTGATCATCCCGAGCTTCGGCGAGCGCTATGTCCAGACCAAGCTCTTCGAGCCCTATCGCTCGGAAACCAGCGACGAGGTCTTCGACCTGATCCGCCGATGACGGCCGCGCCGATCCTGCGCTCCTATCTCGGAGCGCACCCGCGCATCGACGCCAGTGCCTGGATCGCTCCGGGAGCGGTCGTGGTCGGCGACGTCCGCATCGCGGCGCAGGCCTCGGTCTGGTACGGCTGCGTGCTGCGCGCCGACGTGCACCAGATTTCGGTGGGGCGTTCCAGCAACATCCAGGACGGCAGCGTGCTGCACGTGACCGGCGGGCGCTTCGGCTGTGAGATCGGCGACGAGGTCACGATCGGCCACCGGGCGGTCGTTCACGGCTGCCGGGTCGAAGACGGGTCCCTGATCGGGATCGGCGCCGTGGTGCTGGACGGCGCCTGGCTTCGCGCGGGTTGCCTGGTCGCGGCGGGAACGCTGGTCCCTCCGGGCTTCGAGGTACCGCCGGACATGCTCGCGATGGGCGTTCCCGCAAAGGTCGTGAGAAGGCTGCGGGATGCCGAGCGCGAGATGTTGCGGCTCACGCCGCCGGCCTACGCCCTGCGGGCGCGAGAGCACGCCGCGTCCGGGCCGGCCGCGCCGCAGCCCTGAGCCTGCGCCACGCCCGCAGCGCTTCCGACTGCAACGCGCCGGGTCTACACTGAGAGGCCATGGCAGATGCTCCGAGCGAGGCCCGGGACGCCGTGGCGCGAGAGGAGCGCCGGGTGCTGTCGCGCCGACGCATCCTCGAGGCCGCGCGCGAAGTCTTCTTCCGGGACGGCTTCATGGCCGCGAACCTCGACGACGTCGCGCAGAAGGCCGGCGTCGCGAAGGGCACTCTCTACCGTTATTTCGAGAGCAAGGCCGAGCTCTACGTCGCGGTGCTCGCGCAGGATGGCGCGATCTTCGAGCAGAAGCTGCGCGACAGCGTTTCGCCTGCCCTCACACCGGCCGAGCAGATCCGCCACACGGGCCGCTTCTACCTGGAGCATTGGACCCAGAATCGCGAGTACTTCCAGATCTTCTGGGCGATCGACAACCAGTCGATGATCGGCGGGCTGCCCCCCGCGGTGATCGAGGAGGTCACGAAGCTCTGGGACCAGTGCCTGCAGATCCTCGCCGGCATCGTCGAGCGCGGAGTTCGACAGGGAGTCTTCCGGCCCTGCGATCCGTGGGAGATCGCGAATCTGCTCTGGACGCTCGCGAACGGACTGCTGCAGACGGAGTTCGCGCCGACGCGCCGAAAGCTGCTGCGCAGCCGGCTCGAGCACGCGTTCCAGGACGCGATCGACATATTCCTGCGCGGCCTCGCCGTATGATCTCGGAAGCGCTCTTGCCGGCAGTACGGGGGCTTGCATTGACAATGCTCGAAGTCTCTGGAAGCCTGCCGGAGGGGGGGCAGTGAGCATGAGCGACGAGCTCGAGCTTCGCATTCGCAACATCGTGGCCGAGCAGCTCGGCGTAGACCTGGGCGAAATCCGGCCGGACGCGCACATCCTCGACGACCTCGGAGCCGACTCGCTCGACGTCGTCGAGCTCGTGATGGCGCTCGAAGAGAGCTTCGACATCGAGATTCCGGACTCCGCGGTCGAAGGCCTGCGCACGATCGCCGACGTCGAGCGCTTCATCGGGAGCCAGGTCCACTAGCTCCCGAACGAGCGGCGAGCGCCGCGCAGGCCCGGCAGTCGCTTCGTCAGGCTGCCGAGCGCGGTGGCCGTGACCGCGGCGCCGAAGGCCCACGGCAGGCGCTCCCGCAGCGCATCGCGCGCGACGCTCTTCGCGAGCTCGAGGTCTTGCTGCGCCTCGGGCGGCAGCGCGAGGAAGCTCCGAATCAGCGCGGGTGTTGCCAGCGCCAGCGAGAATACGAAGAAGAATCCGAACAGGTAGAGCATCACGACCGTGAACTGCGGTCGCAGGCTCGCGCGCGGCGGCAGCGCGGACATCGCGCGCACGCTAGCAGTCGGACTCCGGGCGCGGCGGGAGCCGCAGTTGACCCCCCGAATCCCCCCGCGTAGCCTGCGACGGCGTGTCCTCTCCGCCCCCGAGCGCCGCCCCCGCGCGCATCCTGATCGTCGACGGCACGAATACGCTCTACCGGGCGTTCTTCGCGATCCCCGGCCTGCGCGCGCCCGACGGCACGCCCACGAACGCCGCCTACGGCTTCCTGAACTCGCTGCTGAAGCTGTTGCGCGAGGAGCGGCCCGACTTCGCTCTCGTCGCCTTCGACCCGCGCGGCAAGAGCTTTCGCCATGCGCTGTTCCCGGACTACAAGGCAGGTCGAGACGCACAGCCCGAGGACCTCTCGGCCCAGTTTCCGCTGGTGCGCGAGCTGCTCGCGGCGCTGCGCGTGCCCTGCGTCGAAGTGCCCGGCTACGAAGCCGACGACGTGATCGCGACCCTCGTCGCGCGCGCGCCCGAGGGCGCGCAGGTCGCGATCGTCTCGAGCGACAAGGACCTGATGCAGCTGGTCGGGGAGCGCGTGACGCTGCTCGACGGAATCAAGGAGCGCCGGATCGGCCCGGCCGAGGTCGTGCTGCGCTTCGGCGTGGGCCCGGAGCGCCTGCTCGATCTGCGCGCGCTCGTCGGAGACCCGAGCGACAACATCCCCGGCGTGAAGGGCATCGGCGAGAAGGGGGCCGCGAAGCTGCTCGAGAAGTGGGGCGACCTCGAGCAGCTGCTCGCGCACGCGGGCGAGGTCGAGCCCGCGAAGGCGCGCGAGGCGCTGCTCTCCCAGGAGCCGCAGGCGCGGCTCTCGAAGCAGCTCTCGACGCTGCACCGCGATGCGCCGCTTGCGGGCGACTATCCCGACTGGGCGCGCTGCGAGCCGGACCTCGAGGCGCTGCGCGCGC
Organism: uncultured Spirochaetales bacterium; assembly: GCA_964437835.1. Lineage (GTDB taxonomy): Bacteria > Myxococcota_A > UBA9160 > UBA9160 > SMWR01 > CAYTJA01. The sequence continues at coordinate 10,557 of CAYTJA010000054.1, forward strand.
TGTACCAGCGCCTCGGCTTCACGCGCCTGCTCGATTCGCTCGGCGCACCGGCCTCGCCCGCGCGCGCAGAGAGCGCGGCTGTGGAGGACGCGTCGATCGAGATCGTCGAGACCCCCGAGGCGCTTTCGCGGCTCGCGGAGGAGCTGCTGCGTCGGCCCCGGCTGCCGCTCGCGCCGGTGCTGGAGGGCGACTCCGCGATGCGCTCGCAGCTCGCCGGGCTCGCGATCGCCTTCGACGGCCAGCGCTGCGCCTATCTGCCGCTCGCGCAGGCGCCAGACGGCGGCCGCGCGCTTCCGCTCGAAGCGGTGCTCGAGGCGCTGCGGCCCGCGCTCGCGCAGCCCGCGCGCGTCGCGTGGCTCGCGCGCGAGACGAAGCCACTGCTGGTCTTCTGCGCGGAGCAAGGCCTCACACTCGCAGCGCCCGACTTCGACGTCGAGATCGCGGCCCAGCTGCTCGACCCCTCGGGCTCCCGCGCGCTCGGGTCGCTCGCGTCGCAGCACCTCGCGCGCGCGCTGCAGCCCTGGGAGGAGCTCGCGGGCCGCGGCGCAAAGGCGCGCGCGGCCGCGGAGCTGCCGCGCGCGGCGCTCGCGCGCTGGGCCTGCGCCGAGGCGCTCGCGGTGCGCGATCTGCAGCAGCCCCTCAGCGCGCGCCTCGCAGCCGACGAGCTGTGGCCGCTCTTCGAAGAGCTCGAGCTGCCGCTCGTGCGCGTGATCGCGGAGCTGGAGCGCAGCGGTGTGCGCGTGGACGCAGCGGTGCTGGCCGGACTCTCGACCGAATATCAGGCGCGCCTGGCGCAGATCGAAGCCCAGATCCATGTGCTTGCGGGCGGGCCCTTCAACATCGGCTCGCCGAAGCAGCTCCAGCAGCTGCTCTTCGAGAAGCTCAAGCTGTCGCCGATCAAGAAGACGAAGACCGGCTTCTCGACCGACGAAGACGTGCTGGAGCAGCTCGCGCACGAGCACGAGCTGCCCGCGCAGGTGCTCGCGCATCGCCGCCTGTCCAAGCTCGTGAACACCTACATCGATGCGCTGCCGCCGCTGGTGGATCCGCGCAGCGGGCGCATCCACCCGACCTTCCACCAGCTGGGCGCCGCCACGGGCCGCCTCTCGTCCTCGCACCCGAACGTGCAGAACATCCCGATCCGCAGTCAGGAGGGCGTGCGCATTCGCGGCGCCTTCGTCGCGGCGGAGGGCGCGCGACTGGTGTCGGCCGACTACTCGCAGGTCGAGCTGCGGATCCTCGCGCACTACTCGGAAGACGAGAGTCTGATCGACGCCTTCCGCAGGGGCGAGGACATCCACCGGCGCACGGCGGCGGAGGTCGCCGGAATCGCCCCGGAGGCGATCGATGCCGAGCAGCGCGCGCGCGCGAAGGCCGTGAACTTCGGGATCATCTACGGCTCCTCGGCCTTCGGGCTCGCGCGCCAGCTGGGGATCGCGAGCGCCGATGCGCAGGCCACGATCGACGCGTACTTCGAGCGCTACCGCGGCGTGCGGCGCTTCCTGCGGGAGACCGTCGAGCAGGCGCGGGAGCGGGGCTACGTGCGCACCTGGCTCGGGCGTCGCCGCTATCTGCCGGACCTCGCGTCGCGCAATCGCACGCTGCGCACCGCCGCCGAGCGCATGGCGGTCAACAGCGTGATCCAGGGCACCGCAGCCGATCTGATCAAGAAGGCGATGCTCGAGGTCGACCAGGCTCTGGCCGCGGGCGCCTTTCGCGCGCGGATGATCCTGCAGGTCCACGACGAGCTGGTGCTCGAAGCGCCGACCGCCGAGGTCGAGCGCGTTTCCGATCTGTTGCGGGAGCGCATGGAGGGCGTGCTCTCGCTGCGCGTCCCGCTGCGGGTCGACGTCGGCTCGGGCGCCTCCTGGCGCGAGGCCCACTGAATCCTCCGTGCCTCCGCGCGTCCTATCCAGTCAGGCCGGCGGCGCCGCGTCCGGCGGCGGGTCCGGGCCGGAGGGCCCGCCCGTGGGCGAGGAGCCGACGGATGCGGCGATCGTGGAGCGCGTGCGGGGCGGAGATCGGGATGCGTTCGGGCTGCTGGTTCGGCGCTATCAGGGCCGCGCCTACCGGCTCGCGTTGCGCGTGCTGCGGGACGAAGAGCAGGCGCGGGATGCGGTCCAGGAGGCGCTGCTCAAGGCCTACCGGTCGCTGGGGTCCTTCGAGGGTCGGTCGGGCTTCTACACCTGGCTCTACCGCCTCGTGATGAACCAGTGCATCGATCAGATGCGCCGAGGGCGCGCCGATCGGAACGTCGAGTGGGAGGACGAGCGCAGCGCGCCCCTGGCTCTTGGGGCCGAGGGGCGGGCGGTGTCGAGCGGCAGCGAAGTGGGAGAGGCTCCAGAGGGGCGCGCGGCGCGCTCCCAGCTCGCGGAGCTGGTCGCGAGGGCGATGCAACAGCTTCCCGAGGACGCGCGGCGCACGCTACAACTGCGGGAAATCGATGGCCTCGAATACGCGGAAATCGCACAGGTCCTCGGGATCCCGAAGGGCACGGTGATGAGCCGGCTCCACTACGCGCGCAAGCAATTGCGAGAGCTGCTGCTGCGGGCCGGGGTCACAGCCGACTCCGCGGATCTGGGATGACGGGCTGGCGAAGCGCACCGGTCCGGGCGAGGTCGTGATGGACGCGAAGCTCGAGAAGTACTACGACGGCGAGCTCTCGTGGCTCGGCCGCTGGTGGGTCGAGCGCCGCCTCGCGGCGTCCGCCGAGATGCGGCGCGAGCTCGCGCGGCTGGAGCGACTCTCCGAGCTGGTGCGCGAGGCGGAGTCCCGGTCGGTCGCGCCCGACCTCTGGCCGGCGATCGAAGGCCAGCTGTCGTGCGAGCCCGCCGGTCGCGATCCGATCCGCGCGGATGCGTCCACGTGGCGCCCAGCTCTCGGCTGGCTGGGCCCGCTGCGGCTGCCGGCGGGGGCCTTTGCGCTCGCCGCGGCCGCGCTGCTGGCGCTCGTGCGCGGCGACGCCTGGTGGGGCGCCGATGCGAGCTCCGGGAGCCCCGTGGGCGTAGTCCGCTGGATCGACACCGGCTCCCGCAGCGTGCTCGTGATCGAGGACGAAACCGGGCGGGGAGCCACGCTGGTCTGGGTACTGGATCCCGAGCCGCAGGCCGGCGAAGCTGGGCCGCAGGGGGAGGGGTGAGAGCGACCGCGTCTGCCGCGCGCCGGGGATCGGGTCTGCGCTGCGTGCGGCGCGGCGCCGTGCTGTGCCTCGCGGCACTGGCGCTCGCGCTGCCCGCGCGAATCACGACCAGGTGCTCGTTGCGGGCGCGCAGGTCCATCTTCAACACGTCCTCGACCTCGACCGCCATCAGCACGCCGTCGTCGCCGAAATCGAGGGGGCGCAGGTGGAACGTGT
>CAYTJA010000055.1:0-4576 GCA_964437835.1 uncultured Spirochaetales bacterium
CGCGAGCAGCAAACCGAGCGTTGCGGAGACGCCCAGCAGGGCGAGCAGGCGCCAGTCGCCGCGGGGTGCGGGCATCGTCCCGAAAGGTTAGCGAGGCTCAGCCTCAGACCGACGAGACATGCAAGCCGACGAAGATCGCAAGCCGCTTCGGCGCGCAGCGAGGCGCAGCCGAGCGAAGTGGGGTGGTCCGGGCTGCGCCCGGACCGGGACCACAAGGCTAGTCCTCGAGGAAGCGGTTTTCGGATTCGCCGGTCAGGACGTTCTTCAGGACCTTGCCGGCGGCGTTGCGCGGGAGGGGGGCGCGGCGGAGCTCCCAGTGCGCCGGGATCTTGTAGGGCGCGAGCGTCTGCCGGCACCAGCGCTCGAGCTCGGCGGGATCGACCTCTGCGCCGCGTGCGGGCACGACGATCGCTTTCACTTCCTGGCCGAGCTCCGGGTGCTCGACCCCGATCACGGCCGCCTCCGCGACCTTCGGGTGCGCCTCGATGCGGTGCTCGATCTCGACCGGATAGATGTTCTCGGCGCCGCGCAGGATCATGTCGCGCGCGCGCGAGTTGATGAACAGGTAGCCGTCTTCGAAGCGGCCGATGTCGCCGGTCGCGAGCCAACGCCCGGGCCGCAGCGCCTTCGCGGTCGCCTCCGGATTGCGCCAATAGCCGAGCATCAGGTAGGGGCTGCGCACGAAGATCTCGCCCTCGACGCCCTCCGGCAGTCCGCGCCCCTCGGCGTCGCGGATCTCGACTTCGTGGGTCGGCTGCACGCGGCCGACCGAGGTCGGGCGCTCGCGCAGCTCGTGGCCGCTGATCTGGGTCGGCACGCTGACGGACTCCGAGAGGCCGTAGCCGAGGCCGAGCGCAGCGAAGCCGGTCGGAGCCACCTCGGTCATGCGCCGCTGCAGCGTCGGCGAGGTCGGGGCCCCGCCCGAGCCGAGACTGCGCAGGCTCGAGAGGTCGTAGTCGCCGAGCCTCGGGTGATTCAGCACGCGCGGCGCCATCGAGCCGAGGCCGGCCCAGCTCGTGACGCGCTCCTGCTGGATCAGGCGCAATACCTCTTCCGGATCGAAACGCCCGCTGCGCCAGACGCTGGTCGCGCCGACCGCGAGCATCATCACGCAGCCGCTGTAGAGGCCCGAGAGGTGGAACAGCGGAGCGGTTTGTAGCGAGACCGAGGCAGGAGGATGCTCCTCGCGCTTCTCCCCGCGCGCGGCGCTCCAGATCGCATTGCGCGCGCCGCTGAACAGCTGCGCCTGCACGAAGCCGAGGATGCCGCGATGGCTGTTGACGGCGCCCTTCGGCCGGCCGGTGGTGCCGCTCGTGAACAGGATCACCGCGGGATCGTCCTCGGAGATTGGATCCGCCGGCAGCTCGGCCGCCGGATGCCGCTCGAGCAGCGCACGGCATTCGCCTTCCATCTCGATCACCGGCACGCCCGGATCCCCGCGGAGACGCGAGAGCCGCTTGCGGTCGGCGATCAGCAGGCGCGGCTCGGAGAGCTCGAGGCCGTAGCGGATTTCGTCTTCGGTCCACCAGCCGTTCAGCGCCGCGACGATGCCGCCCGACGAGACCACGGCCCAGAACGCCGCGATCCATTCCGGATGGTTCTCGCCGAGGATCGCGACGCGCTCGCCGGGGCGCAGGCCGACCTGCTCGCGCAGCACCTGCGCGAGCGAAGCGACCTGCTGCAGATGCGCGCGGTACGAGATGCGCCGCTCTGCGTGTACGACGTAGGACTTGTCGCCGTGCGCAGCCGATTCGGCGAGCAGCTCGCGCAGCGAGCGCTTGCGACGCGCGAACACGCGCATCGGCTCGCCGAGCACGAGCTCTGTCGCAATTTCGAAGGGCGAGCCGGGCGCGCTGAGTCGGGCCTCGATCTCCTGGGGAGTCTGCATCGGGGTTCCTCGGCGGGAGGCGTCTCACTTCTTCGGAAACTTCGCGTCGCGCTTCTCGACGAAGGCGTCGCGCGCTTCCTGCGAATCCGGGCTGCTGTAGAGCTCGAAGGTGAAGCCCTGCTCGAAGCGGTAGCTCGTCTTGGGCTCGAGCAGCTCGATGCCGTTCAGCGCCTGTTTTGCGAGCCGCAGCGCGCGCGGGCTCTTCGCGGCGATCTTCGCGGCCAGCGCCTGCGCCTCGGGCAAGAGCTGCGCGCGCGGCAGCACGCTCTCGACCGCGCCGAGGCGGTACATCTCCTGCGCGGAGATCGGCTCTCCCGAGAAGAACATCCGGCGCATCTTCTGCTGCGGCAGCATGCGCATCAGGTGCGTCGCGGCGCCCATCGCCCCGCGGTCGATCTCCGGCAGGCCGAAGCTGGCGTCCTCGGACGCGAAGATCACGTCGCAGGAGCCGACGATGCCGATCCCGCCGCCGAGGCAGAAGCCGTGTACGGCCGCGATCGCGGGCACCGGGAAATCGTAGAGCGCGGCGAAGCAGTCGTAGCAACCGCGGTTCACGGCGACGATCGCAGCGGGCTCCCTTGCCAGCTCCTTGATGTCGACGCCGCCGCAGAAGCCGCGGCCCTCGGCCGAGAGCAGCAGCACGTGAACGGCCGGGTCGCGTCCGAGCTCCTGCAGCGTGCGCGCGAGCTCGGACCAGCCGCGGCTGTCGAAGGCATTCACGGGCGGGTGGTCGAGCACGAGCTCTGCGACGCCGCCGCTGAGATTCACACGAAAGGGCACGGGTGGCTCCTCAGCCGGCCAGCGCAGCCGCGCGCAGGTTATGCGGATCGAGCACTTCGCGGATCAGGCGCAGCGCCTCGGGGGTCGGCTCGGGCGTCGTGCGAAGCGCCTGCGCGCGCGCGAGCTCGAATCCGGTGTTCGCGCGCACCTCCTCCTCGCTCACGCCCGGGTGCAGGCCCACGAGGCGCAGCGTGCCTGCCGGGCCGTCGAAATCGAGCACGCAGAGGTTCGTGACGACGAGGCGCAGGTCCATGAAGTCGCGCTTCGCGCCGGGCTTCCAGCGCGCGGGGTCGTTGCCCGCGCTCGACGCCATGTCGACCTTCTCGACGAAGCAGCGCTTGTCGTGGCTCGGTACCCACATGCTCTGCGCGTGGTGCACGCTGTTGCCCGGAAAGCCGCGCGCGCCGAGCAGCTGCGACTTCGGCTTCGCGTGATCGCCGATGCAGCTGATGTTCGTCGCGCCGAAGCGGTCGATCTGCGTCGGCGCTCCCATGATGTGGCGCTTGCCTCCCCAGAGCAGCTCGAAGCTGGCGCGGTAGGGCATCCACGCCTCGATCTTCGGCTGGTAGCTCCCGCGCGGACCCACCGGCACCGGCTCCGAGACGAGCATGCACTCGCCGTCGGTCATCAGCAGATCCGGGTTGAAGCTCGACATCGCGAGGCTCGCGGCGAGGCGCGGAATCACCGTGATGCCGCTCGCGAGCAGCTCGCCGTCGTGGCGCCAGGCCTCGGCGGCTGCGCAGATGCAGAGCTCCGCGCGCGTGAATTGGCTGCTCATGCTGCCTCCGTTCAGAAGACCGGCGCGGGGAGCTTCCGGATCTGCTCCGCGCCGCCGACGGCCGCGAGATAGGCGTCGTGGCTCTCGAGATCGACGTACTGGGCGCGGTATTTCGCCCAGCCGTCTTCCGCCTTGGCGCTCGCGACATAGGCCTGGAAGTGCGGCAGGTCGATGCCGTATTCCGGCACGTTCGAGCTCGGGTGCGCGCCGAAGGGGATCTCGACTACGCCCTCGACCATGCTGCGGTCCATCCAGATCGCCTGCGGCGGGCCCGTCTTCAGCAGCTCGCCGCGCGCGACGACTTCGTCGCAGGACACGAAGGCTCGCTTCGCCGCGCGGCAGAAGAGGTCGTCGAAGAAGGGATCGGGACTCAGGATCTGGCAGTTGCCCCAGCTGTCGCAGCGATTCGCGTGACACAGCGCGACGTCGAGCTGCAGCGCGGGCATCGCGAGCAAGCGCTCTCCATCGGGGTAGGGCGAGCGGATCGCCTCGATCCCGGGATTCAGCCGCTCGATGTCTGTGCCGATGCCGCAGCGCGTCGGTAGGAAGGGCAGCCGCATCGCGGCTGCGCGCAGGCCCCAGTGAACCATTCCCTCATCGAGCTCCATGACTTCGATCGCACCCGCCTGGCGCGCCTTGCGGAAGTAGGGCTCGAGCGGGATCGAGTCGAGCGACACGAACGCGAACACGAGCTTGCGCAGCTTGCCGGCCGCGCAGAGCATGCCGACATCCGCGCCGCCGTAGGCGACGACGGTCAGGTCTTTGACCGGCGATCGCAACAGCTCGCGAATCAGCGCCATCGGCTTGCGCCGCGGGCCCCAGCCTCCGATGCCGAGGGTCATGCCGTCGCGGATCTGCGCGACGACCTCCCGTGCGCTCATGCGCTTGTCCATGGCTGGCTCCTGGTCCTATTGACTGCGTTCGCTTGCGGCTCACTGCGCGCGGCAGGGCCGCTTGCGACGACCTGCATTCGCATGTGCCTCTCTGCGCAGGGCAATTCCCCTCGACGCCGCTTCAGGCCGCGTTGCGCACGCGGCGGATGGCGTCGATCACGGCGTCGTGGATCGGGCCGCAGGTCGCGACGATGCCCTGGTTCTGGTCGAGCGTGCGGCCGTGCGTGAAGTCGAGCG
>CAYTJA010000056.1:0-4650 GCA_964437835.1 uncultured Spirochaetales bacterium
GCTGCTCGAGTGCCTCCGCGGCCGCCTGCCACAGCGCGTGCACCTGGGCGACCGGAGCTCCTCGCACGAAGGCCGCGAGATGTGCGTAGGCGGAGGCCGCAGCGAGCGGCCGCGGCACGACGAGCAGCGCGTCACCCCCGAGGTTGGAGAAGCGGAGCACCGTCGAGTCGGGCGCGCCCGATTCGAATTGGGCGCGGAAGACTTCTGGCTCGGGACGCACGCGCGCGAGCTCCGGACTCTCGACGAGCGCGAACTCGAAGGGCTGACCCAGGGTCGCGCGGCGCAGCGCGGGGGTCTCCCAGAAATACGCGTCGTAGGGCGCATCCCGGAGCAGCGAGACGAAATGATCCCGGAACCCGCCGTCGCGCTGCCAGAGCTCGTGGACCTCCGCGTGGCTCATCCGCTCGCCGGAACGCAGCAGCTCGAAGCGCCGGACACGACCGGAGCTCGACGTTTGGACACGCGCTTGCCACATGCCGGCCGGAGCCTAGCAAGCTGTGCGCAGTCACGATCGAAGGGCTCGCTCGGATCGTCGATGCTGACGAGGGGCCTCTCCTCACGCGCTGGATCCAGCGGGTCTCGACGTAGCCCCGCCGCTCAGGTCCGGATCTGCGCGAGGAACTCCGGCAGCTTCTCGGCGTCCATGAAGCTGCGCCACTCGAGCGCGCCGGCCTGCTTCAGGCGCTCCTCCCAGGTGCTCAGGCGGCGGCGAAAGACGGCCGGATCCTGCGTGTCGCGCTGGAGGCGCTTCACGTTCATCGCGACGACGTGGGTGTCGCGCAGCTCGTCGGCCGCGAGCTTGCGGCGCGCGCCCTTCGGCAGGTCCTCCTGCATGTCGCTGAATACCACCAGCGCCGAGCTGCCCGCGCCGATTTCGCGCAGGTATTCGGAGGCGAGCATGATCGCGCCCGGGATGTCGGTGTGGCTCGCGTTCTCGTGCCGCTGCGCGAAGGCGTCGAGCTGCTGCGAGAGCGCGAGCTTCTGCGCATTTGCGCGCGAGGGGCGCGGGTCGAGCGTGAGCAGCGCCTCGACGTTCTTGCGGTCGTAGGACTCGCTGTCGATCCGGATCACGAGCAGCGTATCGCCCGGGATCATGTGCGGCAGGATGTCGCGCTTGATCAGCTGCACGGTCTCGGCCTTCTGGTCCGCGTAGGTGCCCGAGACGTCGATCAGGACGCCGATCGCCTGGTCGTAGCGCGCTTCGCCCGCACAGGAGGCGAGGGCGAGCGTGCCGGCGGCGAGGATCGCGATTGCGCGCAGCATCAGGCCACCCCCGCCGAGGTCGAGCGGCGCGGCCGCGGGCTCGAGCCGGTGCCGAGCGGCTCGTCGTTGCCGCGCACGAGTCGCTCGATGCGCAGCGGAATCGCGACGTAGACGTCGTAGATCGCCGGCAGCGCGGCTTGGATCGAGGTGAGCGCGCCGCCGACGCAGCGCACCAGGTTTCCGAGCGCCTGGAGCAGCAGCACGCTCGACGCAGCGACCACGTGCCGCCCGCTGTCGAGCAGCATCTCGAGCGGGATCGCGACCATCGCGAGGATCCACGGCAACACGAAGCCGAGCGCTGCCTGGCCGATCACGGGAATTTTCGAGTCGACGGGGAGCGCCACGACCGCGGAGCCCTGGCCGGCGAGCGCCAGCTTCAGCGCGGCATCGGCAGCCACGATCTGCTCGCGCAACACCGCGAGCGAGGCCTCGACGCCGGACAGGAAGAAGAGGCCCGTCAGCGAGACGCCGAGGATCAGTCTGCGCCGTGACGGCGCGATCGCCGCGAGCTTCGGAAACAGGTCGGTGATGCCCAGCATGTCCATCAGGAAGATCCCGACCGCGGTCTCCATCAGCACCAGGATCAGCGCCGATACCGTCGAGACCGGCACGCCGCCCAGGCGCGCGCCGGCCGGCACCAGCTCGGACATCGGCAGCGCGATCAGCTGGAAGTTGATGAATGCGCCGCCCATCGCGATGCCGATCACGAGCAACGAGATCAGGAATGGCTTGGCAGTCGAGTAGCTGGTTGCATGCGCGGCGGCCTCGCGGCCCTTCACGATCTTCTCGTACTCGTCGACATAGCGCTCGAGCTTCTTGCTCATCTGCATCGCCTTGCCGACGGCATCGAGCATGCGCGCGCAGTGGTCTCTCACGTCCTTCCAGTCGGGGCGCATCCGGCCCAGGATCTTGTGCCGCTTGCCGGTGCCCTCGCGGTATTCGTCGAGCGCGCGCTTCTCGGCGTCCTCGAGCGACTGCTTGATGCCCTCGAGCACCTTGTGCACGCTCGGGTCGGAGTTCGCGGGAATCGCAGACACGGCTTCCACGGCGCCCGCCCAGCCAGGCACCTGCGGCGGCGAGCTGCCGCACTGGTCGTAGTCGGCGTCGAGCTTCTGCACCAGGTCGTCGAGCTTGCGGTGCAGCTCCGCGTAGTGGCCGAGCTTCTCCGAGAAGCCCGCGTCGATGCGCTGGAACTCGCGCGAGATGCGGCCCGAGAGCTCGAGTTCGCTGGCGGCGTCGAGCGCCGCGCGGCTGCGCGCCTCCACGCCGCCCGCCGTCGTCTCGCACCAGCCCGCCATCGCCTTCACGCCGCTCTCGAGATTGCGCGTCAGTCCGCGCAGCAGCTGGAGCATCGGATCGCGCGCGGCCCACAGGAACAGGACCGACAGGCCCCAGAGTGCCGCGATCGAAAGCGCCGGGTTCTCCGGCCAGAAATACAGGCTCTGCATCGACCCCCCTCCGGCGCGCAGCAGCGCGCGCCCTGGGAAGGTCGGAAGGCAGGTCCGGCAGGTGTGTGAGAGCCGTCACGGCAGCGCGCCGGAGGCGGGCCGCGCTATCCAGAGCGGATGCTGTCTCCGTGGCTCCCGCTGCTCCCGCCGCCACAGCCGCCCCTCGCGGGCGAGCGCGAGGTCGACGTCGCGGTGATCGGCGCCGGCTTCGCCGGGCTCTCCTGCGCGCTCGCGCTGCGCCGCGACGGGTACAGCGTCGCCCTGCTCGAGGCCCGGCACGCCGGCTTCGGCGCGAGCGGCCGCAATGCGGGCCACGTGACGCCGGCGATCGGCAAGGATCTGCCGAGCCTGCTGCGTCTGCACGGCCGCGAGCGCGCGCGGGCGCTGCTCGCGCTGGTGCAGCGCGGCATCCAGAGCGTCGAGGAGCGGATCCGCGAGCACGCGATCGACTGCGACTACGAGCCGGTGGGAACCGTCGTGACGGCTGTGCAGGAGCGCCAGCACGCGGGCCTCGAGCGCGCGGCGCGCGCCGCGCAAGCACTCGGGCTGAGCGGCGAGCTGCTCGACGCCGCTGCGCTCGACGCGCGCGGCATCCCGCGCTTCGCGACGCTCGGCTTTTTCGAGCCGCAGGGGGGCTTGCTCGATCCCGGGAAGTATCTGCTCGGTCTGCGCCGCGCGGTGCTCGCGTCGGGTGCGCAGCTCTTCGAGCACAGCCCGGTGATCGCGATCGAGGAGGGAGCGCGCGTCGCCCTGCGCACGCCGGCCGGCCGCGTGCGCGCGCGCAACGCCGTGCTCGCGACGAACGCCTACACGCCAGAGCTCGGACGCCTGCGCAGCACTGCTACCCGCCTGCAGGTTCAGCTGTTCCGAACCGAGGTGCTGAGCCCCGCCCAGCGCGCGCGCGTCGGCTGGCATGGCCGCGAGGGCCTCTACACCGCGCACCAGGAGCTCGAGAGCTACCGCCTCTGCGCGGACGGCCGCATCATCGGCGGGGCAAAGATCGTGCGCGCGGGCTTCGGGCGGCGCCAGCTCCCGGACGTCGATGTGCAACTCGCAGCCGAGCTGGAAGCGGTGTTCCGCGCGCGATTCCCGGAGCTGCGGGATCTCGCGATCCGCGAGCACTGGGGCGGGCCGATCTTCACGGCGCTCGATTTCCTGCCGCGCGTCGGCCGCAGCGGGCCGCACGGGAACCTGCTGTTTGCGCTCGCCTGGGCCGGCCACGGCATCCCGCTCGCGAGCCATGCGGGGGAGATGATCGCGGACCTGATCGCGGGCCGAGAGGGGCCGGGCGCAGCACTTTGGTCGCGCCGCGGCTGGCCGACGCCGCCCGAGCCGCTGCGCTGGCTCGCATTCCGCGCGATCGACGCGGGGCTGCGCTGGCACGACCGCGCGAGCGACCGAGAGGCGCGAGGGCGTTGAAAGTCGACGCGCGCGGTGGCAATGCAGCTCACCGCCGACGGCATCCGTGGACCCGCCGGCGCGGACGCGGCTCTGAGATCGGGCGCTTGCTGACAATCTAGAAGAAACGCGCAACTCCCATGCCGACCGCCTTTCCCGCATGGGCCATACTCTTATCTGCAGTTGCCAGTTGGCGGCAATGAATGCCCTGGGCAATCGCCAGATGCAGAGCATCCAGCGTTCGCAACGGGTACTTGCCCAACCGTGTGATCAGACCCAGCGCCGCGATCAGGTGCTCGTCGGAGACCGGGTAGACCTGCAGGAATCCCGCGCCAACGTCATTCTCGAACGACGCGTACACGCGCGATTCGATGGATTTCGTAATCTCGCGTGCCCGCCGGCGCCGGGCGAGAAGGCAGCGGAACTCGACGACGGTCAGGCGGCTGATAGCCGCCGTGGGTTGCTCCTGGATGAATGCCTCGAACTCCTCGGAGAAGGGCTCGTTGAGATACCACTTCGCCAGTGCGCTGGTATCGAGGTA
>CAYTJA010000057.1:0-1675 GCA_964437835.1 uncultured Spirochaetales bacterium
CGGTGGCAGCGCTGTTCTTCGGCTTCGGCTTCGGCTTCGGATTGGCAGGGCCGGCTTCGGCGGTCACGATCGACTGGACGGCCGTGGGCAACCCCGGCAACGCTGCGGATGGCACGGGCTATGGCGCGGTCGGCTACGCCTACAGCATCGGGACCTACGAGGTCACGAACGCGCAGTACGCGGAGTTCCTGAACGCGAAGGCGACTGCCGACCCGCTCGGGCTCTACAACACGAGCATGGGCTCGGGATTCGGCGGCGTCACGCGCAGCGGCGTCTCGGGCAGCTTCACGTACAGCGCGATCTCCGGGCGGGGCGACATGCCCGTGAACTTCGTGTCGTTCTACGACACGCTGCGCTTCGCGAACTGGCTGAACAACGGGCAGGGAGCCGGCAGCACCGAGACGGGGGCCTACACGCTGCTCGGAGGTACCGCAACGCCGAGCAACGGCACCACGGTGACGCGCAACGGCGGCGCCACGATCTTCCTGACGAGCGAGGACGAGTGGTACAAGGCGGCGTATTACAACGCGATCTCGACAAGCTACTTCGACTACCCGGCGGGCTCGGATACGTCGACGACCTGCGCGGCGCCGACCGCGACGGCCAACCGCGCCAACTGCGGCAACATCGTCGGGAACCTGACCGACGTGGGCAGCTACACCGGCTCGGCGAGCCCCTACGGCACCTTCGACCAGGGCGGGAACGTCTACGAGTGGAACGAGGCCATCATCAGCGGCTCGGGTCGCGGCCTGCGCGGCGGGAGCTTCAACGACGGCGCGGGCAGCCTCGCCGCGTCGTCGCGGGACAGCGGCAGCCCGACGAACGCGGGCGACAACATCGGGTTTCGCGTCGCGAGTATCCCCGAGCCCGCTACGGGCCTCCTCCTGATGATGGGCATGCTGGGCCTTGCGCGTTGGCGCAGGCCTAACGCCTAGCCCTTTCTCCTTTGTCTCTTTTTCCCTTGGCGAGCCCACGGGCTCGCCGCGGGTTTGCGGCGAACTGGATTCAAATCCAGTGGACAGCGGGTCGCCGCTGCTGCGTCGGTGGAATCGCGCCATGTGCGGCTCCCCGAAGTCGAGGCGCGCCCGCTGCTGATTGTGCGCGCGGCAGCGCAGCGTGACGCCATCGATCGAGTGCGCCCTCGTTCTGGCCCAAGCCTCGATGTGGTCGAATTCTAGAAACTCTCGCGAGTCGCGCCGGCGCTCGCTCGTCTCGGATTCGCCGCTGCGCGTTCCAGACCGCGCGAGAAGGGACTAGGATCTGCGCGGGAGGAGGACGTCATACATGACGCACCAGGAACTCCTGCAGCGTATCTCGATTGATCCAAACGTCTGCTTTGGCAAGCCGTGTCTTCGCGGTCACCGCATTTGGGTATCACTCATCCTCGACCTTCTGGCATCGGGAACGACCGTCGAGGAGGTTCTCGAGGACTACCCTCAGCTCAACCAGGACGACATTCGGGCCTGCCTTGCGTATGCGTCGGAGATGACTCGTGAACGGACGGTGCAGGTAGGTTGAGGCGCCGTGAGGGTCGAGCTCGACGAGAACGTCGGTGAACGCGGCGTGCTCGGCGGGGGCTTCAACAACAACGCGTTCAACCTCGCCGCGTCGACCCGGGACGTCTACTACCCGGCGGGCGAGCTCGGCAGCAGGGTTTCGCGTCGCGAGTATCCCC
>CAYTJA010000058.1:0-16297 GCA_964437835.1 uncultured Spirochaetales bacterium
TGCAGCGCTCCGGTTCCGACGTTGCGGAGGTCGGCGACCTCGACGTCGGGCGCAAGGGCCGCCGCGAAACGATTGAGTTCGAAGGTTTCGGCCAGCGCCGCAACCGAGCGCGCCGCCGCCGCGGCGCGGGTGCGCGCCAGGCCGGCGGGGACAAGCGCCGCGTAGCGCTCGTAGGTACGCGCGATGGCGTCGCCCAGTCGGTTGGCGGCAAAGACCTCGATGTGCCGGAAGCGACCGCGCTCGTCGACCTCGTGGATGACGATCTCCTCGCTGTCGTACTCAGCAACATCGAAATGCCCCCCGCCCGTTCCACTCGCTGACAGCCAGCGGCGGCTCAGATCCAAGGACTCGCCGAGCGTCGCGAGCACTTCGGTCCGGATCCTCGGGTCTCGCGACCGCAGCAGCAAATGAAGCGAGGCGAGCACCCCCTCGCGTCCGTAGCTGGATCCATTCGGGTGATCGACGTACCCCAGAGAGTCGCTGTACGCCGTCGCGAGTGCTTGGTGGTCTCGAGTCGTGAACGCGGCCTCGAAGCGTGCCGTCGTTGCGCTTGCAGCGTTTGCTCGCACCCGACGGAGCACTGGGCGCGCTGGCTCGATGCGATGCTCAGGCGCGCGGGCGACCGGCCCGTCGCGCCCGCCGCCGCGCCCCGCGCGCTCGGCGAGCAGCGTGGCGCCCTTCGCCTCCCACAGCTCGGTCGCGCGTCGCTCCTCGGAATCGGCTTCGCTGCTGCGGCCTGCCGCGCGCAGTGCCGCAGCGAGCGCGAGGTGCGCGTCCGCGTGGTCGAGCAGCGCGTCGGTGGCGGCGGCGATCTCGACGGCGGCCTGCGCAAACTCGACTGCGCCCTGCTGCTCTCCGCGGCGTGCGAGCGCCTCGGCCCTGACCCCGCGCCAGGCGATCGCGGCCTGGAGGTCGTCGCCCGCGAGCGCCTCGCTCTCGTGGGAGAGCGCTTCCGCCTCGGCGGCCCTGCCCTGCGCGAGCAGCGCGCGCGCGAGCAGCGCCGCGGCCTGCGCGGCGTCGATCCCGAGGCCGAGCTCGCGCAGCCCGTCGTACGCGCCGCGCAGACAGCTCTCGGCGGCGATCGCATCTCCCTCGAGCAGCTCGATTCGCCCCGCGAAGACGTCGGCTTCGAGCAGCCGCTGCGTGATTCCGAGCTCCTCCACCATCTTCCGAGACGACGCGATCATGCGCCGCGCCGCGCCGCTGCGCCCGCGCAGCGCCTCGAGTACGGCCTGACAGCTGAGCGCAACCGCCTCGACCGCGGGCGCCCCCTGCGTGATGCGCAGCACGCGCACGACGTCGAGGCAGCGGCCGCTCGCACGCATGACCGGGCTCGGTCCCCAGAGTGCGGCCAGCGGCGCGCCCGCGAGCACGGCGTTCGCGCGGCGGCGATCTCCCGCGCGGCGTGCGGCTGCCAGCGCGCGGTCGAGCGCGGCCTCAGAGTCGCCGACCTTGCCGAGACGCGCGAGCGCCTGCGCGTGCACGTGGTGCGCCTTCGCCTCGCCGGCCGCATCGCCCTGCGCTGCGAGTGCTTCGGCCGCGGCGGCGACGGCATCAGCGGTCGCGTGCAGCTCCCGCGGGTGGGTCAGTGCGGTGAGCTGGCCCGAGAAGCAGGTCTGCCACGCGCGCAGCCGATCCGAGCCGCTGCTGAAACGACCTAGCTCGTCGATCGCAGCAGCCGCGAGCCCGACCGCTCCGGTCTCGAGCAGTGCCTCACACCAATCGAGCGCGAAGTCGGCGCGCGCGGGATCTGCGGCATCCAGCCGATCGAGCGCGCGGCCGAGCAGACCCGCGGCGAGCGGCAGGTCGTCGCGCGCGAGCGCGCGCCGGCCCGCCGCCGCGAGGTGCTGCGCAGCTCGCTCGCCGAGCGCACGGCCCTGCGCGTCGAGCGGGCCGAGCTCGCGCAGGTGCTGGTGGGCCTGCTCGAGATGCCAGCCCAGCGTCTCGTCGTGCTCGCTGGAGCCGCCCACGCGCGCCGCGACCCAGTCGGCGAAGCGGCCGTGCAGCTCCGCGCGCGTGCCCTTCAACAGGCGCCGGTAGGCCGCGTCGCGAATCAGCACGTGATGCAAGCGCAGCCCCGGCTCGCCGAGAAACCAGCCGCTGTCGCGCTCGATCAGCTCGCTGCGCCGCAGGGATTCGAGCCGCGCATCGAGGTCGCTGGCGTCGCGCGGCAGCAGCGCGGCGACGGCGCTTCTCGAGAAGTGCCGGCCGACCACCGCGGCGCGCTCGAGCACGCTGCGCTCTTCCGGGCGCAGCCGCTCGATGCGCGCGGCGAGCAGCGCGTGAATCGTCGGCGGCATCTCGAGCGCCGCGAGCCCGGCGCCGATGGTCCAGCGCGCCCCCTCCTGCTTCAGCGCGCCCTCGTGCACCAGCATTCTCACCAGCTCTCCGACGAAGAGCGGGTTGCCCTCGCTGGTAGCGAGCAGCCGGGCCGCCACCGCCGCGGGCAGGTCGGCAGCTCCGATCACATTGGCGGCCAGACGCGTCGCCGCGCCGGCGTCGAGACCCGCGAGCGTCACGACGTCGGTGACGAGACCCCCCGGGGTTGCGAGCGACGAGCGTGAGTCGCGCAGCTCGGGGCGCGCGCCGATGAGCACGAGCAGCGGCAAACCGCCGCCCCACTGCACGAGGTGCTCGACGAGGTCGAGCAAGAGCGGCTCCGCCCAGTGCAGGTCGTCGATCACGAGTACCACCGGCTTGGCTGCGGCGAGCGCGGCGAAGAGACGCCGGACGACGAAGAAGGTCTCCTCCGGCAACGCGGGGGAGCCCGAGAGCAGGCCCGTGATCCCGGTCAGAATGCGCGCGCGCTCGGCGTCGCTGCCGGGCAGCGCCGCCTCGAGCGCTGCGCGCACTGTGTCGCTGTTCGCGCCGTCGTCGAGATACAGGAGCTTGCGCAGCGCCGTGGCGAGCGGCGCGAAGGTCGCGCCGCCTGCCGCGTCGCAATGTGCGGCCACGACGGTCGCTGCGTCGCCGAGTCGTCGACTGAACTCGTCGATCAGGCGCGACTTGCCGAGGCCCGGCGATCCGAGCAGCACCGCGAGACGCGCGCGGGGCACTGCTAGCGCGGCCTCGTACGCCGCGGTGATCCGCGCGAGCTCGTCTTCGCGACCGACGAAAGCCGTCGTCGTCGCACCCGCCGGACGCTCGAGCGAAACCACGCGGTACGCCTTCACCGCTTCGGAGCGGCCCTTGAGCGCGAAGCTGCCGAGTGGCACGAAGGTCGCGAGCGCCGCGACGAGGCGATGCGTCGACTCGCCGATCACGACGTCGCCATCGAAGCCCTGCTCTTGCAACCGCGCCGCGACGTTCACCGGATCGCCAATGATCTCGCTCTCGTCGTTCGCGACCACCTCTCCGCTGTTGACGGCGACGCGCAGACCGGTCTTCCCCACCAGGCGCTGCTGCTGCTGAGCGAGTTCGCGAAACGCGCGCTGCATCTCGACCGCGGCGCGCACCGCGCGGATCGCGTCGTCCTCCGCCACACGCGGCACCCCGAAGACGGCCTTCACGCCGTCTCCGAGCAGCTGCGTCACGCTGCCGCCATGCGCTTCGACAGCGCCGCGCATCGCGCGGTAGTAGCCCTCCATGAACAGGCGCGCGGACTCCGGATCGAGGCGCTCGTGCAGTGCCGTCGAGCCGACCAGATCGGCGAACACGATCGTGACGACCTTGCGCTCACCGGTGGGCTCGGCCGGGAGAGCCCGAAGTCCTCCGCTCGCCTGCGGCTCGCTGCGCGCCCCGCTTGTACTGAGCGGGGTGCCGCACTCGTCGCAGAACTTCGCGCTGGGGCGCAGCTCCGAGCCGCAGCTCGCGCACAGCCGCTTGAGCGGCGCGGCGCACTCCTCGCAGAATTTCGCTCCGTCGCGGTTGTCGTGATGGCAGGCAGCACAGCGCATCGCGTAGCTGGTTTTACCACGAAGCGTGCGAATCAAGAACCGGCGCAGCGAGAATCGGAGTGGAGCCGGGTCGTGAGGAATCGGTCGAACGCGTGTGGAAAATACCGGGTGATTTCAACACCAACAAGAATAATCGTCGCCCTTCCTCGCAGAACTTCTGCGTCGACGCTGCTTGCGCAGTTGCACGCGGGGCAGCGCATCCCGTGCCTGCTCGGCCGGGGCGATCAGCGCGACAACCGCAAACGGCGGAGCGATGCCTGGGGACCCGGGTTCAGGCTAGGCTAGCGTTCCGAATCGGGCGCCTGGCCCGGGTCCAGGGCCTGGCCCAGGAGGAACGTCCACTGGCCACGAGCATCTCGCCGGCGTTCGAGCAACAGACCTACGACAAGGTCTCTCGGCGCGTGATTCCGCTGCTCTTCAGCTGCTACATCGTCGCGTTCCTGGACCGGGTGAACGTGGGCTTCGCGAAGCTGCAGATGGCGGGCGACCTGCACTTCAGTGACGCGGTCTACGGCTTCGGCGCCGGCATCTTCTTCATCGGGTATTTCTTCTTCGAGGTTCCGAGCAACCTCATTCTCGCGCGGATCGGCGCCAAGCCCTGGATTGCGCGGATCATGATCACCTGGGGCCTGCTCTCCAGCGCGCTGATGTTCGTCGAGACCGAATTCTGGTTCTACACGCTGCGCTTTCTACTCGGCGCGGCCGAGGCCGGCTTCTTTCCCGGCATCATCCTGTATCTCACCTACTGGTACCCGGCATCCCGTCGGGCTCGGATGACCGCGGCATTCATGACGGCGATCGCGATCTCGAATGCGATCGGATCGCCGATCTCCGGCGCGATCCTACAGATCTTCGACGGCTGGAACGGATGGCGCGGTTGGCAGTGGCTGTTTCTGCTGGAGGGGATTCCCTCGGTAGTGATGGGATTCGTCGTGCTGCTGAGGCTCGACAACGGGCCGCGGCAAGCGACGTGGCTGAACGACGAGGAGAAAAACCTGGTGCTGCAGCGGCTGGCGGGGGACGAGGCTTCGAAGCAGGGGCAGGGCCACCAGCACCACTTCATCGACGCCTTCCGGGATGCCCGCGTCTGGGCGCTGGCCGCGGCCTACTTCTGCGGCTTGCTGGGTCTCTACGCGGTGACCTTCTGGATGCCGACGATCATCCAGGAGCTGGGCGTCGACCCGAAAGACTTCCTCGCGGTCGGACTGCTGAGCATGATTCCGTGGGGCACGGCAGCGGTTGCCATGGTGCTCGTCGGCAGCCACTCCGATCGGACCGGAGAGCGCCGTTGGCACGCGGCGGGCTCACTGCTGGTTGCGGTGGTCGGCCTGCTCGCGCTGGCGCTGATAGGCCACGCTCCGGCTGCATCGATTCTCGCGCTCACGCTGGTGACCTGTGGGACGACGTCCTGGGCCGCGACCTTCTGGTCGCTCCCCACGGCGTTTCTCTCCGGCACGGCGGCCGCGGCGGGAATCGCCTGGATCAATTCGGTCGGCAACCTGGGAGGGCACTTCGGCCCCGACCTGATCGGCCGGATCCGAACCTCGACGAACTCCACGGAGGCCGCCTTCTTCACCCTGGCTGCGATCGCATTCGTCGGGGCCATGATCATTCTGCGGTTGCCGCGGACGCAGCGCCAGAGCGGCTGACGGCCAGCCAAGTGAGGTGTCCCGACGCAACGATCGGTCGAGCATTCCCTCGAAGCGGTACTCTGCACGCGATGCGCTTCGAAGCACTCCCCGGGGCCGACCTCGTGACGCGCGGGCTCGACGAACTCGCGCGCGGTCTGCGCTCGGTGCCCGCGCTGTTGGTCGCGGTGGGAGCGCCGCGCCTGCGCGAGCTCGGCATCGATGTGCCACGCCTCGCTCACGCCTCCCCCGAGCGCGCGCTCTACGAGCTGCTCGCCGAGACCGAGGGCGACGCAGCGCACTCCCGATACAACGCACTGATCCGCCGGCTCGTGAGCTTCGAGCGCGCACTGGCATGCGCCGGCCGGTAGACGCGGCCCGCGTGCGCGCGTTCATGCGCGCGCTCGGGCAACAGGCCGATCGAGAGGGCCACGCCTATCTCACGGGCGGCGCGACGGCGGTGCTGTTCGGTTGGCGCGAGAGCACCATCGACATCGATTTGAAGCTCGAGCCCGAATCCGACCCGCTGCTGCGCGCGCTCGCCGACCTGAAAGAGCGGCTCGAGCTGAATCTCGAGCTGGCGGCGCCCGACCAGTTCATCCCGGAGCTTCCGGGCTGGCGCGAGCGCAGCCCGTGGATCGCGCGTGAAGGGCGGCTCGACTTCCATCACTACGACGCCTATGCGCAGGCCCTTGCGAAGATCGAACGCGGCCACGCGCAGGACCGCCTGGACGTCGCGCAGATGCTCGCGCGGGGCCTCGTCGATCCGAGCCAGCTCGAGCAGCGCTTCACCGAGATCGAGCCGCTGCTGTATCGCTTTCCGGCGCTCGACCCCGCGTCATTCCGGCGCGCTGTCGAAGCGGTCACGCGGGGAGGCGAAACGCGTTAGAGCGAGCGAACGCAGTAAGCGTGGGCCCAGGCCTGGGACGCCAACCACGCGAAGGGCCAACCCGCGATCAACGTCCCCGCTGCACTGGACGCCCGAAGGCCTGCCCCGCTCGGCTCGGGGCCGCGCAGCACCCGCTGCTGCCGCCTACTCCGCGACGAGCTGCGTCTCGACCAGCTCCCGGTAGGCGAGCGAGCTCCGCAGCAGGTCTTCGTGCCGGCCGCTCGCGGCGACGACACCCTGCGACAGCACGATCACACGATCCGCGTCGGCGACCGTCGACAGACGGTGCGCCACGACGACGACGGTTGGAGCACCGGGGAGCTTGCGCAGCGCATCCTTCACGGCGGCTTCGGTTTCGGCGTCGAGCGCGCTCGTGGCCTCGTCGAGCAGCAATGCGCGCGGGTGCCGCAAGAGCGCCCGCGCGAGTGCGAGCCGTTGGCGCTGACCGCCGGAGAGGCTGAGGCCGCGATCTCCTGCAGTCGATTCGAGGCCCTGCGGCAGCGCGGCCACGAAGGACCACGCCTGCGCGGCGCGCAGCGCTGACTCGAGTTCTTCGCTGGAGACATCGCTGAGCCCAAACAGCAGGTTTTCGCGCAGGCTCCGGGAGAAGATCGCAGCGTCCTGGCCGACCAACAGCACCTGCCGGCGCAGCCAGGTGGGATCGAGCTCGCGCAGGTCGCGGCCGTCGAATCGAGCGACCCCCCGATCCGGGTCGTAGAAACGCGCGAGGATCGAGAGGACGGTCGATTTTCCCGAGCCCGATGCGCCCACCAGTGCGACGAGTTCCCCGGGCTCGACGCTCAGGTTCACGCCTCGCAACACCTCCGCTTCGGGTCGCCCGACATAGCGGAAGTACACACCCTCTAGCTCCAGCCGGCCGCGGGGGTGCTCCGGGCGCAGCCCCCCGGCGAGTGGCATCGCCGGCTCGCGCCGCAGCAGCTCGAAGATGCGATCCATCGCGGCGTGGGTCTCGAGTAGCTTCGCCGCGACCGTCGACAGCGTGCGAAATGCGCGCACGACGAGCCCGGCGTAGAAAAGGAAGGACACCAGCTGCCCGGGGCTGATCCGACCGGCCGCGATCAACCCTCCCCCCGCCCCAATGCCGATCAGCAGCGCCGATTCGCTGGCGAAGGAGGTGACGGCCTCGAGCAGCGCATGGATTCGCCCCGTCCGACTGCCCGCGCCGACCACGCGATCGAGGAGGCTCCGATATCGCTGCGCCTCGCCACCCTCCTGCGCGTGCGCTCGTACGGTGCGAAACGCCGCAAGAGTTTCCGCTGCGGCGAGATGCGACGCAGCATTCGTATCGGTGGCCTCCAGCGTGCGACGCTGGAGCGAGTGACCCAGCAGCGCCGTGACCAGGCTCGCCGCGGGTGCGACCAACAGAATCAACGCCGCCAGGAACGGCGAGGCGTAGCACATCAGCAGCAATCCACCGGCGCCCGCCAGCGAAAATCGCAGCACATCTGGCAGCAGATGCGCCACCATTATCCGGATGTGCCCAGTATCCATCTCGAGCCGAGCGGAGAGATCGCCGGCAAACTGGCGATCGTGGAATGCCACCTCTTGCCGCAGCAGGTTCGAGACCAGCTCCTGTCGGAGCAGCGCCATCGACCGCCATCCCGCCATCTCGAAGCTGTAGCGACGCAGCCAGGTCAGCGGCGCATCGGCGATCAGGATCACGAAGAGAACTCCGACGAGCTGCAGGACGCGAGGGAGTTCGCCCCCCTGGATCCCCTGATCCACGACGAGCCGCACGATCTGCGGATAGCTGAGGGTGAGGGCGAGGCCAGCGACGGTGCAAAGGCTCCCGATCCAGATCTCCCGCCGGAACGGGCGCAGGAAGGGCGCGAGCCTTGCGAGCTGCTCGCGCATGAGCCGCGGGATCGCCGTTGCGCTAGCCATGTGCCGGGTGGGAGAGTATCGGCTCCCGCGCTCCGAGGGAGGTGCGAGCATGGCCGCGTCGGCCGGGGTGGGACTGCGGAGGCGCTTCCGGGAGCGCGTGCGCTTCATCGCGCTCCACCTGCCCCTCTCGAGCCGCGCCAGCGCGCGCGGAGCGTTGCCGGTCCGGGGCAGCGCGCCCGTCGTCGTGTCGCTGACGACGACACCCTCGCGCATCGCTCGGCTGCGCCCGACCCTGGCCTCGCTGCTCGATCAGACCCGCCCCCCCGATGCGATCGTGCTGAACCTTCCAGAGCGCTGCGAGCGGGACGCGAGCGCCTATGCGATCCCGCGCTTCGTCGCCGAGTTCCCGAGTCTCCAGATCGAGCGCTGCGAGCGCGACCTCGGCCCGGCCACGAAGCTGGTCCCGACGCTGTTGCGCCAACCGGAGCCGGAGTCGGCGCTGATCGTGGTCGACGACGATCAGATCTACCCCCGCGAGCTGGTCGAGAACCTGCTGCGCTGGAGCGCCCGGCTGCCGGACGCGGCGCTCTGCCATCGCGGTTTTCGCGTGCCGCCCGACTTCGACCACGCGCGGCGGAACACGCTCTACGCCGAGCACCAGCTGCGCCCGGCAGCGATCGAAGTGATCCAGGGCAGCGCGGGCTACCTCGTCAAACCGCGTTTCTTCGGGCCCGCCCTGCTCGACTATCACGACGCTCCCGCATCGGCGCGAACCCGCGACGACGTGTGGATCTCCGGCAATCTCGCGCGCGCCGGGGTACAGCGCTTCGTGGTTCCGCTCGCGGGCTCGCGCTCGCGCCTCACGCGGGTGTCGGTGCATCGACATCGCGCGCTTTCGCACCACGAGAATCGCGAGGACCGCGACGCGGTCGCGCTGTATCGGCATTTCCTTTCAGACTGGCACCTGCTGGACTGAGCAGTGGGCTTTCTCACGACAACCCTGTTGGCGGCTGCGCTCGTCAGCTACGTCTCGATCTGCGTCTGGCGCTATGCGGAGATGCTGCGCTTCCGCACGCGGGTGGGCGCGGAGCTCCGCGCCTACCTCGCTCGCACGGACTCGGGCCCTGTCTGCGCTGGCACGGACCGGAGCCGCGGGAGCCAAGCCGGCCCCGAGCGCGGCATCGCGATCTGCGCGGGGGGGCGCGCGCTGCTGTCCCAGGCCTATCTGGCGCTCGACGCGCTGCGCAATCTCCACGGCTCGCAGCTTCCGGTGGAGCTCGTCCACTCGGGCGAACACGAGCTTCCGCCCGCCTGTCGCGAGTTCTTCGAGCGGAGCTTCGCGCCGCTGGTATGCGTCGACCTGCAGCGCACCCCGCTCCCGCCGGGCGACGAGCGCCTGCGCGGCGCGGGCTTTGCGATCAAGCCCTTTGCGCTGCTGGCGAGCTCCTTCCCCGAGATCCTGCTGCTGGATGCGGACTGCGTCCCCCTCCGCGACCCGGCGCCCCTCTTCGACGCCCCCCGCTATCGCGCCAGCGGCAATCTCTTCTGGTCCGACAGCTGGCTGCTGTCGGTACAGGTGGATCACCCGCATCCGCTCCGGATCTTCGCGCTGCGCGACGGGGTCGACCGCCGCAGCGCTCAATCGCTGAACCCGCGGATCTTCGATCTGCTCGAGCTGCCGCGCCCGGCGACTCGCGAGCGGGTGTCCTACGAGACGGAGGCGGGCCAGCTGCTCGTGGACCGCGCGCGCGTCCAGCGCGCACTGCGCGGGGCCTGCTTCCTGAATGCGCGGGCGCGCTGGCTGTATCGCTACCTGCACGGCGACAAGGACAGCTACCGCCTCGGCTTCGCCGCGGCCGGCCTGCCCTTCGAGCAGATCCAGCAGCCGCCGGCCCACGCAGGCGTGCTGCTGCGCGGGCGTTTCCTCGGGCGCGCGTTCCTGCAACCCCTGCCCGGCGGCGAGCCCGGCTTCCTGCATCAGGTCGGTCGCAAGCCACACGTCGACCGGCCCTGGATCCCGCTGACGCACGCGACGCGGGCCGCCGCCGCGGATCACCCGCGACGGCGCGCGGAGCGTGGCTGCACGCTCTCGGCGCCGGTCGCCGCCCTGCCGGATCTCGCGTGCCTCGATCCGGAGGTCGAAAAGCTGGAGCAGTTCCTCGCGCGCTCGCACCGCGAGCTGGTCACCCGCGCCGCGGAGATCGGACTTCCGCCGCCGCCGAGGCGGCCGCTCGTCTCGCGGCGACTGCTCCCCTGGTAGGCCGCAGCGCGTGCGCATCGGCATCGTCCACCCGGCGCTGTCGCCGCTCGGCGGGGCGGAACGCACGGTGTTGCTGCTGGCCCGGGCCCTCTCCGCCCGCGGTCATGAGATCACCTGCTTCAGCACCGCAGTGCCCGAGCCGAGCGCCGACGGCACCCGCAGCGTCCTGCTGCCGCGCCGCCCGGCGTGGATGGGCGAGCGCCTGCACAGCCGCTGGCTCGGAGCGCGAATCCGCCGGCAGCTGCCGGAGCTGGATCTGCTGCTGCCGCATAACGCTCCCGCTCCGTGGTGGGCCCTGGATGCGCTCGGAAGCTCCGGATCCGCGCCGCCGATCCTGTGGTATTGCCAGGAGCCGAACCGGCGCGCGTATTTCTCGGTTTCCGAGGCGTGGGCCTCGCAGCGGGTCGGAGCGCTGCCCGCTTCGCTGCCGCGGCACGCAGCGATCCTGGCTCGCGTGCGCGAAGGCCGCGCCTCGGAGCACACGCTGCGCCGGAGGCTCTCTCGGCGGATCGATCGCCGACTGCTTCCGAGGCTCGACGCGGTCGCGACCAACAGCCGCTACACCGCGAAGCTGATCGAGCGCATCCACGGCCTGCAGGCGGAGGTGATTCCGCCGGGACTGATCGAGTCGCTCGAGCCGGCGCCTCCGAGCTCGGGTCGTTCGGGACTGGTCTGCGTCACGAGCCGGCACCCCTGGAAGAACGCCTTCGCCTACCTCGGGGTTCTCGCGGCACTGCGGCGGATCTCGGGCCGGCGCGACATCTCGCTCAGCGTGATCGGCCCCGTGGACGCAGACGCCCTGCGCGCCGAAGCGAGGCTGCAGGGCGTCCTGGAGCAGCTGCAGTTGTGCGGCGCGGTCACGGAGCCGGAGAAGCAGGCGCAGCTCGGCGGCGCTCGGCTCTGCCTCTCGCTGCCGCTCGGCGAGCCCTTCGGCCTGGTGCCGGTGGAGGCGATGGCACTCGGCACGCCGGTCATCGCGTCGGATTTCGGAGGCCCGGCAGACGTCGTCGAGCCGGAAGTCACGGGGCTGCTCGCGGATCCACTGGATCCGGAAGCCGCGGCGCGCTGCGTGCTCGAGCTCTACGACGACGAGCTGCGTTGGCAGCGCATGTCCCTGCGCGCACGGGCCCGCGTCGAGCAGCTCTACACGCTGGATCGCTTCGCCGCGCAGGTCGAGACGCTCGCCCGCCAGCTGCTGGAATCTCACCGATCCGGAGCCGTGAATCGAGCTCGCTGAGCGGCTCGGGTGCTGAGCGCGTCCCGCAGGCGGATCTACAATCCGGCGCGTGATCGAGCTGAGCCCCCCGCAGTCCAGACGCCTGGCACAGCTGCAGCGCTGGCTGGAGACGGACGGCTTGCGTCCCGCTCGCCCTGTGCGCGCAGCGCGGGAGCCCTTCGAAATCCGGACTCCGCGCTTGCGGGACGACTCCGATTCCGAGTGCTTCCGCAGCTTCGGACTGTTGCTCGCGAAGCAGGACCTGGGGATCGAGACCCTGAACCTGCTGCACTGGGTCATCCTCGCCGGGCGCTATCCGACGCTCGACGCGTTCCGGGACAGCCTCTACGAGCTCCGCTACGAGGGATACGAGAAGTATTTCTCGAGACTCTGGGAGCGTACGCGCGCGATCCAGCTCCGCTCGGAGCTCGAGCTTGCGTCTCCGAGCAGGCTGCTCGTCGACGTCACGCACACGCTCGAGCACCGGCGCAACAGCGGGATCCAACGCGTCGTCCGCTCGCTCTGCATCTCGCTCGCGAAGCAGGGCCGCGAATTCGGCATGTTCGTCTGGGATCGGGAGCACCGCGCCGTGCTGCTCGACGCTCGCTCCGAGCAGCGGATCCTCGACTGGGCCGCCGCGAGCGAGCGGCCGCTGCGCCGGCTCGCGTCGTCGAAGCTCGGAAGGGCGGCCCGCAGGCTGCTGGATCGAAAGCGCGCTCCCGAGAAGCTGCTGCTCTTTTCCGGGAATCCGGTGCTGCTTCCCGAGCTCTCGATCGCGTTGCCACGAAACGAAATCTACCCCGTGCTGCGGCAGAGCCAGCTGCTGCGCTTCGGGCTCGTCCTGTACGACCTCATCCCGATTTTTCACCCCGAGTTCTTCGAAGCGAAGACGAGTGCGGGATTCCCGGGCTACCTCCAGCTCGTGCGACATGCCGACAAGATTGCGCCGATCAGCCGCGCGATTGCGAGCGAGCTCGAGGGATTGCTGAGTGGGATCCCTCGGCAGCTCGAGGCTCCGCTCGACGTCAAGGTGATTCCGCTGGCCGGAGACTTCGAACCCCGCACGCGCGAACACCGCGAGGCGCCCCCGCGCGAGATCCAGCTGCCGCTGGGGCTCTGCGTGGGCACGATCGAACCCAGGAAGAACGGCAAGGGCATCCTGCGCGCCGCGATCCTCGCGATGAAGCAGGGACACCGCTTCGAGCTGCTCTTCGCCGGCAATCCGGGCTGGCTCGCAGGTGATTTCCTGAAGCTCGTGGAGAGCTACCGGAGCCAGGGCTACCCCGTCGGCATCCGCTACTCGGTCTCCGAGTCCGAGCTCGACGCGCTGTACTGCAGAGCTCGATTCACGCTGTTCTGCTCGTTCTCCGAGGGCTTCGGACTGCCGATCCTGGAATCGCTCCAACGCGGCGTGCCCTGCATCACGAGCGCCGTGGGGAGCATGCAAGAGATCGCCGACGCCGGCGGCTGCCTCACGGTGAATCCCGCTTCGATCCACGAGATCAGCGCGGCGATCATCGATCTGCTCACGAACGAAGGCGAATACGCGAGGCTTCGCGCAGAGATCCAGGCCCGAAAACTTCGCAGCTGGGACGAGGTCGCATCGGAGTTCTTCGAATTCTTCTCAGAGACGCCGAGCTGAAGGAGGTGCCATGCAATTCGACCTGATCCTGAAGGGCGGCCGCGTGATCGACGGCTCCGGCCTACCCGGCTACACGGCCGACGTCGCGATCCAGGGCGACCGCATCGCGCGCATCGGCCGCATCGACCTGCCCGCGAAGCGGGTCTGGAATGCCGACGGCCTCGTCGTGGCGCCGGGCTTCATCGACGTCCACACGCACTACGACGTTCAGCTCGACTGGGACCCGCTCGCAACTCCCTCGACCTGGCACGGGGTCACGACGGTGCTCGCCGGCAACTGCGGCTTCACGGTCGCGCCGGCGAAGCCGCAGGACGTCGACTGGCTCGCGGGCATGCTGACGCGCGTCGAGGGCATGTCGCGCGCGGCGCTGGCCGCGGGCTGGCGCTTCGAGGGCGGCGGCTTCGCGGACTACTGGCGGCGCCTCGACGGCAAGCTCGGCGTGAACGTCGGGAGCTATGTCGGCCATTCGGCCGTGCGCCGCTTCGTGATGGGCGAGGCCGCTTCTGAGCGTACTGCGACGCCGGCCGAAATCGCCGCGATGCAGGAGCTCGTGCGCCAGGGCATGCGCGAGGGCGCGGTCGGCTTCTCGACCTCGCAGGTCGAGATCCACCGCGGCGAGGACGGCCGCCCCGTGCCGAGCAATTTCGCGGCAGCGGAGGAGATCGTCGCGCTCTGCGCAGTGCTGGCGGAGTTCGACCGCGGCGCGATCGAGATCATCCCGCGCAGCTTCAGCGAGGGCTACGACGAGGCGGATCGCGCGCTGCTGCTCGCGATCTACCGCGCCTCGGGCAAGCCGGTCGAGCTGAACCCGCTGACGCCCAGCAACACGCATCCCTTCGGCTGGAAGCGTTCACTCGACTGGCTGCGCGAGCAGAACGCGGCCGGCGTGCGCCTCTACCCGATGTGCTCGGTCAACAAGCTCGAAGCGCACCTGCGCCTCTGCGACACCTTCCTCTTCGACGAGATCCCGACCTGGCGCGAGCTGCTGTGCCTGCCCGAGCCGCAGCGCAGCAACGCGCTGCGCGATCCCGCGGTGCGCGCGCGCATGGCCGAAACGCTCGCGGATTCGAGCCGGCGCGCGTTCACGATCGACCCCGGCAGCCTGCTGGTCGAGGAGGCGACCCAGCCCGCGAACGCCGCGCTGGTCGGGCGCGAGGTCGCGGAGATCGCGCGCGAGCGCCGGCAGACGCCGCTCGACTGCTTCCTGGAGCTGTCGCTCTCCGAGAACCTGCGCATGAACTTCGAATCGAACTCGGCGGCCTCGGCGAGCGACTTCATCCGGCAGATGAATCGCAGCGCGCTGGCCGAGCCCTTCGTGATGCCGGGTTCGAGCGACGGTGGCGCGCACCTCGCATCCTTCTCCGGGGCCGACTACTCGACGCGCCTGCTCACGGACTGGGTGCCGGACTCCCTCACGCTCGAGCAGGCGGTGCAGCGACTGACGGGCATGCCGGCGATCGTGCACGGGCTCGAGGGCCGCGGCTTCCTGCGCGTCGGCGCGCGCGCGGACGTCGTGCTCTTCGATCCCTCGCGCCTGCGCGCCGGCAAGGCGCGGCTGGTCGAAGACTTTCCGGCGCAGAGCTCGCGTTATGTCATCGATGCCGAGGGCTACGAGGGCGTGATCGTGAACGGCGTGCCCGTGATGCAGCAGGGCGCAGCCACCGGCGCGCTGCCGGGGGTCGTCCTGCAGGGCGGCTGAAACGCAAGTCTTGCGGGTCCCGGTCCGGGAGCGGCCCGGCGCTCCCGCACCTCGCTCGCCTGCGGTTGGTTGCGCGCCGGGGCGGTTTGTTTTCACTCCGCTCGCCTTTGGCTCGCTGCGCGCCGAAACGGCTTGCCCGCACTTCGCTCGGTTTCGACTCGCTGCGCGCCGAAACGGCCTAGCCCGAATCTCTCACCAGGTCGCTGCGCGCTGCGGCGCAACGCGGCACTCAGCGCCCGCGCTCACGGCGCTCGAGCGCCTCGCGCAGATGCGCGGCCAGCGCCGGGTCGCCTTGCGACTCGGCGAGCGCGATCGCCTCGCGCTGCAGGGCGGCTGCGCTGCGGGCGTCTCCGTTCGCGAGCTGCGCGGCCGCGAGCGTGTCGAGCAGCTGCGGATCGCGCCGGAGGGCTACGGCCTCGCTCGCGAGGCGCAGCGCTTCTCGAGGCTGCCGCAGCTCCGGATCTGCGCTCGTCGCCAGCAGCCACGCGAGATCGTTCAGCAGGTCGGGCGTGCGCGCGCCCTGCGCGAGCGCCTGGCGATAGTGCCCTGCCGCCTCGGCCTCGCGTCCGCTGCGCAGCAGCAGCGCCGCTAGCAGCGCGTGCACGCCCGGCTCGCCCGGGGCGAGGCGCAGCGATGCTTCGAGCTGCGCGATTGCAGCTTCCGGCTCTTCGCGCTCCGCGAGCAGGCGGCCGTAGCGCGCGCGCATCACGGCCTGGTCCGGCGCGAGCTCGAGCGACTTCTGATACGCAGCGAGCGCTGCGCCGGTGTCGCCGCGCTCCTCGAGCGCGACGGCGAGGGCGCCATGGGCGGGGCCTAGCGCGGGATCGAGCGATAGCGCGCGCGTGAAGGCCGCAAGGGCCTGGTCGCTGCGGCCGAGCTCGCGCAGTGCGAGGCCGAGGTTCAGCTGCAGCTCGGCGCGCTCGGGCTCCGCGGCGAGCGCGCGCTCGTACTCGGCCACCGCTTCCGCGAGACGCCCCTGTGCGCGCAGCGCTCCCGCCAGCCCCGCGCGCCAGATCATCTGCTCGGGCTGGCGCTCGAGCGCGCGGCGAAAATGGGCCTCGGCCTGCGGCCAGCGCTCTTGCAGGGCCTCCGCCTCCGCGAGTGCGGCCTGCGCGAACGCGGAGTCCGGCGCGATCGCGAGCGCCTGCTCCGCGTGCGCGCGCGCGGCGCCCGGGCGCCGCTGCGCGACGAGCTCCTCGGCGAGGTTGATGTGCGCGATGTG
>CAYTJA010000059.1:0-40239 GCA_964437835.1 uncultured Spirochaetales bacterium
TGGCTATCGGGCGAGGTGCGAGAGGCGGATCTCCATTTCGTGAACTGGGTCGGCGGCCCGCAGGTCGAATCGAGCGGGGGCACGATCTCGGGCCTCGCGAACGGTGAGGCTGGCGCGGAGGCTCCCACCGTTCAGCCCCGCGTGGCGTTTGCCGCTGGGGAGCGAAAGGCCAAAGGCATGGACCTCGGACTCTCGGGCAAGAGAGCACTTGTTACGGCGGCGAGCCGCGGCATCGGCCTCTCGATCGCGCTCGGTCTGGCCGAGCACGGCGCGGACGTCGTGCTCGCCGCGCGCAACGAGGGGCCGCTGGCCGAGGCCGCGGCCGCGGTCGAGAAGACGGGCCGGCGCGCGCTCGCGGTTGCGACGAACGTGCGCCGACTCGAGGAGCTGCGGCGCCTCGTCGACCAGACGCAGAGCCACTTCGGGCGCGTCGACCTGCTCGTCAACAACGCCGGCACGAACCCCGTCTTTGGCCCGATCCAGGATCTCGACGAGCGCGCCTTCGATACGCTCCTGAACACGAACCTGAAGTCGGCACACTTCCTCTCGAACCTGGCGCGCGAGGCGATGCTGCGCCACGGCCAGGGCGGCAGCATCGTGAACGTGAGCTCCGTCGGCGGCCGCTCGGCGAGCGACGTGATCGGCGGCTATTCGGTTTCGAAGGCGGCGCTGATCATGCTGACGCAGGTGCAAGCCAAGACCTGGGGCGCAGACCGCATCCGCGTGAACTGCATCGCGCCCGGCCTGATCCAGACCGAGTTCTCGACCGTGCTGTGGTCGAACGACGCGATCCGCGGCCAGATGGAGCGCAGCTCCGCGCTGCGCCGCATCGCCCAGCCCGACGAGATGGCGGGCGCGGTCGTCTATCTGTGTTCGCCTGCGGCCTCTTTCGTGACCGGACAGACGCTGCTGCTCGACGGCGGCACGCTGCTCTAGGCGCGAGCGCGCTGCGGCGTGAGGAGAAAGCGGGCTGCGTCCGGGTCCGCGCAGGCCTGCGCAGCGATCTCGCCGCTCCGCGCGTGCGCGAGGCAGCAGTGCGCCACCGCGCGGACCCGATCCAGCCTCTGGTCTCGCCGCCGATCGCGTTCCACCGGCCCGGAGTCGGGCGCCGCACTTCGGATAGAATCAGCCGCCCATGACGCGCGCAATCGCGCTCGCGCTGACCTTCCTGACCGGCCTCGCCGGCCTCGTGTATCAGGTCACCTGGGAGCGCTACCTCGCGGTACTGCTCGGCTCGCACGGCGAAGCCACGGCGTCCGTGCTCGGCCTCTTCCTCGGTGGGCTCGCGCTGGGTTATGCGCTCTTCGGAGCGCTCTCGCGCCGGCGCCTGCTCGATGCGGCCGCGGGCGGAGCCGCGCCGCGCCTGCTCGAGCTCTACGGCGGCGTCGAGATCGGAATCGGGGCCTGGGCGCTCGCGTTTCCGCTGCTCTTCCAAGGGGCGCGCGCTCTCTCACTGTGGCTGCCGGATCTCGGCGACGTGGGCGGCTTCGCGCTCGACGTCGGCCTCTGCGCGCTGCTGCTATTGCCGCCGACGGTCTTGATGGGCGGCACGATTCCGCTGCTGACCCAGGGCTTGTCCCGCAGCCCCGACGACGCGACGCGCGTGCATGCGTCCGTGTACGGCCTGAATACCGCGGGCGCGTTCCTCGGCGCGCTGCTCGCGGGCTTCTGGTGGATCGCCGAGCTGGGACTCCCGGGCACGCTGTACGCGATGTCGGGCCTGAACCTCGCAGCCGGAGCGATCTTCGTCTGGCTGGGGGGGCGCGCGGCTCCGGCCGCCGCACTGCCGGAGCGCGCGGAGCCGCCGCCGGCTGCATTTCCCGTCTACGCGCTCGCGGTGTTGGCCTCGGGCTTCGCGATGATGACGCTCGAGGTCGTCGCGATCCGGCTCTGCGCGCTCTCACTCGGTTCCTCGGAATACGCGTTCTCGATCGCGGTCGCGGTCTTCGTGCTCTGTATCGCGTGCGGCAGCCTGCTCGTCAGTGCGCTGCCCCGCGTTCCGGGCTGGCTCTTGATCGCGAGTCAGCTGCTGCTCGTCGCGCTGCTGACGGCCGCCTATCGGCAGATCCCGCAGCTGCCCCTGCTCGCGCACGAGCTGCGCACCGCGTTCTCGCTCGCAGACGTCGCGTTCCCGCTCTTCTACGCGTCGGCGTTTGCGCTGGCGCTGGCCTGTATGGCCCCGGCGCTGCTGCTCTCGGGCGCCGGCCTGCCGCTGGTCTTCGATCACCTGCGCCGCCGCTACGGGGAGCTCGGCGCCACCGCAGGACGCCTCTACAGCTGGAACACGCTCGGATCGCTGCTCGGCGCGCTGGTCGGAGGTTATGCGCTGCTGTTCTGGCTCGATCTCCACCACGTGTATCGGATCGCGGTTTCGGCTCTCGCGCTCGGCGCGATGAGCCTGGCGCTCGCGCAGTCGAGGGAGAGCCGGCGCGCCGCGCCCGCGATCGCCGCGCTGCTCGTGCTCGCACCGGCCCTGGCGCTGCTGCTGCGCGCCCCGGCGTGGTCGCAGGAGCTGCTGTCGGCGGGGCTGTTCCGGATCCGCACGCCGCTGCCGGGAGCGCGGGTCGGAGCGGATGCCGGCGCGGCACTGCGACAGCTGCTCGGCGACCGCAAGATCGTCTTCTACGACGACGACCCCGGCGTGACGGTCAGCGTGGTCGAGTACGCGGGTGCTGAGCAGCGCAGTGCAAGCCGCCTCGGCGCGCAGCCAATCGCAGGCGAGCGGAGTGCGGGAGCGCCGGGTCGCTCCCGGCCCGGGACCCGCGAGACCGCAAGCCGCTTCGGTGCGCAGCGAGGCGCAGCCGAGCGGAGTCCGGGTGGGCCGGGTTACACCCGGCCCGGGACCCGCGTGCTAGGCCTGCACGTGAACGGCAAGCCCGACAGCGCGACGCTGAAAGACTCCGCGACGACGGTGCTGCTGGGCGTGTTACCTGCGCTCTTCGCCGAGCCGGCGAAGCGCGCCTTCGTCGTGGGCCTCGGCACTGGAGTCACGGCCGGCGAGCTCGCGGCGCTCCGCAGCATCGAGGAGGTGGTGGTCGGCGAGATCTCGCCCGGCGTCGTCGCGGCTCTGCCCCATTTCGACGCCGCGACGCTGGGAGCCTCGCATCACCCGAAAATCCGCATCGCGCGCAGCGACGCCTATCGCGCGCTGCAGCGCAGCCCCGGCGGCTTCGACGTGATCGCGTCGGAGCCGAGCAATCCGTGGGTCAGCGGTGTCGAGATGCTCTACGCGCGCGAGTTTCTGGAAGCCGCGCGCGAGAAGCTCTCGCCCGGAGGCGTCTTCTGCCAGTGGATCCACCAATACGAGCTCGACGAAGCCAGCTTGCTGCTCGTGCTGCGCAGCTTCGAGCGCGTCTTCGAGCACGTCGCGATCTGGTACGGCGCGGGGCCAGACCTGTTCCTGCTCGGCTTCCAGAACCCAGAGCTCGCGCAGGACCTCCCACGCCTCGCGCGGCGCGCGCGTGAGCCCGACTTCGCGGCAGCTCTCGGGCGCGCGGAGATCGAGGGACTGGCAGCCCTCTTCGCTCACGAGCTCTGGCCCCTCGGCGTGTTGCGCGCGGCGCAGCTCGAGGGCGAGATCCAGACGCTGCTGCGCCCGCGGCTCTCGCACGCGGCGGGGCGCGCGTTCTTCCGGAACGACACGGCGCTGTTGCCCTTCAGCGGTTTCGGGGAGCCGGCCGCGGTCGGGCGCCGCAACGCGCTGCTGCCGCGCTTCTTCGCCTCGCTGCCGGAGGCTCAGCGCGAGCGCGCGCAAGCACTCGCGATTCGCGAGAGCTGCCGGGACCGCAGCGCGGCCTGCGTGCCGCTGCTCGCGCACTTCGAGCCGCAGGGACCCGAGCGGGAGCAGCTGCTGCGCGCGATCGGGCAGCTCGCGCCGAGCCAGCCCGAGTTCGGTCCCCCGATCGATCGCGCGAGCCTGCCGATCGCCGCGCGCTTCCTCGCGGAGCCGCCGGCCGCAGCCGTGCCGGCCGCGCCGCCGAGTTCGGCCGCAGAGCTCACGCGGGAGACGCAGCTCTACCGCACGACCTATCATCACGCGGCGCCCTACCGGCCCGAGTCGCTGCTCGCGCGCTGGGATCGCTGTGTGGGGCGCGGCCGCGCCTGCGCGGAGGGTGCCGAGCGTGCGCGGCGCCTGGTCGAGAGCGGCGCGGGGAGCGATTGAAGTGCTGCGCAAGCCTTGCGGGTCCCGGTCCGGGAGCGGCCCGGTCCCACCCGCACTTCGCTCGGCTGCGCCTCGCTGCGCACCGAAGCGGCTTGCGCTGGCTTGCGCTCAGCGCTGCGCGCGCTGTGCCGAGTGGATCTCCTCCGCGCGCTGCTTCAGGTTGCGCGCCATCAGATCGAAGCCCGCTTTCACCCAGGCGCCGTGCTCCCGCATCAGCTGCGCGGCGCCGGGGCCGAGGAAGCGGTCCGTGTGTTGGAACGCGCAGCGCTCGGGGCCGAGCGGCTCGAGCAGCTGGTCGCGGCGTGCGGCGTCGGGGTTCTCGGCCGTCGCCGGCTGCTCCCACGCGAGCAGGCGCTCGGGCACGCGCGCCGCGAGGAATTCGATCACCCGGGTGACGTCTCCCGTTTCCGGGTTGCGCGCGTCCATCACCACCGCGGCGCCGAGCTCGAGCGTCGACTCGATGCGGGGATTGAACTCGTTCCACTCGGCATAGCGCGGAAGGTCGAGCAGGATCTGCCAGACGAGAGCGGCCGGCGCTTCGATCTCGACCCGGATCGAGCGGACGATCTCGCACGCAGTGCTCGACATCGTTGCGCGGGACTACTCGCCCGCGGCCTCCTCGCGGCGCTGAATTTCCTTCACGGCGACGTAGGTGGTCCGCAGATGCTTGCCGATTTCTCGCGCGAATTCGTCGAATTCGCGTCGCAGGCGCAGGCTGTCGACGTCCCCGCCGCCGAAGCTGCCCGCCTGGAGATGCCGGCGCTGCAGGAAGCGGAACAGCGGCAGCTGCGACTTCGAGTCGAAGAGCTCGAGGCGCAACAGGCAGGGCGCGGAAGTAGCGGCGCGTGTGATCGTGGAGGTGGTCTCGGTCTTGTCCGTGAGCACCGAGAGATCGTGTACCGCGATCCCTACCGAGAGCACCTCCGGCCCGGGGGAATCGGTCAGCTCCCAGCCGGGCGATCCCGCGAGCTCCTCGCGCACCCGCCGACCGAAGTAGTCGCGCAATGCCTCCTCGGCCCTGGGCGGAAAGGGCTGCGTTCCGCGGCGATAGGTCAGCTCGGGCCGGTTCAGCAGCAGCCACTTGTAGCGCTGCAGATTGGGCCGCGGCGGCCGCACGTAGATGCGGCCCTTCAGCTCGGGTGCTGGGACCTGCACCAGCCCGTCGGGGGAGAAGACCTGATCCGGCCCCTGCGGAATTGCGTCGGCCGGCATGATCTTCTCGGGTAGCGGCACTGCGGGAGCCGCCGCGGGTTCGCGCGCACAGCCCCAGCTTGCGATCGCTGCGAGGATCAGGGCGAAGACGCGATTCGAATCCATGGCGGGCCCTCCTGGCCTGGATGCCGCTGCCTGGCGATTCTACGCCCAGTCACCCAGTCACCCACTCACCCACTGGCGCGGAACGTGGGCGAGCGTGCCACCGCTGCGCCCGCTGCCGTAGACGGCGCCAGCCCGGGGCGCGTGCAAACCTCCCCTATTCGAGTGGCAGGAGAGAGACAAAGGATAGGGAGGGAAGCGAAGGTTTCGATTGACGGCCAGTCTCGAGTTGAAGCATCGTTGCCACTCGCCATGCACGGAATCACGGGAGCCCGCATGACTCGCGGTCGAGGGAGCTTTCGGAGCCTCGCCGCCCGCGCCTGCCTGACTGCACTCTTGATGTTAGGACCGCCTGCCGCATGGGCCCAGGCGCAGGATCCGCCCCAGACTGCCCCTGCCAGCGACGAGCCGGACAGCGCGGAGCCCGAGCGCAGCGCCGATCCCGAGAGCAGTACCGAGCTGGAAGCTGTCGAGCCGCCCACGGGTGTCGAGGAAATCGTCGTCGTCGGCGAGATCAGGACGGCGCCCAGCCTCAAGGACACCGAATCGGTGGTCCTCTTCGACGCCGCGGACATCCAGGCGCTGGGCGCAGCGGACATCTCGGATCTCAGCGCCTACACGCCGAACGTCGAGATCCCCACCGCGGGGTCCACGGTCCCCACATTCTTCATTCGGGGAGTCGGCCTCGCCGACTACAACGCGAACTCCACTGGCGCGATCTCGATCTACCGGGACGGAGTCTCGATCAATTCCGCACCGATCCAGCTCGGGCTGCTCTTCGACCTCGAGCAGGTTCAGATCCTGCGCGGTCCGCAGGGGATGGGCCCCTACCGCAATGCCTCGGGCGGTTCGATCAACGTCATCAGCAAGCGGCCCACCGGTGACTACTCTGCCGCCCTCACCAGCACTTTCGGGCGCTTCGACGAACGCGATTTCCAGGGCCACGTCGAGGCGCCGATCGTCGAGGACTTGCTGGCAGGGCGCTTGGCATTCCGCTTTCGCGAACGCGACGGCTACATGAAGAACGGCTGCGCCACCGAGCCGCCCGGCGGGCGCCAGCCCGTGGTGGGTCGAGGCACCGTCGCGGAAAGGAAAGCGAGCGTCTGCGGCGAGCGTATGGACCGGGCTTGGGTCCCGCTGAATCAGGTCTCCAAACTTCCCTTCGGCCTCGAGCAACACCTGAATGACACGGGAACCTGGGCCGCGCGAGGCCAGCTGCTTTTTACGCCCGAGTTCGACTCTTTCGACAGCCAGCAGTGGTTGCTCAACATCCACGGATCCCACGTCGACGAGCTGTCGACCGTGGGAACTTCGTACGGAACCGATGGGGGCTACCTGGGTGGGACGAGCGCCCGGGGCTATCAAGAGGCGTCGGTCACGGCGCTCAACTCCCGCATCGCGGCGGAATTCGATGCCGCGAACCCCGGCGTGGGGGGGGTACCGCGCCGGGAGGAGATTCAGCGCAGGGTTGCACACGAGCTGGCCAACAATCTCGATCCAGACCCCTACCGGATCGACGTCGATCGCACCGGTGACACCGTGCTCGACAACACCGGCGGCTTCCTGGAGGCGAAGCTCGGGCGCGGCGATCTGCAAATGCTCAGCCGGACGGGTTTCGAGTGGTACCGGCGCTCTCGCGACGCCGATCAGGACTACACGCCCATCGTGATATTCGAGACGCTCTCGCAGGACGACGCATTCCAGGTCACGCAGGATCTGAATTTTGGCGGCGAGCTCCTCGACAACAACCTCAGCTGGAACCTCGGGGGGTTTCTCTTGTACGAGGAACTCGACGCGGATATCCGGAACCTGATCGTCGAAACGGGGAACCCGACCGTCCATCGGATCTACAGCCAGAAGACGACGACCTTCGCTGCCTACGGCGATCTCGAGCTCAGATTGTCGGACGCCTGGACCCTGGAAGGCGGCGCGCGCTTCAACCAGGAAAGCAAGGACTTCTCGTTCAGTCTTTTCAACGAAGGCCCGGATGGGCGCGAACTGGGGGGGTCCCGTCTGGTTCGCAGTCCCGATGCGGTGTGGCGCGCCCCCACCGGGATGCTGAGTCTCTCGTATCATTTTTCCGAACGCTCGAGCCTGTATTGGAAGTACACCCGCGGTTGGAAGGCGGGGCACTTCAACGCATCGGCGAATCGCTTGTCTCCTCCCACGCCGCCGGGGAAGGCCTTCGACTTCAATGCCGACCCGGAGACGATCGACTCCTTCGAATCGGGAGTGAAGCTGAGGTTGCTCGAGGACCGCTTGAGCATCGACGCGGCGCTGTTCTACTACAAATACAAGGACTATCAGCTCCTGCTCACGAGGCAGGACGCCGATGCAACGCTTCCGAATCTGGACTTCGTCAACGCGGACGGGGCCAAGACGCTGGGGGCGGAAGCCAGTGTCGACGCGTTTCCGCTGAAGGATTGGATTCCCGATCTCGTCGACGATCTGCATCTGAACGTCAACTTCGGTTGGATCGACGGGAAGTTCACGGATTTCGGTCAAACGACGATCCGTGTGGTCGGGAATCCCCAGAACCCGGGTACCTTGATCGAAATCCTGATCGTGAGAGATTACACGGGCAATCGGCTGCCGTATGCGGCGCCATTTTCGCTCTCGATCAGTGCGGATTGGCCCATCGAGTTGGGCCGCTTCGGAACCCTCACTCCTCGCTACGACACTGCCTGGACCGACACGGTGTATTTCGACCAGAACGAGGGGCACGGTACTGGAGATCTTTTCGGAAAACTTTTTCTGCCAGACAACACCATTGGTCAGCGCCCCTACTGGGTACATAATTTCCGGCTCGCGTATCAGACTCCAGATGGGCAATTCGAGCTCGCAGGTTGGGTGCGGAACTTTCTGGACGAAACCTACAAGATCAATGCCTTCGACGGCACGACAGGCCTGTCATCCGTGATCGCTCTCCTGGGCGAGCCTCGCAGCTATGGCCTCGACTTCACCGTGCGCTGGTGATAGGCAGACGCCAGCCGCTTCGGCGCGCAGCGAGGCGCAGCCGAGCGAAGCGGGGTGGTCCGGGCTGCGCCCGGACCGGGACCACAAGGCTCTAGGGGAGCGCGTAGCCGAGGGCTCGCAGCTGGTTCAGCTGCAGCTCGTCCAGCTCCAGCTTCTCGGGGGGCTGCTGCCAGGCAATCGGGAGCGCCAGCTGCTCGGCCGCGCGCGCCTGCAACTCGCGCGACGCTTCCGGGCGCGCCTCGAAGTGGTCTTGCTTCTCGCCGGGGTCTCCGCTCGCATCGAAGAGCTCTTCCAGCTTCATTCCGCTGCCGGCTCGATCGTAGGTGAGGACGTAGCGCAGACTGCCCTGGAGCAACGACAGCGTGTGCGCCGACTTCGCCTGCGGCGTGCCCCAGGTCTGGTCGAGAAACGCGACGGCAGTCTCAGTGCTCTGCGGCAGCGGGTGTCCGCGCGCCGCGGCGAGGATCTCTGGGACGCGGGAGCGCCCGTCGCTCGGATTGAGCGGCGGCAGCTTCAGCAGATCCAGCAGCGTCGGCCAGACATCGACGTTCTGGGTCCGGGTCTCGAGCGTCACCCCGTTCTCGATCCGGAACGGAAAGCTCAGGATCAGCGGAATTTCCTGGGTCTCGCGGTAGACGTTGCGCGCGTGCCCTTCGAAGCCGCGCTCCTGGAAGGCCTCGCCGTGGTCCGATCCGATCACGATCAGCGTGTTCGAGAGGAAGCCCCCTGCAGAGAGATCGTTCAGCAGCTTTTCGATCATGCGATCCATGCGCAGGATGGAGCTGTCGTAGACGTCGCTGAAGCTGCTGCCGAAGATCGCCGTCGAGGGGTCGTAGAGGTACTCGTGCAGGTCCATCAGGTGTAGGTACAGGAACCAGCGCTCGCGGCCGCGCACCTTCAAGAATTCCGCCGCCGCGCGAATTGCGTCGAGGTCCGTCGATCCCTCGCGGACGGTCGGGTTCTTGACGATCGCGGTCGCCGGAACCCCGGAGCCGATCGGGCGCTCGTAGGAATCGAAGCCCTGAGCGAAGCCGAAGGTCGGCGCGACCCAGCCGTTCCGATACAGGCCGACGGTGCGGAAGCCGGCCTGTTTCAGGATCTCGGCCGGCAGCCGCGCTTCCTCGGGCAGGCTGTCGTCGAAGCGGGTTACACCAGCGCGCAGCGGGTACAGGCTCGTCCACAGCGAGGCCATCGAGGACTTCGTCCACGAGGACTGCGAGAGATGCCTTCCGAAGCGCACGCCATTGCGCGCGAGGTAGTCGAGCGTGGGACTGGTGGCGCGCGCATAGCCATAGCTCCCGAGCCGATCGGCTCGCAGCATGTCGATCAGGATGTAGAGCACGTTCAGGTCGCTGCGCTGGGACAGCTGCTCGATGTCCTGCACCGATCCGCTGGGCCGCCGGTCCGGCCGCTCGACGCGCAGCGTGACCGCGAGCAGCAGCGCGCCCGCGGCGAGTAGCCAGGGCCAGCGGGATTCGAACCAGCGTCGCGACATGGGGCGCAGAGGATACCCAGACGCGCAAGTGTCTGGGCTTGGGTGCGGTCATTGTATGCTGCGATGCATGGTGCGGAGATCCGGCGTTGCGCGGCTCGGGGACCGGCGTCGCTCGAGCTCGTGGCGGGCGCTGCTGCCGGCTGCGCCGATGCTGCTCTTTACCCTGGCCTGTGGGGACGCAGCGGTTTCGCTGGACGCGATCCGCGCGCTGCAGGAAGCCGGCGACCTGCGCGCTTCGCTCGCGCCGCTCCAGCAGCTCGTAGAGGCGGGATCGGACGATCCGGAGGTCCACTACCGCTACGGCCTGGCGCTGGCCCGGCTCGGCGAGCCGACGCGCGCTCAGTGGTCCCTCCAGAAAGCGCAAGAAGACCCGGCATGGAAGACCCGGGCCACGCTCGAGCTCGGGAATGCGGCACTGAATGCAGCGGGCTTCGAGACCGCGATGGCCAAGGCAGCGGAGGTGCTGAGCGCGGAGCCGGACAATCTCGACGCACTCCGCCTGCACTCACAAGCCGCGATGCAGACTCACCGGAACTACGAGGACGCCCTGGTCGATGCGGAACGGATGCTGGCTCTGGACGCGGGCGATCCCGACGCGCTCAGCGTGCGCGTCGTGGCGCTGCTCGGCCTCAAGCGCGCCGACGAGGCCGAAATAAGCCTCGAAAAACTCGAACGGAGCGTGGATGAGCGGGGTCTCGGAGACACGGTCACTGCGCGCTTCTGTACCGCCCGGGCTCAGCTCGAACAGGCCAAGGGCGACGTCGCCGTGGCGCGAGAACGCTACGACGCCTGCCTGGAGAAGTTCCCTCTGGATCCTTTCCTGATTGGCGAGGCGCTGAAGTTCTACGACGAGGTCGATCCGGAGCGCGCGCTCGCGCTGCTGCGCGCGGGTCTCGAAAAGGATCCTCGGTCCAGCGATCTGCGCATGACGGCCGCAGCCTATCTGCGTTCGGCCGGTCGGCCCGACGAGGCCGAGGCCCTGTTGCGCGAGGCAACCGAGCTGGACGAGCCGGCGGTGGTGATCCTCGGCTGGCGCGACCTCGCGCGCCACCATCTCGAGCTGTCCGAGCTCTCGCCCGCCGCCGCCGCGATGCAGCGCGCAGTCGAGCTCAGCGAGAGCGCCGGCGCGGTCTCCCCCGACGTGCTCTTCGAGTATGCGGACGTGCTGATCCTGGCCGGCCGAGCCCAGGAGGCCTTGCCCGTGGCCGCGCGCATTTCGGTCGACGCGCAGCGGGCTCTGGCCGAGGGGCGCGCGCAGCTGGCGCTCGAGCAGCCGCAGCTCGCGCTGGAGAAGCTCTCCGAGGCCAATCGCCTGTGGCCTAATAACGCATTCGCGCGCTATTTCAGCGCCCAGGCGGCGGAGCAGGTCGGCGACATCGACCGCGCGCTCGAGGAATACCGCTATTCGATCCGGATCGACGCAGGGGCCACCGACGCCCGGCAGCGGCTGGCCCGGCTGTATCTCGCGGAGGGCAGGGCCGAGGAGGCCTTGAGCACGCTCGGAGCCGGGGAGGCCGCTGCTGCGCTTCCAGAAGAGGGGGAGATTCTGAAGCTGCGGGCGCTGGCGCAGCTGGGCAGGGTCAGCAGGCGGAATCCGCTGCTGCTCCGGCTCACGCGAGAGCGAAACACCCGCGTTCCCGCTGCGCTGGCGGCGGCCGAGGGAAGTGCTGCGCATGCAGGGCCCAAGGCTGCCGCGACGCTGCTCACGCGGGTTCTCGCGTCTGGGCCGCTGCTGCCCCGCGAGTCCGAGCTGCTGCGCGCGCGCGTTCGCTACCTCGGCGACGCGGGGGAGAGCATCCCGGCGCGGGATCTGGCAGCCGCTGCGGCGCAGCGGCAGCCCCGCCAGGCGGTTTTTCAGGAGATCCTGGGCTTTGCGCTCGAGCGCAGCAATGCGCCTACCGAGGAGCAGCAGCGGAGCTATCAGCGCGCCCTGGAACTCTCGCCCGAGCTGTTGCGAGCCCAGATCGCACTCGGCTTGCTCGCGGCGCGCGGGGGAGCGCTCGAGGAAGCAGGGCAGCATGCCGAGCGCGTGCTGGCAGCGAGCGTGGCTCTAGA
This sequence comes from uncultured Spirochaetales bacterium, assembly GCA_964437835.1. Classification (GTDB taxonomy): domain Bacteria; phylum Myxococcota_A; class UBA9160; order UBA9160; family SMWR01; genus CAYTJA01. Next base: position 12,003 of record CAYTJA010000059.1, read on the forward strand.
TTCGACGCAGGAGCTGGATCTGGCGCAGCTGCTGGTGTGGGTCGGCCGTTCGGCCGATGCCGAGCGGCGCCTGGCCGCCGCGCTGCGCGAAATTCCAGAAGACGGCGCGATTGCCGGAAAGCTCGCAGCACTGAGGCTCGAGCGCGGAATCAGCGACGCCGAGACGCTCTCGCTGGCCCGGCGGGCCCTGCGCTTCCGGGCTCCGGGCTCGGCTGAGATGCTCGCGCGTGTCAGGGAGGCGCGGGGAGAGGCAATCCCGGCGCCAGCCCCGGCGCCACCGCCTGACCCGCCGCCTCCGCAGCCTGGGCGCGCCGGATAGCGGCGGCCTGGCCTCCCGGCGGGTCGTACCAGATCTGCTGCTGCGCGATTTCGGGCAGATCAGCCGTCTTCAACCACTCGCGAACCGCGTTCTCGTCGCTCGCCCGCCAGTAGCGCGCGATCTTCACATGGGCGTCCTGGCGCCGATTCGGGTGGCGGATCTTGGCCGCCAGCTTCAATCCCTCCGGGGGTCCATCTCGCGTCGCGATGACCCGCGCGTATGCCTCGAGGGCCATGTCGAACCAAGGCTCGTCCAGCGAACGCGCGGCGAAGTCCAATGCAGCCGGCCGGTCCTGCTTGAGCCAGCTGCGGAACGCGGCATCCACGGCCGCGAGCTTCTGGGGTCCCTCCGGAACCTGAACCAGCCGCGTGAGGGCGGCGAGGCCATCGCTGCGGGCCCAGGGCACAGTGGCGAGCTGCAGCAGCCCGCTACCGCTCGGGCCCTGGAAATGCTCCAGAGCCCAGCTCATGCCGGCTTCCGGATCCGTGGCCGCCAGCACGGCGGTAACCCGCTGGAACGCCGTTTCACGGTATCGATCGCCGGCTTCCTTCGGAATCGCAAGCGCCCACGAGCGCAGCGCCTGCGCTCCCTCCCGGGCCATCAGCGCCCGCAGGTATGCGGTCAGCATTTCCTGCTGCTGTATGCCGTAATCCAGGGACTGCAAGAATTCCGTCAGCCCTGGCCTGCCCGAGCGGTACCAGCCGCGCACTACGGACTGGGAAATCGCCACCTTGCGCTGCGTCGGGATCTCGCTCAGCTCGCGGCGGGCGGCGTCCGGGTCCGCAGCCGCGTACTCCTCCATCACGATCTCGACGATCGGGGGGCTCTGGAGGTCCTTGCGGGCCCACTCGAGGGCGGCTTTCGGGTCGCGGTTGCCCCACCAATACGCGAGCAGGATCCGATCCCCGAGAGCGACCGAGAATTGGGTGTCGCGGTAGGCCCGGCGGACCTCCTCGATGTCGGCCGCGCTGAGCGGGCGCAGCGCCTCCGCCAGGGTTCGTGCGCGGTCCAGGGGATCCTCGATCCGCAGCGCTTTCAGAACCGACGCATGGGCGGCGCTGCTCTGAGGAGCGCCGGCTCCTTCCTGGGACCCGGGCGTGCAGCCGGAGCCGAGGGCCAGAGCCGCGCCGAGGCTTGCGGCGAGGGAAAATACTGTGGAAATTCGATGCATTAGACTCCTGGGGCGCGCGTCAGAGCGGCTCAGTCTATCAGCCTCGAGTGGGGCGCCGGAGCGCAGACCGAGCTGCGTCGAAACAGCCTCGATTCGCTTGCTTTCTGCAGCTCGCGGGAAGTAAGCTGAACGTATCATCGGGCTAGAGGCCGGTGTGAATGCAATGAAACTGGAGGACGCGATGAGAATGTTAGTCCGAAAGTCTGGATTCAAGCTCTCGGTTGCGACCGCTCTGTTAGGAGTGGTCGGATTTGCCAGCACCGCCGGGGCGGCCACCCCGGTTGCGATGATGGGCCGCTGGTACGATCGACGCGGCATCGGAACCGCGATCCCGATCGCAAAGGGAGGGATCCCGGCGGGTCCGACCCTGTTCCAGCCGAACCTCCCCGACTACATCAACACGCTGGCGACGACGGGTGGAACGCCGATGCTGTTCCTGACGCGCAGCGTTGCGCCGCCGTCGCCGGGAGCGCTGTTCCGGTTCCCCGCCGGCATGTTCGCGAGGGGCGCCGGAGCCGGCGGCACGAAGATGGTCCAGCAAGACGGCACCAGCGTGGGCACGGCTGGCAATCCGCCCACGAAGCTCACGATCGCGGGCCGCTTCTGGGACATCCCGCCCGTGCCGTTTATCATTCCGATCATCGCCGCACCGAACGTTCTCGATCTGTTCACGACCTTCGCGCGCGGCATGCCGGTCGTCAGCGGCGCGACGTCGATGGGCGGGTTTCCCGGCGAATCCGCGATGCTCGCGACGGGTCCGAAGGTCTCACGGCCGGCGAACTTCACGTTCTGCCCGAATCCCGGTCCGATCATGGCGATCAACGCCACCGCGTTGTCGTGTGCAACGCCGGTTCCGTCGCCGATCGGCTCCGGATCGCTGCCCGGTCTGGTCCGCTACAAGGCGGGCCCGAATCAGTTCGGCGGCGTGATGAACACCGTGGTAACGGGCGGTGGTTATCTGCACGTGATCCCGGCCACCGGCGTGGTGACGGTGGGCGATCCGCGCCCCGGCCAAACTGGCATGACGCTGATGCTGGCCGCGAAGCGGCCGCTCGGCGGAACCCAGCCGGGTCCCTGGGGCGGTCCGCGCCAGAAGCAGAACGTGGTCTCCGAAGCTCCGGCGCCGCTCTACGGCATCGTCGGCACGATCTTCAGCGGCATCGTCACCAGCGAGATCGGGGCAGCCGACCTGGATCCGGGCACGGGGACGGACTTCGCGGCAACGCCGGCGAACGCCTTCGGTATCACCGCACTCGGCCAGAACAGCCAGAACTGGGGCTTCCCGGTCACTACGGGCACGATCACGGTTTCCTTCGATCAGGCCAGCGTCACCGGGCCGCCTGACATCATGATCATGCGCGGTTCGGACATGCGGACGCAGCTTGGCAAGGGGACCCTGACGCTGATCTCGGGCGGTATGACCAACTCGATCGTGAACCCTGGCCAGAACTTCTCCCAGGGATCCAACATCGTCATGATCCTGCCGGAGCCCCAGGCCATGCTGGGCGCCGCCGGTGGGCTGCTGGCGCTCTTCGGTGCGCACTTCGCCGTTCGACGGCGCAGCGGCCGCGCATAGCTCTGCCCCCGGCTTTTCCGGGTCGGAGACTCCCGCAAGGGAGCTTTCTCAGGGAGGGGGACACGGCAGCAGCCGTGTCCCCCTTCGCGTTTCTTTCCACGCTTCACGCGACTCTCGTCGAATCTGAGAGCGCCACCCGTCGAAGCGCCGAAGCAGTGATCGGTGGACATCACGAAAGTCGGATTCACGAGGCTGCTGATTTCGCTCTGTCTCGCTCTGCTCTGGGCCGCGTGTGGCGCTGCGCCTGCGGGCGGCGGCCGGGATTCGCTCGAGCTCGCGCTCGCGGATGCACTGCAGCTCGGCGATCCGCTGCTGCGCGCGGAACGCCTTGCGAGCCGACTCCAGCGCCTCGATACCGCCAGCGCGGAAGCCGCACTCGACGTCTTCGAGCGGCACCTCGAGCTGGCGACTGTGGAGGACGCCGCCTGGTTCGCGACCGGGGCGTCGCGCGCCGACCCGGTGCGCACTCTCGACCGGGTGCTGCAGTGGCCGCGACCGCTGCGAGAGCGCGGAGCGGCGGAAGCCGTTGCCGAGTGGGCGAGGCGCGATCCCGCTGCGGCGTCCGCGGAGCTGCGCGGGCGGCCGGCCCTGGACCTGGGTGCTGCGCTAGTTCGCGGCTGGGCAGAGGCCGATCCGGAGGCCGCCATCCGCTTCGTCGATGCGCAGCCGCCGGGAAGCTCGCGTGCGAATCAGGTGCGGGCGCTGGTCGAAGTCCTGCGCAGGCAGCACACCGACTCCGGCATGGATTGGCTGGAACGGATGATGGCTAGAACTGATCTTTCGGCTCCGACCCGACGCGAGCTGGTCGTGGCTGCGGTCGGCTCGGCGGCTCGCTTCGACCCGCTCGGAACGGCAACCTGGCTCAGCCCGCGCCTGGGGGCAGCCGAGACGCCCGGCGCGATCGCCGCACTCGCAGCCGAGTGGGGATCCCTCGATCCCCCCGGAACGGCCGCCTGGCTGACGTCGCTCGCGGCCAGCGCTGAGCGCGACAGGGCCCTCCGGGACCTGCAGCATTCCTGGAGGGCCCGAGAGCCACAGCAGGCGGAACGCTGGCGCAGCGAATCGAGCCGAAAACCGCGCGCGCCTTCGCGTGCGGGTGCGCAGCCTTGAGAAATCGCTTGCTCGCCGGGATCGCGATTTGCGACGATGCGCTGCGGGGGAGCGTCAGCGTCTGGCTTTCCGGCGCTTCCACCACTCGAACGGGTCGTGTTCCCTGGACACCTTCCTGCTTGAATACTCTCTTATGAATCGATGGCGGCGGTTGCCACCGCGCACACTCGGTTCCAGTCGGCTATTCGCGCTCGTCGCAGTTGGGCTCTCGTGCCTGGCCGCGCCCTTCGGCGCGCGGGCCGATGCCTACCATCTCTTCGGCTGGGAGCCCGCGCTCGGGATCGCGAGCAGCTTCGTTTCCGTGGGAGGCTTCGGAAGCGTGTCGTCGAGCGTGCGCCCGGCGGACCAGGGTGACGCGAATGTGCAGTTTCCGATCTACGGCCTCACGCTGGGCCTCAGCACGCCGCCGATTGCAGCTCTCCCCAGCGCGCCACGCATCTGGGGCCAGATCGGGCTCTCGAGCGGTCTCCGAGCTCCTCAGGCTTTGGCACGCGAAGGTGTGCCAGGACCTCTGCTCACCCCAATCGATCCGAACAAGCAATTGACCGACGACGCTGTGACAGGCCAGGGGAGCGTGATCGAAGCAAGCTTTGGCAGCTATTTCCTGAACGGAAATCTGGGCGTGAGCTTCGATCTCGAGGTCCTGGATCGCCGCCTCAGCATCAAGCCGTCCTTCGAGTGGGCCGTTTATCAGCTTCGAGTCGAAGGGCAGGTCGCTCGCGCATTCGCCACCGTGCGGCCGCCTGGAGTGGTACCACGGACGATTTTTCGCCTGGTCAGCATGGAGTCCTTCGATCGGACGGTCCTCCACGGGATCGGCCCGGGGCTCGAAGTCGAACTCGAGGCGACCCGCTTCGGTCCGATCGTCTCGTCCCTCTACCTCTCCGGACAGGCCTACCGCCTGTACGGAAACCGCGAGCAGAAGCTCTCGGCCATTTTCGTCGACGACGTCGGTACCGAGACCGCCGAATGGCGGGCGAAGTTCCACCGCTGGACCTATCGCGCTGGCCTGGGGATCCGGCTCGCCTGGCGCCCGGAGTAGCCTCCCCTCGGCATGTCCGCAGCTTCGCCGACAGCGCCGGAGCGCGAGCGCACGGGATCTCGCGCAGTCCCGTGGCTGTCTCTCGCGGGCTTGGCCTTCAGTTACCGCTCCCTGGTCAGCGACGCTTCCTCGCTAGTCACACAGCAGGGCGTCGAGCGCGCCGTCTTCGGAGCGCGACAGGAGATCGCGGGCCTCGTGGTGCTGGCGGCCGCTTGGCTCGCCTGGCGCCGCTGGCCGAGTGGCGCATCACAGCCCAGCCAGATGCGCGGGCGGGTCGCTTCCGCGGCGGCAGCCGCCCTGGGTGTCGCTGTCTTCGGCTGGGCGCAATACACCGGCTCGGATCTCCTGCGCGTGCTCTCGCTGCTGCCCCTCGTCTCCAGCTTCGCCCTGCGTGTGCATGGAAGTGCGGGGCTGCGCCGCCTGGCGTTTCCGCTAGTCGTGCTCTCGATCGCACTCCCTCTGCCTCCACGCGTGTTCCAGCTCGCGGTGTGGCAGCTGCAGCTGGGCGCCGCCCAGGCTGGAAGCGCTCTCCTGAACCTTGCCGGCGTGTACCACACGCTGAGCGGAATCCAGATCCAGCGAGGAGAGGTGAACTTCCTGGTGGCCGAGCCCTGCAGCGGCCTCCAGAGCCTCGCGACGCTGGCGCTGATCGCAGTGATCGTGCGCGAGCTGCTGGGGGGCGCCGCGCGCGCGCGATCCTGGCTGATCCTGCTGGTGGCCCCCGCACTGGCCTTCGGCTTGAACGCGCTGCGGGTGGCCTGGATCGCCTGCCTCGACCAGGCCCAGGGAGAGGCCGCGAGCCACACCTCCCAGGGCCTCGCCGTGTTGATCGCCGGCTCCGTGCTGCTCTACGCGGTCGGCCTCGTCGTGTGCGGCAGCGCAGCCGCGGAGGATCCGCGCACTCGAGACGCTGCGGAGCCCGGCGCGCCCATCCGATGGACGGGGACGGCCGCTGTGGTCGCGCTGCTCGTGGGCCTGTCCTGGCTCCCGCGGGCAGACACGCCCCGCCGCGCGCAGCCCCCCCTCGACGGCATCGCCTTCCAGAGCCTCGCCGGCTGGGTCGGCACGCCGCTCCCGATCGACCGGCAGTTCCTGGGCACACTCGCGATCGGTTCGATGCTGAGCCGGCACTACACGCGTCCGACGGAGGAAGTCGACCTCTGCGTCGGCGCAGACGCAGGCCTGCCGAGCCGATCGCCCTTCTCGCCGAAGACGCTGCTGCCCGGGGCTGGATTTCGGGTGGAGGAGCAGGGCCGCGAGAGCGTGGCGAGGCTGCGCCGCGGCGTCGACGTCGCGGTGCTTCGCGACGCCCGCGAGCAGCGCCTGGTCTACCACTGGCGCTTCGGAGACCGCGGCTTCGCGGCAGATCTGCTAGGTGCGCTCACGGGCCTCGACGCGAGCCCCTTCGCCCGCACGCAGCCGCGCGGCTTCGCGCGCCTGTCGACGCCGATCGAAGCCAACGCGCCGGAGGCGCGGGAGCGCGCGCGGCGGACGCTCGACCGCTACCTGCTCGCGTTCGGGCCGGCGCTCGCGGCGCTCGATGGAAGCTGAGGGCTGCGCGGCGGCGCGGGCTCCGAGGCCGCCTTGACCGCATTCCCGCGACCGGCTAATTTGCAATACAGTTGCAAACGGGTCGGTCATGAGGTATTTGCCGCGAGCCATCAGCGAAGCGTGCCTCGAGGCCTCGAAGCAGTTCTCTGTGCTGCTTCTGACCGGTCCACGGCAGGTAGGCAAGACGACGCTCTTGCAACGCATAGCGAAGCAGGACCGCAACTACGTCACGCTCGACGACCCGGCCGCTCGCACGCTCGCCCAGACCGATCCAGCGCTTTTCCTGGAACGATTCGAGCCGCCGGTGCTCATCGACGAGATCCAGTATGCGCCCCAGTTGCTGCCGCTGATCAAAATGGCCGTTGATCGCGGTGGACGCAAGCGCCCGTCGTTTTGGCTCACGGGGTCGCAGCAATTTCAGTTGATGCAGGGAATCTCCGAAACGCTCGCCGGTCGCGTGGCGATTCTGAACCTGCTTGGCCTCTCCAATCGTGAGCGACGAAAGCGCAACCTGAATGTCCCACCGTTCCTTCCGACGCCAGCGGCCCTCGAGGCGCGTGAGACGGACGCGACCGCCCTCACGCTGAAGCGTGCCTACGCTGACATCTGGCTTGGTTCCTACCCCGCTCTGGCAACCAAGGCGGTCCACGACCGCGATCTTTTCTACAGCTCGTACCTGCAAACCTACCTTCAGCGCGACCTACGCGATCTGGCGCAGGTCGGCAACGAAACCGGCTTCATCCGTTTTCTGAAGGCCTGCGCCGCTCGCACCGCCCAGATGCTGAACCTGTCCGATCTCGCACGCGACGCGGACATTGCCGTGAACACGGCGAAGAGTTGGCTATCGGTGTTGCAAACGAGCTTCCAGGTGGTCCTGCTGCAGCCGTATCATTCCAACCTGACCAAGCGGCTGGTGAAGGCGCCGAAACTCCACTTCCTGGACACGGGATTGTGTGCCTACCTGGCGGAATGGTCATCGCCACAAACGTTGGAGGCCGGGGCGATGAGCGGGCCGATCCTCGAAACCTACGTGTTCAGCGAAGTGCTCAAGAGTTGGTGGAACCGAGGCAAGCAGCCGCAGCTTTTCTACTACCGCGACAAGGAAGGCCGTGAGATCGACCTGCTCATCATGCAAGACCGCAAGATCTACCCCGTCGAAGTCAAGAAGGCAGGTAGCCCTAGAGCGGATTCCGCGGCCAGTTTTTCCGCGCTGGAACGCTTCGGGTCGTCGATCGGTCCCGGCGCTGTCGTCTGCCTATGCCGCGAAATGCTTCCGATTCGCAGAGGCGTCACGGCTGTCCCGCTCGGGTTGCTCTGACCACCGACGCCCTCGCACGAGCCACACGAACAGGCCACATGGATTCTTCACGCCGTACGCCTACGCGTGTTCGGCCGGGCGATGGACGATGTCCCGCGGCCTGTTGACGTTCGCGGAAGCGGCGGTTCCTCCAACCCTCCGCCACCCGAATCCGCTCGCCGGGTTAGAATGGGACCCGAAGGCTGGGACCCGAGGAGAGGGAAGCCATGAGATCTCGTGTCGGTCGAATCGTGCGCGCGCTGCTCGCCGCGTCGCTGGGACTCTGGCTCGCGAATCCCGCGCTTGCCGAGGCAGCGGCGCAGAGCGCCGCCGCCGCCAGCGCGGAGAGCCCGCCGGAGGCCGCGCGCGCGTTCCTCGGCGGTGTAGGCATCGATCCCGAAGCGCCGCGTGCAGACGTGATTCTGGACGCCGCGGTGCTGCGCCCCTTCCGCGCAGCCAGGGTCCTGATGGGCTTCGGGATCTTCCTCGCCTCGCTGCCGATGGTTGTGATCGCCTGGGATGTTCCCGAGGCCTGGGGCTTCCTGGTGGATGGCCCCTTCGAAGAGGCGTTCCTGCTCCCGCTCGGAAGCATCTGAAGCGGCTCGGAGCGCGTTCGCGGCGATCGCGAATCGCGCCGGGTCTGAGCTTCGGTTGACGCTTCTGGCTCAGCACTCGCGACGCATGCCCTTCGCCCTGCTGCTGCTCTGCTTCTTCCTCTCGGGCTTCGCAGCGCTGCTCTACGAAACCGCCTGGACGCGCGAGTTCGCGAGCGTGTTCGGCACCTCGGAGCTCGCGGTTGCCGCGGTGCTCGCGGCGTACATGGCGGGGCTCGCGGCCGGGGCCGCGTTCGCGGCGCGCTTCGTCGGCCGCGTGCGCCGGCCGCTGTTCGCCTACGGCCTGCTCGAGCTCGGCATCGGGCTCGGCGCGATCGCCGTGCCCTGGGCGATTTCGGCGCTGCGCGGGGTCTACGTCTCTCTGTTAGGTAATCAGGAGGCACTGCCGGATCAGCTCGGAGCCGCGGCGCTCGCGTTCCAGCTCGGAGGCACCTTCGCGGTGCTGGTGCCCTGTGCAGCGCTGATGGGCGCGACCCTGCCGCTGCTCGCGCGGCACGCCGTGCGCAGCGAGGACGAGATCGCGCCGCGCATCGGCCTGCTCTACGCGGTCAACACCGCGGGCGCGATCGCAGGAACGCTGTGCGCCGCGTTCCTGCTGCTGCCGGCGCTGGGTCTGCGCCACACGATCTACGCCGGCGCCGTGGTGAATGCGGCCGTCTTCGTCGCCGCAGCGCTGCTCGCGCGCAGCAGCGGCGCGCCGCTGGAAGCTCCCGCTGCCGCGGGCCGTGGGGAGGCGCGCTGGATCCTGCCCGCGATCGGAATTTCTGGCGCGGTTTCCTTCTGCTACGAGGTGCTGTGGACGCGGCTGCTCTCCCATGTGCTAGGCGGTAGTACGCCGGCGTTCGCGTCGATGCTGGCGAGCTTCCTCGCGGGCATCGCGATCGGGAGCGCGCTCGCGGCGCGCCTGGCGCGCACGAAGCCCCGCGCGGCGCTCGGATTCGCGCTGGCGCAGCTCGGCTGCGCGCTCACGGCCTGGCTCGGATTCCGCGCGGCGGACTGGCTGCCGGCGCTCGCGGCGAGGCTCGGCGCATCGGCGCTGCAGCCGGCACCAGGCATGCTCGCTGCCGCGGCGGTGCTGCTGCCGCTGACCCTCTGCATCGGCGCCTGCTTTCCGTTTGCGGTGCGCCTGCACGCGGTGAGTGCGGGCGAGGCCGCCTCCGCGAGCGCGCGCGTCTACGCGTGGAACACGCTCGGCTCGATCGTCGGTGCGCTCGCCGCGGGCTACCTGTTGCTGCCGGAGCTGGGTCTCGCCGGCACGCTGCTGGCCTGTGCTGCGGCGAATCTCGGACTCGCGTTTTTCACGGCTCTGCGCGCGCAGCCGCGGCGACCCCTGCTCGCGGGAGCCGCGCTGATCGTCGGCCTCGGTCTCGTCTTCGTTCGGACGCCCCCGCCCTGGCAGCTGCTGCGCCACGGCGTCTTCTCCGGCATTCCGATCGCGGGGAGGCCCGTGTTCCTCGGGATCGGGCGCGGGAGCGACGTCACGCTCTTCGACGAGGGCTGGAGCTGGCACCTGTTCAGCAACGGCCTGCCCGAGGCGGGGATCCTGCGGCCCGAGCTGCCGCCGGAGCCCGCGAGCGAGACCGAATGGCTGGCCCTGCTGCCGCTCCTGGCCAGGCCCGATGCGAAGCAGATGCTGATCGTCGGCCTCGGCGGAGCTCGCACGCTCTCGGCGGTGCCGGCTGCCTTCGAGGCCGTCGACGTCGTCGAGCTCGAGCCGCAGGTCGCGGCCGCGAATCGCATCGCACTGCCCCGGCGCGGCGGCGACCCGCTCGCGCAGCCGCGTGTGCGGCTGCGCTTCGGAGACGCGCGCGGCGCGCTCGCGCTGACGCGCGCGCGCTGGGACGCGATCGTCTCGCAGCCCTCGCACCCGTGGACCTCCGGCGCCTCGCATCTGTACACGCGCGAGTTCTTCGAGCTCGCGCGCGAGCACCTGGCTCCCGGCGGCGTCTTCGTGCAGTGGATCGGCATGAGCTTCGTAGACGGCGAGGTGCTCGCCTCGCTGCTCGCAACGCTGCAGGGCGTGTTCCCACAGCTCGAGGTCTACATGCCCGAGCCCGCGGTGCTGATCTTCCTCGCCTCCGAAGCGCCGCTCGACACGCTCGCGAGCGCACCGCGCGCGCTCGCGGCGGCGCGCGAGGAGTTCGCGAGCCGCGGACTGATGCGGGTCGAGGATGTCGCCGCAGCGCTCGCGCTCGGCAACGACGAGGCGCGCGCACTCGCGGCCGGCGCAGCCAGCAACACGGACGACCACAACCGCCTCGCGTCTGGCGTGCGCCTGCGAAGCGGCACGCGCGATGCGATGCAGCTGATCGCAAGCCAGGTGCCGCTCGCGCAGCGCGCGCAAGGCCTGGACCTCGCGCTGCTCGCTCGCCGGATGTCGTCGCGAGGTCTGAACGCGCGCCTTGCGCCACTCGCGGACGCGCTCGAGGCGCAGGGTCCCGATCGCGATCTCGTCCGCGGCTGGGCCGCGCTCGACACGGCTCGCAACCTAGAGGCGGCGCAGCACTTCGAGCGCGTGCTGCGCGAGCGCCCCGGCAATCGCAACGCACTGCTCGGCCTCGCGGCGGTGCGGCGAGGCAATGCGGATTCCGGCGCGCTCGGCCTGCCGCCCGAAGGGGTCGCGCTGATCGAGGCCTGGCGCGCTCTCGCCAGTGAGGATTGGGAAGCACTGCGCGCGCTCGATGCGGGTCTCGCGGCTTGGCAGCCAGGCGAGCTGCTGCATCCCGAAGCCGCGCGCCTACGCGCTCAGTGGCGCGTCTCACTGCCCGGTGCGGACTCAGCGCTCGCGAGTGAGGCGCTCGCGCTGCTCGCGCCGCTGCTCGCGCGCAGCAGCGCGGTCAGCGATGTCATGCTCTACGCCTCAGCGGCCGGCCGCGCGGAGCACGCGGACCTCGCCTGGGCCGCGCTCGACCGCGCCGTCCGTGAGCTGCGCCCGCGCGACACCCGCCAGTGGCGGAGAGCTGCCGAGCTCGCGCGCGAGCTTCCCGATTTCCCTCGGGCCGACGTATTGCGCCAGCAGCTGAACGCACTCGAACGCGGGCGCTAGCTCCAATGCCGGGTTGTTTGCTTCCGAGCTCACGATCGCACCGACTCTGCGGGTTCCACCAGGCATCGCGGGCGCAAGCCCCGCGTTCAGATTGAGAACCCCGCTTCTTTCAACTATCCTTTTCGTGTATCCCTTGCTGTAATGTGAGAGAAGGAGTTCGAAAAAATGCCGACTCTCGATTGGTCGCAATGCTCCGCCGTGGAAAGCATTCCGGGAAAAGTCAGCGGCGCATGGGTATTTCGGGATACCCGGTTGCCCGTTGCCACAGTGATCGAAAACCTCGAGGATTTGAGCGTCGAAGAGGTGATCGAACAATTCGACGTGACGCGGGAGCAGATTACAGCGGTGCTCGATTTTGTGGCACAAAGCCTGAGGGTGTCAGTTCCAGCGGAGGACTCCGCGCCCGTCGATGCTCATCCTCTTTGACCACGGAACTCCGCGGGGCCTTGCCCGGGCGCTCTCCGGCCACACCATCATCACGGCCAAGGCACGAGGTTGGGACAGGCTGACTAATGGCGCTCTGTTGAATACGGCAGAGGAAGCAGCGGTCGATCTCTTGCTCACTACAGATCAAGGAATTCGTTACCAGCAGAACCTCAGAGAGCGCAAGATTGCCATCGTTGTTCTGGCCGGTACGACGAAATGGTCTCGCGTGCGATTGCACCTCGAGCGCATTGCGGCTGTAGTGACTGCAGCTACACCGGGAAGCTATGCCGAAGTTGCAATACCATTTGATGAATCTTCCGGCGTTGTATAGGAGTCTCGTCAGGAAGCTTCCATCAGGGAAACGTATTCACGCGGCGAATCGCGCGATCTGCCGTCGCCGCGCTCCGCTTCAAGCGCCCTTCGCGCCGAGCTCCCAGATCGGCCGCGTCCCGATCAGCTGCTCGCGCTCGAGCTCTGCGAGCTCCGCTTCACTTGCGCCGAGGAGCTCGCGCAGGATCTCGCGAGAATGCTCGCCGAGGCACGGCGCGGGGCGCTGCCAGCTCCGCGCGCGCGGAATCCCGGCACTGGACGCAGCGGGCGCCAGCGGCGACGCCGAGGCCGCGGGTGCGCGCGGAGGCTGCGCGGCCGCGGGCGCGTCCGCTGCGCTGCGGAAGCGCCACGGCGGCGTCGGCATCTGGTGGCGGCCGATCACCGCGTGCTCGACCTCCTCGAAGAAGCCGCGAGCGGCGAGCTGCTCGAGATCGATCGCGCGGCGCGAGCCGATCGCGACCGCCGCCGGGATCCCGCGCGCGAGCAGCTCGCGCGCGGCGGCGCCGACCTCGCGCTCGGCACTCCACGCCGCGATGCCGGCGTCGAGCTCGCTGTGCTGCGCGGCGCGGCCGCTGCGCGATGCGAGCTCCGGGTCGCGCGCCCAGTCGCTGCGGCCCAGCAGATCGCAGAGCGCGCGGAACTGCGCGTCCGTTTCGACCGAGAGCGCGAGCAGCGGCGCGCAGCCCGCGGGGCCGGCGAATTCGCAGGGCCCCTGCGCGCACGCGTAGACGCCCTGCGGCGCCGCGCGGCGCGAGCGATTGCCCTCGCGGGCGAGCAGCTCGCCCGACGCGTCGACCTCGAGGATCGGCTCGGCGACGACGTTGAACGCGGTCTCGACCATGACCGATTCGATCAGCCCACCGGCTCCGCTCTGGTCGCGGTGCTCGAGGCCGAGCAGCGCCGCGAAGACCGCGTGCGTGCCCGCGAGCGGATCCATCGGGCCGCGTGCATTCATCGGGCCCGCGCGCGCGCCGGCCTCGGAGCCGTCCGCATAACCCGTGAGCCAGGCGATCCCGCTGATCTGCTCCATCGTCTGCGCGAAGCCGACGCGGTCGCGCCAGGGGCCGCCGAGTCCGAAGGCCGGCATGCGCACGAAGACCGCGCGCGGATTCGAGGCCGCGATCGCGTCCGCGCCGAGCTCGAACTGCTCCATCACGCGTGGCGAAAAATTCTCGATCACGACGTCGGAGACTGCGATCAAGCGCTTCAAGAGCGCGACGCCGCGCGGGCGCGTGAGGTCGAGCGTCAGCGAGCGCTTGCCGAGATTCGCGGCGTGGAAGGTCGGGCCCCACTCGTACCACAGCTTTTCAGTCGGCGGCTTGACCGAGCCCATGCGCATGCCGTCGGGGCGCTGGATCGACTCGACGTGGATCACGTCCGCGCCAAGTGCACTGAACAAGAGGCCCGCGTGCGGGCCGGCCCAGAACGCGGTCAGGTCGAGCACGCGCAGGCCCGCGAGCGGGAGCGCGCCCTGCGCGAGCGGAGCGCGCTGCGCGGGCGGGCGCGCGGCGAGCGCTTGCTCGACTTCGCTCGTGTGTTCTCCGAGCCGCGGAGCCGGCGCGAAGGGCCGCGGCTCCCAGCGCTGCGGGCGATAGGGCACGCGCGGCTGCAGGAACGCGCCGCGCGGATTTCGCACGAAGCTGCCGCGCTCTTGAAAGTGCAGCATGCGCGGAAGGCTCGCGCCGTTCCCGATCGGCGCCACCGGGATGCGCAGCATCTCGGCGCGCTCGGCGACCTCGTCCGTGCTGTGCTTCGACGTGAACGCATCGATCAGCCCGCGGATTTCCTCGCCGCGCGCGATGCGCCCCATCATCGTCGAGAGATCGGCTTCCTCGCGCAGCTGCGGCTGCTCGATCAGCAGCGTGAAGTCCTGCCACTGCTGTCCCGTGAAGATGCAGAAGCCGATGTGGCCGTCGCTCGTCGGGTGCACCGACGGGATCTCGTCGGCGGGCGGCAGGTCCCAGACTCCGCTCAGCGAGCCCCAGACCGTCGCGAGATTCGTGAAGGTCGGCACCATCACTTCGAGCAGCGAGAGATCGACCCAGCTGCCCGCGCCAGAGCGGTCCGCGCGCCGCTGCGCGGCGAGTGCCGCGACTGCGGCGCAGACACCTCCCATCGGCTCGCCGAGCTGTCCGCCCGCCTGCACCGGCCCGAAGCCGCGCCCGCGGCACGCTAGGCAGCCCGACCACGCCTGCAGCGTGAATTCGTTCGCGGGCCATGCAGCCCAGGGACCCGTCTGCCCGAAGGCTGTGATCGAGACGAGCGAAGCCTGCGGCCGCAGCGCGCGCAGCGCGTCCCAGCCGACGCCCAGCTCCGCGAGCCGCCCCGGGGCGAAGCTCTCGAAGACGAGATCCGCGCTCGCATACAGGCGCAACAGCTCTGCGCGGCCACTCGAGCTCGCGATGTCGAGAACGCTGCTGCGCTGACTCGTGCGCAGGTAGCGCAACAGCACGCCATCGCCGTGCGAATCGAGGGAGCGCCCCGATGCCGACCAGCTCCGCAGCGGATCGCCGCCGGGCGGTTCGACCCAGACGACGTCCGCTCCGGCGTCTGCGAACAGCTTCGCCGCGTAGGCGCCGGAAACGCCGCTCGTGAGGTCGACGACGCGCAGGCCGGTCAGCGGCGGCGAACTCGGCACGCGCCCACGGTATCACGGGCCTGCCGCGAGAACGGGACTGGAGCGCTGCGAACGGCAGAAGCTCCGGCAGATCTCGGTCAGGGGCCCTGTTTCCGGAACACCGGCTCGCGCTTTTCGGCGAAGGCGCGCGCGGCTTCGCGGTGCTCGTCGGTCAGGCCGCAGCGGCTGTGGTTCCAGGCCTCGAGGTCGAGCACTTCGGAGAGGCTGCCGGTCTCGGCGGCGTTCAGGTTGCGCTTCATGTACGAGAGCGCGATGCGCGGGCCGGCGGCGAGGCGCGCGGCCAGGGCCTGTGTCTCGCCCTCCAGGTCGGCGTCCGGCACGACGCGGTTCAGCAGGCCCAGCGCGAGCGCCTGCGCGGCGTCCAACATCTCGGCGCAGAAGTAGAGCTCGCGCGCCTTCGCGCTGCCGACCAGGTGCGTCAGGAAATAGCTGCCGCCGTAGTCTCCGGAATAACCGACGCGCGCGAAGGCGGTGCCCATGCGCGCGGACTCTCCGCCGATACGCAGGTCGCAGGCGAGGGCCAGCGAGAATCCGGCGCCCGCAGCGGGCCCGCGGATCATCGCGATCGTCGGCAGCGGCAGCTCGTGCAGCAGCCGCGACACCTCCGTGCGCTCGCGCAGGGAACGCGCCATCTCCTCGAGCAGCGCGTCGTGGGCTTCGCGCGGTTCGCCCATCGCCTTGACGTCTCCGCCCGAGCAGAAGCCGCGCCCGGCGCCGGTCAAGACGATCGCGCCGACTGCCGGATCTGCGGCGAGGCGCGGCAGCGCGTCGCGCAGCGCCTCGATCATCGGCTGCGAGAGCGCGTTCAGGCGCTCGGGGCGGTTCAGCGTGAGCCACGCGACGCCGTCGCGGATCGCTTCGAGGAGATCGCCGCTCATTGGGAGACCCGTCCGTTTCGGGTCCGCGATTGCGTCCGTGCGTACGCCCGCACGGGCGCCTGCGGAGACGTCGCGCCCGCGTTAGAAGTCCGACCCAATCGCTCGCTTGAAGTCTTGCAGCGCGCGCAAGCGCGTCTCGATGCCACTCCACTTCTTGCCAGTCACGCGAGTGCCTGTCTCCTCGGGGCCGAGGTCCGCCCACGGCGCGGTGACCCAATAGCGGTTTGCGCCGAACTTCTTCCACCACTGCGCGTACTCGACGCACTCGTCGAGGGTCTTCGGCGCCTTGCGCGCGCCGGGCGGCTTCTCGAAGCGCTCGTCCTCGAAGTAGATCGCGCCCTCGATTCCGATCGCCGCGGGATCGCGGCCGGCCTCGCGCGCGCTCTTGCGGATCTGCTCGAGGTCCGCGCGCAGCTGCGACTCGCTGAACCACGGGTAGTAGGGGAACCAGCCGTCGGCGAGGCGCCCGGTGCGGCGCAGCACGACGGGTGACTGGCCGCCGAACCAGAGCGGGATCGGCCGCTGCACCGGCAGCGGGTTGATGCCGGCTGCCGTCACGCGGTGGAACTCGCCCTGGTAGTTCACCACTTCCTGGGTCCAGAGCTGGCGCATCAGGACGACCTGCTCCTCCATGATCTTGCCGCGCTTTGCGAAGTCGACTCCGAGCGCTTCGAACTCGACGTCGTTCCAGCCCGCGGCAATCACGAAGCGCACGCGTCCACCGGTCAGCACGTCGACCTCGGCCGCCTGCTTCGCGAGCAGCGCCGCCTGCCGCTGCGGGCAGATCAGGATTCCGGTGCAGAGCTCGAGCGAGCGCGTCAGCGCGGCGAGGTAGCCGAAGAGCACCAGCGGCTCGTGCCAGACCATGTGCCGGTCGTAGAGCGGGGCCTTGCCCATGAAGGGGCGCCAGTCCGGGCGCGCGGCGAGATCGGCGCCGAGCACGTGATCGCCGACAGTGACATAGCCGTAGCCGAGCTCCTCGAGGGCCTGCAGGAATTCGGCCAGCGCGCCCTGGTCCTTCCCGATCAGGTGCTCCGGCAGATTCGTTCCGAGCTTGATCATCTGGCTCCTTCCCGAAACCTCGTCGAATCGCGATCGCGCGATTCGCGACCCGGCGGCATCGTATCATCGCGGGGAGGCGATCGGGTCGATCGCGCTTCGCGAGAGGGGAGGGCGTTCGCGGTGCTCCGAGTCGCTCAATTCGGCACGGGTTTCGTCGGCCACTTCGCGCTGCGCGCGATTCCCGCACTCGCGCCCGACGTCGTCTGCTCGGGCGCCGCCGGCGACTACCGCGAACCCTGGATCCTCGCGATCGGAACGCGGCTCGTGAAAAGAATTCCGGTGGTCGTCGCGGCGCGGCCGCAGGTGATCTCGACGCCCGAGGTTCCATGGCAGAGCTAGCGCCTTCGGAAGCACAGTCCCGAGTGCAACGCGAAGTGGCCGCGCTGCTCTCGGAAGCCTGCGCACCCGCGCGGGTGCGCGCCGCGGAGCCGCTCGGCTTCGACGCGGAGCTGTGGCGGGCGCTGCAGGGCTGCGTCGCGCGCGCGGGCGGCGGGGACGGCCTCGTCGCGCTCGCACTGACTGCGGAGACGTGTGGGCGACACCTCGCGCCGGTTCCCTTCGCGGAGGCCTTTGCCGCACAGCGACTGCTCGCGCAGAGCGGCGCAGCGCACGACTTCGCTCCAGGCTCGCTCGCGACGCTCGCGTTGCGCGCGCCAGCGGACGGCGTCGCGCGGCTGGTTCCGGCCGGTGCGGTCGCCGATGCGGTGATTGCGCTCGATCGCGACGTGCTCGTGCTCGCGCGCTCGCCGGCGCCGGCACAGGCGCCGCACACGCTGCCGTGTCTGCCGCTGGCCGATCGCCGCATCGATGGCGCCGGGCGCGTGGTACTCGCGAAGGGCGCAGCGGCCCGGGCGCTGCACGCGGATGCGGTCGCCGACTGGCAGGTCCTCTGCGCCGCGGCGCTCGTCGGCCTCGCCGAGCGTGCGCTCGAGCTCTGCATCGCACACGTGCGCGAACGCGTGCAGTTCGGCGTGCCGATCGGGTCCTTTCAGGCGATCCAGCACCGCCTCGCCGACCGCGCGACCGACGTCGAGGGCGCGCGCCTGCTGGTGTGGCGGGCCGCGTGGGCTACGGATCAGGGAGCGGCCGATCGAATCGCATGGGCGTCGGCGGCGTTCCTGTTCGCGAGCGAGACCGCGCGCGCGACCACGGCGGCGGCCGTGCAATTTCACGGCGGCGTCGGCTACACGCTCGCGCACGACATCCAGCTCTACCACCGCCGCGCGCGCGGGTGGCCAATGGTGCTAGGCGACGCAGCAGAGGAATGGCGCAGGCTCGGTTCGCTGCTCTACGGCGCGAGCGGAGGGCTGCCGGTGGCCGCGCCGCCGCGACCCCGGCCGGTGGGGGCGAAGAGCGCCGGCATCGACTTCAGCCTCGGCGTGCGCAGCGAGGAGTTCCGCGCCGAGGTCCGTGCGTTCCTCGATGAATACCTGACGCCAGAAATTCTCGAGCGCACGCACCGCAGCGGCACGATCCACGACTGGAGCTTCTACCGCGCGCTCGCGGCAAAGGGCTGGATCGGCGCGTCGTGGCCCGAGGCCGATGGCGGGCAGGGCCGCGACGCCTGGGAGCTGCGCGTCTTCGCCGAAGAGTGCGTGCGCCGCGACGCCCCGACCGACGCGCTCGCGACGACGCTGATGGTCGCCGGCACGCTGCGTGAAGTCGGCAGCGAGGCGCAGAAGCGCGAGATCCTGCCGCGCGTGCTGCGCGGTGAGGTCACGCTCTGCCTCGGCTACAGCGAGCCCGGAGCCGGCTCGGACCTCGCGAACGTCGCGACGCGCGCGCGGCGCGACGGCGACGACTGGATCCTCGATGGCGAGAAGAGCTACACCTCGCTTGCACACGAGGCGAGCTACGTATTCTTGCTCGCTCGCACGAATACAGAAGCCCCGAAGCACCGCGGTCTGACGATGTTCCTGGTGCCGATGCAGAGCCCGGGAATCGAGATCGAGCCCGTGCTCACCTTCGGTGCACCGGGGCGCACGAATCGGACCCTCTACCGCGGCGTGCGCGTGCCCGATCGCCTGCGCGTGGGCGTTGTCGACGGCGGTTGGGCCGTCGTGAACGTCGCCCTCACGCTCGAGCGCGGCGGAATGTTCGGCGCGCTGCGCTCGCTCGACGCGGCGCAGCGCTGGGCCATTGCTTGCGGGCGTATCGCCGAGCCCGAGCTGCGCGCGCGCCTGGCTCGCGTCTGGGTGCGGAACGAGGTCGCAGCGCTGCTCGGCCTGAAAGTCAGCTGGGTCGCCGCGAGCGGGCGCCTGCCCGGGATCGAGAGCACGATGTCGAAGCTCTTTGCCTCCGAGTCGGTTCAGCGCTCGACGGAGGAATTGCTCGAGCTGCTCGGCCCCGAAGCCCTGCTGCCCGAGACCGAAGCCGACAGCCCCGCCGAAGGCGCCGTCGAGTTCGAATGGCGCAAGTCCGCCGTCGGCACGATCTACGCCGGCACCAGCGAAGTCATGCGCAACATCATCGCGGAGCGCTTCCTCGGGCTCCCGCGCAACCGTCCGCGCTAGGCGATGCTGAGGCGAACCGAAGCATCGCTAACGAGGCTCCGCCTCCGACCCACGAGACATGCAAGCCGACGAAGACCGCAAGCCGCTTCGGCGCGCAGCGAGGCGCAGCCGAGCGGAGTGCGGGTGGGACCGGGCCGCTCCCGGACCGGGACCCGCAAGGCCCGGCGCGCAGCGAGGCGAAGCCGAGCGAAGTGGGGTGGTCCGGGCTGTGCCCGGACCGGGACCACGAGGTTACCGCGCGGGCTCATCCCCGAGCGGCAGGGACACCTCGACCTTTGCTTTCGCGAGCAGCGCGCCGTCCTGATTCGTGAGCTCGACGTCGACGCTCGCGATTCCCCGGCCGCGCCCGTCGATGGCCTTGGCGCTCACATCGCCTTTCAGGAACGTGGCGTCGCCTGTGAAGGCGGGCGTGCGGTACTGCGTGTTCGCGTGGGTGATGTGTCCCCACTCGCCCATCCAGGCGCTCACGTAATCGAACATCCAGGCGCCCATCGACGCCCCGTAGCCGTAGCCGCGACTCATCCCCACGTGTCGCGCGAAGCGCGGGTTCAAGTGACCTCGGCCGGGGCCGTAGAGGCTGGCATCGCTGAGCTCCGGATTCATCGCGGCGAGCTCGGGGGCGCCGCTCCAGCCGCTCATCTCGGGCGTATAGCCGATCTCGGCGGCGCTGCGCAGGCCCAGCCTCGGAAGTGCTCCGAACCAGACGTTCTTCGGGAAGGCGCGGTGTTCGGTCGCGAACGACGCGAGGGTGTGGGGCCCGAGAACGTGGGGCACGAGCGCCTCTCCCACCTCGACGCCGTCGAAGGGGCGCGGCCCGTGCGCGAGGGCTCGGAGCGCGCGCAGGAAGCGGCCCTTGCTCTCCTCGAGCTGCATGCGCTCGTCGTCACTCCACTCGCGCTCGGGGGCCTCGCCGAACGCCGCCTTGCGGCGCGCGAGGTCGACGCGGTAGCGGATCGCGGTCGAACGCTGGTAGGCGATGCGAACACCGTGCTGATTCACGTAGGCCGTGTCTCCGCGTTGGAAGCAGGTGGGGCCGGCGAAGCTCGTTTGCCTCAGCTTGTAGTCGTAGGGCATCGGATAGCAGCGAATCGCATCGCCGGGCACGATGCGGTCGCCCGAGAACCACCACTCGTCGCCGCCGAAGATCAGGTGTGAGTTCGGGATGCGCCCGACGTTGGCGGGCCCGGCGCCGTGAGCGAGGTCGGTCGCCACTACAAAGGAATAGGGCGCGACGATCGAAGCGAAGCGGCTCGCGGCCGCCCAGTCGGGGTCGTAGTGCAGCGGATTGGCGTTGTGCATCGCCTGCGCCCAGCGGCGGATGTCGTTGACGGCCACGGGCTCACGCAGCTGCTGCACCTCCATCGGGACGCCCATGTAGGACTCGAGATCGGAGGTGTCGAGCGATTCGCCGCTCGCGGGTTCCTCTGCGCCTGCCATCACTCCCCTCCTCCCGCCGCCGGCTCGATGCATAGGCGCGCTCGAGCCAATGCGCGGAGCTGATCATCGCGGATCTTCTGGTTGGCGGTCATCGGCATCTCGTCTTCGCCGAGCAGCAGTACAAAGCGCGGCACCTTGTAGGAGGCGAGACGCTCCCGGCACCAGGCCCGCAGCTCCTCGGCGCTGATCGTCTCGTTCTGCTTCAGGGTCGCGCAAAGCACCACGACCTCGCCGCGCACGGGGTCGGGCACGGCCACGATCCGAGCCGCCTTGAGCGGCCGGCACTCGCGCAGCACCAGCTCGACCTCGGCGGGAGAGACGTTGGCGCCCGAGGTCCGGATCAGATCCGTGAGCCGGCCAGTCCAGTGCAGCTGGCCCGACTCGTCGAACCAGCCTCCGTCGCCGGTGCGGAAGAAGCCCTCCGCATCGAAACACTCCTCCCGACTCTTCTTGACGTAGCGTTCCATCAGCGTGGGTCCGCGGATGGCGATTTCTCCCGTTTCGCCGATGCCTAGCACCTGTCCGGTTTCGGGATCCAGGATGCGCAGCGCATTGCCGGGCAGCAGCCGGCCGTGGCTTCCGCCGCGCGTCTCGCTCGAAACGTCGGCCGCGTGCGCTGCGAAGATCGCACAGCTCTCGGACATGCCGAATCCGGTAGGCTGGGTCCACGCGGGATCGGGCGTCGTGACGCTCGGGTGGCGCAGGAACGCCGCCTTGCCCCCCGCCTGCCGCACGCACGAGAAATCTGCAGCGCGCCAGCCCGGCAGCTCCTCCATCGCGGCGGATTGGTGGCCGCGTGTCACGTAGGGCTCGGTCACGCGCTCCCGCGCGATCAGCTCGATCGCTTCGGCGGGATCGAAGGTCTCCTGCATCACGAAGCAGCCGCCCGTAGCGAGGACGCCGCCCATCGCGGTTGCGATTCCGGCGCTCCAGAACAGCGGGAAGGGCGTCCACATCCGCACCGTCTCGTCGCGGCGGAACAGCTGGCCCATGTTCCAGCTCTGGATCGCGGGAGCGCGCTGCGCGTACAGGATGCCCTTGGGCTCTGCCGTGGTTCCGGAGCTGTAGACGATCACGGCGGGGTCGCTCTCGTGGACCTGCTGCGCAGCCGCATCCAGAGCTGCGTCGGGAACGCGCTCTCCGCGTGTGCAAAAGGTTTCCCACGTCTCGACGGCACCGGAGGCCGTCTCCGTATCGAGCATCACCACCCGGCGCAGATAGGGGAAGCGCGCCTCGAGCAGCTGGCCGGGCTCGGCGGAAGCCAGCTCGGGGCAGAGCGCGAACAGATCCTCCGCGAAGCTTCGCCGCAGCAGCGCGGACTGCGTGAACAGGAGAGCGAGGTCCGGGTGTCGCAGCAGGAAGTCGAGCTCGCGGCGCGCGGCCAGCGTGCTGAGCGGCACGACCACGGCACCGATCATCGCCGCGCCGTAGAACAGCGCCACGAACTCGGGCCGGCTCGGAAGCCACAGACCCACCTGTGTCCCCTTGCCGACGCCCGCTGCCAGACAGGCGCGCGCGGCGCGGCGCACCTCGCGCCGCAGATCGGCGTAGGACCAGCGGAGCTCCTGGCCCGTGCGCCGGTCGCGATAGGCGATCGCTTGATTGGGGGCGAAGCGCTGCGTCACCTCTGCGAGGAAGCCGCCGAGGGTCCGCGCTCCGATCCAGCTCGCGGTGGCGAGCGGCGGCCCGCGAAGCGTCCGCTCGGGCGCTTCGGCTGCAGCGGGTATCTCGATGCGGGGGTGACCGGCGCTGGTCATTCGGTCAGGAACGCCCCGCGCTCCGGTTCTGCCACGCGAGCGCCGCCTTGAGTCCGTCGCGCCGGGAGATTTCGGCGAACTGCCGCGCTGCCGGCGACTGGTGGACCATCGCGTCGGACTCGCGCGCGAGCTCCTGGAGCAGCGTGCGCCCCATCAGCTCGATCGCCTTGTTGCAGATCGACTTGTTCTGCGCGAGCAGGTCGTAGGGCACCAGTGCGAGGTCGGCGGCGATCTCGTGCGCCAGCGCGTCGAGCTCCTCCGGCGCCACGGCCTGCATCACCAGCCCGATCCGCTCCGCCGTCGCCCCGTCGATCGGACGCCCGCCTAGCAGAAGTCGCTTCGCCCACTGGGGGCCGACCATGTAGGTCCACATGTGCGTCGAGGGGGAGCCGGTCGAGCGGACCGCGGGAAAACCGAACTGGGCATCGCGAGTCGCCAGGATCATGTCGCAGTGGAGCGCCAGATCGGTCCCCCCGGCGAGGCAGTAGCCGTGCACCTTGGCGAGGATGGGCTTGTTCGAATTCCAAAGCGTGGCCCAGCGGCCGGAGCGGCGCGTCAGCGCGTCGACATCCTCGCGCAGCGTCATCTCTTCCGGGTCGCGATTGCCGTGGCCCGTTCGCCCTTCGCCGCTGGCCGGAGTGAGATCCCAGCCCGAGCAGAACGCGCGTCCGGCCCCCTGGATCACGATGCAGCCGACGGAAGCGTCTTCCGCAGCCGCTTGGACCGCGCGAATCAGGTCGTCCATCAGAGCGAGCGTCAGCGCATTCAGCTTCTGCGGCCGGTTGAGTGTGAGGTAGAGCACGCGGTCGCGTGTCTCGTTCAGGAGCTGCGCTTGATCCACGGGTCCTCCCGCGTGGTTCGGATGCAATCGGGTTTGGATTCTCGTAGAGTGGAC
Source organism: uncultured Spirochaetales bacterium (assembly GCA_964437835.1). Classification (GTDB taxonomy): domain Bacteria; phylum Myxococcota_A; class UBA9160; order UBA9160; family SMWR01; genus CAYTJA01. The sequence goes on from CAYTJA010000059.1 coordinate 35,665, forward strand.
ACCCGGGAGCATACGAGATCGGCGCAGCGACGCGGAGGAAATCTGGAATGCAGTCGAGTCAGCGCAATCGGCGTGGAGCCGGCCTGTGCTTCCGGATCGACGACGCCGAAAATCTCGCGCGCTTCCTCGGCATCCCCGCGTGAGCCGCCGCGAGCGCAGCGCGCCATGAAATTTCCCCGAGCCGTCCCGCGGCCGCCTCGCGGCATTCCTTGAAGCCGCTCGAGGGAGTCCGCGTGCTGGACCTGACGCGGCTCGTGTCCGGGCCCACCTGCTGCTTCTACCTCGCGGCGCTAGGCGCCGAGGTGATCCGGGTCGAGAGTCCCGGCGGAGACGTGACCTGGCGGGTTCCGCCCTTCGTCGGGCCGGACGGGATTGCCCACCGCGGCGAGCGCGGCCCGCGGGACATCGCCCTGTCCCCGCTGCGGCGGGGCCGCGGAAAGCGAAGCGTGGAGATCGACTTCAGGCACGCAGAAGGGCAGGGAATCCTGCGCCGCCTGGCGGTCGCATCCGACGTGCTGGTCGAGAACTTCCGGCCCGGAGTGACGCAGAAGCTGGGGCTCGATTACGACGCCCTCGAGCGGATCCACCCGCGGCTGGTCTACTGCAGCATCACCGGCTACGGCCACGACGGACCCTACCGGGATCGGCCCAGCGTCGATCTCGTGGTGCAGGCGATGTCGGGAATCATGGCCAAGACCGGATTCCCGGAGGGTCCGCCTACCAAGGTGGGCGCCACGATCGGCGATCAGACGCCGGGCATCTTCGCGGCGCTGGGGATCGTGTCCGCCCTGCGCCAACGCGACGTCGAGGGCCGCGGGCAGTGGATCGATGTCGCAATGCTCGACAGCCTGCTCGCGTTGCTCTGGGACGAACCCATCGACGCCTATGAGCAGCAGGGACTTCCGGAACGCATCGGCAACGGCGACCCCCGCAACTCCCCGATCGGCACCTATCGCAGCTCCGACGGCTGGGTAGCCGTGGTCTGCGTCGGCGACGAGCCGTGGCGGCAGATCAGCGAGCTGCTGGGTCGCAGCGAGCTCTTCGAGCGCTGGCCGACGATGCGGATCCGCGCCGAGCACCGGGACGAGGTAGATCACGCGATGAGTGGCTGGATGCGCGAGCGAACCACGCAGCAGGCGGTGGACCAGCTCAGCGCGATCGGCGTCCCGGCCGGGCCGGTAGTGGCGCCGTGGGCGGGCAAGCGCGATCCCCACGTGCTCGCGCGGCAGGCGCTGGTGCCGCTCCAGCACCCGGACGCCGCGCAGCCCTCCGAGTACTTCGGGCCGGCGCTGCCGCTGCGGATGTCGCGCGCCGATCTGCGGACCTCTCCGGCCGAAGTGCTAGGCGATAGCACCGACGCAATCCTGCGCGAGCTGCTGCACCTCGATCCCGCCGAGATCGAGAGGCTCCGCGCGGCCGCTGTGATCGGGTCTGCGCGACGCCCGGATCCGGCAGCCTGAAGCAGGGCAGACGGGGAGACGCGAGTGGCCTGGGAGAAGGAGATCGAGGGGCTCCTGGCGCGGCGGTCCGCGGCCAGGCTCCAGGGCGGTGAGCAGGCCGTCGCGAGGCAACACGAGCGCGGCCGTCTGACGGCTCGCGAGCGGATCGACGCGCTGCTCGACCCCGGGAGCCTTCGCGAGGAAGGCCGCATCACCGGCCACGGCGTGGATGACGGCGGGGGCCGGCTCGCGTCCTTCGAAGCGGCGAACGTGGTGCTCGGCCTCGGGCGCATCGACGGGCGCCCGGTCGTGGTCTGTGCCGACGACTTCACCGTCGCCGGTGCGACCTACTCGGCGGTCGGGATCAAGAAAGGCATCTACGCGGACCAACTCGCCACGCAGCGACGCGTTCCGCTGGTGCGCCTGCTCGAAGGAGGCGGGGCGAAGATTTCCGGAGCCCTCGGGGCGCCGAATCGCTCCGGCTACGACATGACCGAGGTCTCGGCCAGCAATCTGTGGATGGCGAGGGCGCTGCGCGAGGTGCCCGTCGTCTGCGCGGCGCTAGGGCCCGTCGCGGGCGGCCCGGCCGCGCGCCTCGTGACCTCCCATCTCTCGATCATGACGCGCCGCAGCGCCCAGGTGATGATCGGGGGGCCCATTCTCGTCGAGCGGGCGACCGGCATTGCGATCGACAAGGAGCAACTCGGCGGAGCGGACGTCCACCTGCGAAGCGGTGTAGTCGACAACGTCGCCGAAGACGAGGCGGGAGTCTGGCAGCAGGCGCGCGCGTTCCTGAGCTATCTGCCGAGCCACACGCGTCAGCTTCCGCCGCTCGTCGACCGAGGCGACCCGCGAGATCGACGGGACGCCTCGCTGCGTTCCGCGATCCCGGAGCAGCAGCGCCGCGCGTACAAGATCCGGCCTGTCCTCGAGACAATCTTCGATCGCGGCTCGTTCTTCGAGTTGTCCCCGCTCTACGGCCGCAGCACGGTCACTGGCCTCGCGCGTCTGAATGGCGACAGCGTCGGAGTCTTCGCGAACGATCCGGTGCATGCGGGCGGGGCGATGACGGCTCAATCCGCGCGCAAGGTGCGGCGGCTGATCGAGCTCTGCGACCAGTTCCATCTTCCGATCGTGACGCTCGTCGATCAGCCGGGCTTCCTGATCGGGCCGGAGGGAGAAAAGTCAGCGACGCTCCGCTTCGGAGTGGAGACGCTATTCGCCGCGATGGACTCGCGCGTACCGTGGGCCTCGGTAATCCTGCGCAGGTCCTTCGGCGTCGCGGCGGGCATCCACATGGGCCCGGGTGCGATGACCTTCGCATGGCCGTCTGCGCGATTCGGGGCGCTGCCGATCGAGGGCGGCGTCGCACTCGCCTACCGCAAGGAGATCCAGGCTGCTGCGGATCCGGAGCAGCGGCGACGCGAGATCGAGGATGAGGTCGCGCAGGCGCAGTCGGTGTTTCCGCGAGCCGAGGAGTTCGGCGTCCACGAGGTGATCGATCCGATCGAAACGCGGCCCGCGCTCTGCGACTGGCTCGAGAACGCCCGCTTCCAGCGCGACGCAGCCTTCGAATCGGGCCCCATCGCGTATCGGATGCGCCCCTAGCCCACAGCGAGAGCCCCCAAGAGGTAACAGTGCCCAAAGGGAAGAAGAACCCGGCCCCCGCCAGCGCCACCTCTGCCAACGTCGGCTACGAAGCCCAGCTCTGGCAGATGGCCGATGCCCTGCGCGGCAGCATGGATGCGGCCGAGTACAAGCACGTCTGCCTGGGCCTGCTCTTCCTCAAGTACATCTCCGACGCCTTCGAGGAGCGGCATGCCGCGCTGCTCGCCGAGAAGGCGAAGGGTGCCGACCCCGAAGACCCCGATGAGTACCGCGCCCAGAGCATCTTCTGGGTGCCGCCGGAGGCGCGCTGGACGCACCTGAAGGCTCAGGCCCGCCAGGCCACCGTCGGCCAGCTCGTGGACGACGCGATGGCCGGCATCGAACGCGACAACCCGGCGCTCAAGGGCGTGCTGCCCAAGGACTACGCTCGCCCCGCGCTCGACAAGCAGCGCCTGGGCCAGCTCATCGACCTGATCAGCAACATCCGGGTCGGCGACGAGGCGAGCCGCGCCAAGGACGTGCTCGGCCGGGTCTACGAGTACTTCCTCTCGCAGTTCGCCAGCGCCGAGGGCAAGAAGGGCGGCGAGTTCTACACGCCGCGCTGCGTAGTCAAGCTCCTGGTCGAGATGCTCGAGCCCTACCGTGGCCGGGTCTACGACCCGTGCTGCGGCTCCTCGGGCATGTTCGTGCAGTCGGTGGAGTTCATCCGCGCGCACGCCTCCGGCAATGGCAACGGGGGCGGCGGCAGCGGCGGCAAGGCGGCCCATCCAACCAAGGGCGGCGCCCGGCCCGACATATCGATCTACGGCCAGGAGTCGAACTACACCACTTGGCGCCTCGCGCGTATGAACCTCGCCATCCGCGGCATCGACGGCCAGATCGGCCACGGCGACACCTTCCACAACGACCGCCACCCCGACCTCAAGGCCGACTTCATCCTCGCCAACCCGCCCTTCAACATCTCCGACTGGGGCGGTGAGCGGCTGCAAGGCGATAAGCGCTGGCACTACGGCGCGCCGCCGGCGGGCAACGCCAACTTCGCCTGGGTGCAGCACATCGTGCATCACCTGGCACCCGCGGGCGTGGCTGGCTTCGTGCTCGCCAACGGCTCGATGTCGTCCAACCAGTCCGGCGAGGGCGAGATCCGGAAGTCCCTGATCGAGGCCGACCTGGTGGACTGCATGGTCGCGCTGCCGGGCCAGCTCTTCTACTCGACGCAGATCCCCGCGTGTCTCTGGTTCCTCGCACGCGACCGCCACGCCTTAGCGGGCGGCGCCGCAGGTGCGGCGCCTGGGGGCAAGTTCCGCGACCGCCGCGGCCAGCTGCTCTTCATCGACGCCCGCAAGCTCGGCCGCATGGCGGATCGAACGCACAAGGAGCTAACCGACGACGACATCGCCCGCATCGCGAACACCTACCACGCCTGGCGCGGCGAGAAGGAGGCGGGCGAGTACGCCGACGTGCCCGGCTTCTGCAAGAGCGCGCCGCTGGACGAGGTGCGCAAGCACGGCCACGTGCTCACGCCCGG
>CAYTJA010000060.1:0-25817 GCA_964437835.1 uncultured Spirochaetales bacterium
GGAGGTCAGCGTGGGGGGCGGACATCGCGTGGGGCGTCAACCGCGATCGATTGCGAGATCACGGCGTGGAGAGACGCGGATTCAGAGGCGCAACTCGAGTCGTGCTTCACACGCGGCTCCGCAATGCCTGCGGCCACGCTACTCCGCGCGCGAAGCGCTTGTCCAGTGCTGCGAGCGGGGAGCTACGCGCGCCAGAAGAGCTGGCGTCGCGTGAGCTCGCGAACCAGTCCCGCGACCAGCGCGACCGACAGCAGGCTGCGGACCAGCAGCTCCTCGGGAGAGCCGCGCAGGAAGTCGCCCATGCCGGGGATCCAATCGATCAGCGGGTCGAGGCAGAGCGTGAAGATCACGTAGGCCACGAGCGGGTTCTGACCGACGTCGACGAGCCAGCGCACGCCGCGCTGGCGGCCCTGCACGTCGACGACCGCGACCAGAGCGCAGAGCAGCCACGCGGCGTTGCCCGCGAGTGTGAAGTAGTAGCTGAGGGTTCCGGGCACCTTCTTGATGCCGCCCTCGAAGGGCTCGAGCAGCATTCCCAGCACCAGCCAGAGCACGCCCCAGCGGCACAGATCGCGCAGCAGGCGCTCGTCCTCGCTGCCCGGCGCGCGCACGAGTGCGAGCGCGGCCGCGCACAAAGCGAAGATCGCGAGGGCCGTCGCGAAGACCTCGCGCAGGTAGAGGCCCAGCACGAGGACCGGGGCGGCGGCGCCGCAGAGCGCCGCGAGCGCGAACACGCGCCGCTCGCTCCAGTGCGCGGATTCGGGCGCGCCGCTGCGCGGCGCGCGCATCCACGCCACGAGGCGATCGCCCGCGTAGGTGCCCGGGATCAGCACGCAGAGCAGCTTCAGGAACGAGAACTCGAAGAGCTGGGGCAGCGGCGAGCCCCACCAGAACGTCGAGATCCAGCCCTCGGCCTGCGCGCCGAGCGAGAGCGCGACGACCGCGGCCAGGATCGCCGCGCGCAGCGGCAGGTCGCGCCGCGTCGCGTACCAGATCCAGATCGAGACCAGCGACGCAAACGCGAGCTCGGCGAGGATCTCGTCGTGCCGCGCGAGCTCGAAGTGCTTGCCGTAGAGCTGGGGCGTGAACGCGAGATAGGCGACGGCGGCGGTCCAGCCGGCGATGCGCAGCGCGCGAAACACGCGCGGGTCGAGCCGCGCCGGCCGCCGCGTGAAGATCAGGCAGAGCAGCGCGAAGCCCGACAGCGAGAGCGTCTGGGAGAGCCTCGAATACTCGCCGATCCAGTAGCCGCTCGAGTGCGCGACGATCAGCGCGAAGCTGAAGAGCAGGAACCAGCGCCGCAGCGACGCGCGTGCGATTTCTGCGAGCCCGGCGCCGCGCGCGATGCGCAAGCCGAAGCTGATCGGGATCGCCGCGGCCAGCGTGAACAGGAACGCGGGGTAGGCGAGGTCGCGCCAGGTGAGCCCGGCGAGCTCGGCGAACGCGTGCGCGGGAGGCGGCTCCTGCCGGTGGTACATCCAGGCCGGATACACGCCGTCTGCAATCGAGAATCCGAGCGTCATCAGCAGCAGGAAGCAGCCGCGCAGCGCGTCGAGCGCGAGCGCTCGCCGCGCGCCGCTCTCCGCGCGCGGCGCCGAGGCGCTGCGCGCCACCGCCTGCGCGAGCAGCTCGGGCGCTGCGGGCAGTTCCCCCGCCAGCAGGCTTTCGGGTCGCAGCGCAAGGCTCATGCTGGATGCCGGGCTCCCGTGCGCGGAGCCCGGCGGCGGCGGCCCGGCGCAGGGCTCCACCCGCGTCTTGACGGCGAGGCGAGTCCAGTGCTTGAGCCGCTTGCAGCTCCGGCTCGCTGCGGGCAGCGCGCTGTGCCGGGAGCTCGTTTCGGGCCTGGCTCGCGGAAATCAGCGCCGGGGCTCGCGGACGCCCCGCTCGAGCAGCTCCGCGGCCTGCGCAGCGCCGTCTCCGCACTCGCCGGCCGGACCGCGACAGCCCTGCCAGAGAGCCTTCAGCTGTTCGGGCTCGAAGGGGAACGCGTGGTGGTAGTTGCGCTCGTAGAGGGTCGAGCCGCGGCGGGCATTTCCGATCGTGGCTCCCGCGGGCAGCGGCGCATCGGCTTCGGAGGCGCTCGGCGGCAGCAGGCGCGCCGCGCCGCCGACGGTCGCGCCGTCGATCCCGGCGCCGAAATCCGGCCGCAGACCGCGCAGGTTCGCGAACAGCTTCTCGAAGGCCGGGTTCTCCGGATCGCGATTGCCCCAGGCCGCGAGGAAGGTCACGCAGGCCTCGCTGCGGCGCCGACACACTTCCGAGACGGCCTCGGTCCAGGCGGCGGCCCGTTCGGCTTCGGGCAGCGAGGCCAGGTAGCGCGGCAGCAGGGCGCTCTCGCGGCCGACGCGTGCCGCCTCGCCGAAGCCCGTGAAGGGCAGCGAGCCGGAGATCCCGCGGAAGAATGCGCGAGCCGCGAGATGTGAGAGCAGCGGGTGCTCGATCCGGTGCAGCGGGCCCTCGAACCCCGCGCGATTCAGAGCGTCGAGGGGCACCAGCTCGTGCGCGAGCAACGCGGCGATTCCGGAGATCTCGGCGCGCTTCAGCGCCGCGGCGAAATCGGGGCGCAGCGCGCGTTCGCGGATCCGCGCGAGGAGCGTCTCGGGGGCCTGCGGCTCCGGGAAGCCGAGGATCATCAGGTCGCTCCCGAGTCCGTACCAGATCGCGACGTGATCGAAGACCGCCGAGTAGGTGCGCAGCACGAGCGCGAGCGAGGCGGAGTCGATTTCGTACTGGTGCATCCACTGGCAGTACACGCCGCCCACTGCGAGACGCTCGCGCGCCGCGCGCAGGAACTCCAGGCTGTAGAGCATCTCGACGCCCGTGACCCACGGGTTGCTCGGCTCGGAGACGATCAGCTCGTAGCTGCCGGTGCTGCGCTGCAGCGCGCGATAGGCATCGCTGCGCGCGAGGCGAACGCGCGGGTGCGTCGAGACGCCGTGATTCGCGAAATCGAAGTACGGTGCAGCGCGGGCCACCGCGGGCGAGATCTCGGCGACCGTGACCTCCTCGATGCCCTCGAGCTCCGCGAGCTCTCCGCTCGTGACGCCGGTTCCGAAGCCCGCGACGAAGGCGCGCTTCGGCGATTCGGCGAGCAGTGCGGGCAGCACGCCGAGGATCACGGTCGTCGTGAGGTCCTTGTAGGTCGCGCTGTCCGGCTTGCCGTTCACGGTCAGGCTGCGCGCGACTTCGCCGCTGCCCCCCTTGAACTCGAAGACCGAGACCGAGGCGCCCGGATCGTCGTCGTAGAAGATGATCTTCTTGGTCTTGAAGATCTCGCCGCGCAGGAACGCGGGCCCGCGCTCCTCCCCTTCGACAGGCCCGCGCAGCCGGTAGAGCCCGGAGGCGAGGTCCTCGGGCAACCAGCCCGGCAGCCACCAGAGCCGGACTGCCAGGCCCAGCAGCGCGATCGCGGCGGCAGCGCCGAAGCCGCTCTGGCGCGGGTCGCGCCGCTGCGCGACCACCAGCAGGCAGCCGCCGAGCGCGAGCGCCGCGGTTGCGATCCGGTAGACGTGGTGCAGATCGAGCCAGAGCAGCAGCGTGTAGCCGCCGACGAGCGCTCCGAGCAGCGAGCCGATGGTGTTCCAGCTGTAGAGCCGACCCGCGGCCTGTCCCAACTCTCCATAGCGCCGGCGCAGGTGGTCGAAGATCAGCGGCAGCGTTGCGCCCGAGAGCAGCACGGCCGGTGCGAGGCAGAGCCCGGCGGCGACGAACACGAGCCCGAAGTACGGATAGAACGCGCGATCGTGGGTAGAGAAGATCACGCGCAGGCGGTGTGCGGCGTAGGGCGCCGTCGGAACCAGGGGGTAGAGCGCGACGAGCACTGCGACGAGCGCGACCTGGCTCGCGACCAGCAGCCCGCCCGGCACCCGCGGCAGCGCGCCGACCCCGAGACTTCCCGCCGCGATGCAGGCGACGAAGACCGCGACGACGACGCTGAACGCGTACTCCGAGGAGCCGAGCGAGAGGCCGCCGATCCGGATCGCGACGATCTCGAGCGTCATCATCGCGAAGCCGGTCAGCAGCGCGGCTGCGGAGTACGCAGGCAATCCCGGCACGCGAGCGGAGGACGCGGACTCGGCGGCGACGGCGGGCAGCGGCGCGTCGGGGTCGTCGCCCGTTCGCCAGAACCAGGCGCCGGCCAGCAGGTTCACCAGCGCCATCGCGCGCAACGTGCCCGGGAAGCCCAGCGCCGCAATCAGCCAGAAGCCCGCGAGCAGCGCGCCGGCGACCGCGCCCGCGGTATTGATGCCGTAGACGCGCGCGTGGATGCGGGTCGCGTCTTCGGTGCTGCGCGCGAGGCCCTGGGTGAGGATCGGGATCGTGCCGCCCATCAGCAGCGTGGGCGGCAGCAGCAGCAGCGCCGCGAGCGCGACGTCGAGGGCGAAGCCCGCGGTCGGCGAGAGTTCGGGCATGCGCACCGAGAGCCCGCGCACGCCGGCGAAGAGCCACGGAAACACCATCGCCCACAGGCCGATCCCGGCCTCGACCGCGCCGTAGAGCGCGAGCAGCCGCGGCGCGGCTCCGCGCGCGGCGGCCTCGGCGAGGCGCTTGCGCGTCAGCACGCCGAAGAGCGCATAGCCGCCGGCGAGGCCGCCGAGGAAGAGACCGAGCACGGCCGCGGTTGCTTCGCCGTGCGAGCCGAGCAGCGTCGCGAGGTAGCGCTCCCAGGTCACCTGGTACACGAGGCCGGAGGCGCCGGTTGCGAAGGTGAGGATCAGGGCGAGGCGGCGCGTCACGCGGTGGAACTCGTGCTTCTGGGCTTCGCTGCGGGGGCGGATCGACTAGCTGTAGCGCCAGGCGCGCGGGGGACGTTGCGCACCGGCCTTGGGATCGAAGCACTGCACGTCGAACCAGATCGGCAACAGATACTTCACGTAGAACGCGTGCACGAACATGCCGCCGGTGTCGAGGTCGTCGTAGGTCTTGATCTGTACGCGCGCGTCCTGCGCCTGGAACTTGCGGACCTTCTCGAGCAGCAGATCGACCTCCGCACGAGTGTCGTAGAGGAAGCCCAGGTGGTCGTAGCTCGGCGACTGCATCGGGTTCTGCATCTGCGTGAGCAGGATGAACTGGCTGACCTCGGGATCGGTCGCGAGCAGCAGCGCGTTCTGGCCGACGATGAAGGTGTCCATGGCGCGGAAGTCGAAGACTTCGGCGTAGAAGCGCTTGATGTCGTCGCGCAGGCCGCCGGCGTCGAGCGAGCCCAGCGGCAGCGTGAGCTCCATGTGATTGAAACGCGGCATTGCACCTCCTAGCGGATCTACTTCGTTCGCCTACGGCTCACTGCGCGGGGCAAGGCCCCTTGCCCGCCTGCGGGCGCGCTCCACTATCCCACCGCTCGCTTCGAAAGTCGAGTCATTTCGCGCGCCTGCGCGCTCGCGGCGCGCTCCAGCCGGGGCGCGCCGCGCCGGAAGATCGCGTGCATGGAGCCCACCCGAAGCGATTCCTTCCAGCGGCGAAAGAAGGTCAGGGAATCCGGATCTCGGCGCTGGGCTCCTGCTGCGCCGCGCGCGCGCGCAGCGTCGCGAAGAGGATCGCGCCGAGCAACAGCGCGCTCGCCGCGAGCTGGTCGAGATCGCTCTTGCCGAAGAGCGGTGCGGCCTGCCACGTGAGGGCCGCGAGCAGGCACCAGGCCGCGCCGATCTCCGCGCGCAGCAGCGCGAGGAACGCGACGCCGAGCAGCGCGACCTCGTAGTAGGCCGTGAGCGGCACGAGCACCGGGATCGCGCCGAAGCCGAGCGCGAGGGCGGCCCAGTCCGGCAAGCCGCGCGTTCCCCGGAACAGCAGGGCCAGATAGGCGAGCACCACCGCGGCCAGCAGGGCTGCTCGCTGTGCGAGCGTGCGCTGCTGCGCGCGCTTCCAGCCCTCGTAGGGATCTTCCGCGCCGGGCTGCAGCAGCGCGGAGGCGCTCCGCTTCGAATCGAACGCGACGAGCGCCGCGAGGCCGACGTGATTTCGCAGCGGGGTGCTCGCGTCGAGCCGGGCGTTGCGCGCGAAATCGCTCCAGGCGGACGTGCCCTGCGTTGCCGCCGCGAGCGGAACCAGCAGAGCGGCGGCCAGCAGCGCGCCGAGGGCGAAGCGCAAATGCGGGGGGGCAGGGCGGAAGCTGCGGCGGCGCGCGCAGTCGCGGGCCGCCGCAGCCGCGAGGCCGAGCACTGCGACTGCGGGGAACACGCGCAGCAGCGCGGCGAGCCCCAGGAAGAAGCCAGCTGCGAGTGGCCGCCCGCGGCGCAGCAGGCACAGGCTCGCGATGCAGGCCGCGAGCCAGTCGTGGCGCAGGAAGGCGCCACCGGTCCACGAGAAGTGTCCGAACGCGTTCGCGCCCCAGAAGACCAGCGGGGCGAGCACGCCGCGCCAGCCGAAGCTCGCGACCGCCGCAGCCCAGGCGGCGCCGAGCAGCGCGGTATCGATCAGCGAGAGCGCGGCGATGCTGCGGGCCGTCGGCTCGACCGCGGACGCGACCGCGTGCCCCGCGATCAGCCAGACCGGCGTGCCGTTGAAGCCGTGGTCGATCTGGATCAGCAGCCAACGCTCGGGCGAGAGCTGCGCGCGGAAGAACGCGACGTCGCGCTGGAACTCGTTCCAGCGCGCATCCGTGAAGTGCGAGCGGCAGCGCTGCGGATCCTCGAGTGCTGCGAGCGCGCGAATCTGTCGATTCGTCTCGAGGTCTCGCAACGCGCGCCGCTCCAGCGGCGGACCGAAGCCCGCCGCGAGATCCGCCTGCGCCGCGCACAGGTAGAGGCGCGTGTACGAGAGTTCTGGGAAGTACTTCGCGCCGATGTAGTAGTGGAAGCTGTCGTACCAGTGGACGAGGCGGCCGCCGTGAAAGGTTCCGAAGTTCCACCAGGCGAGAAAGCCGAGCACCGCGATGCCAATGCCGAGGCGATCGCGGAGGCGCCGGCCGGCCTCGCACCGGCCCTTGCGCCGGAGCCAGATCCCCGCGCCGAGCAGCAGGGCCCCGGCGAGCGCGAGCCAGACCTTGAGCAAGACCAGTACCGGGTCGGGCTCGGCCACTCGCAGATCTTCCACGACCGCGGCACGCTCGTCGACATGCAGCTCGCATCGATTCGCGTGTACCCGGTGAAGGCCGCGGCCGGCATCGAGGTCGAAGAGTGGGAGGTCGACAGCTTCGGGCTCCGCCACGACCGCCGCTTCATGCTGGTGGATCCGGAGGGAGTCTTCGTCACGCAGCGGGAGGAGCCGCGCCTCGCGCTGCTGCGGCCGCAGCTCGAGCGCGACGCGCTGCGGATCGCCGCCCCGGGCGCTGGCGAGCGCGCGCTCGCGCTCGAGCCCCGGCAGGGCGACGAACTCCGGGTGAGGGTCTGGAGCGCCGAGCTGCGCGCGCTTGCGCCAGATCCCGGCGTCGATCGCTGGCTCTCGGAGTTCTGCGGGCGCGCGCTGCGGCTGGTCTACCTGCCCGAGACGAGCTTCCGGCGCGTCGACGCGCGCTACGTGCCCGAGCGGCGGCGCACCAGCTTCACGGACGGCTTTCCCTTCCTGGTGATCGGCCAGGCATCGCTCGACGCGCTGAACCAGCGGCTCGCGCAGCCGCTGCCGATGGACCGCTTCCGTCCGAACCTCGTGGTCGGCGGCTCCGAGCCCTTCGCGGAGGACGCCTGGGAGCGGATCCGGATCGGCGAGTTCGCCTTCGATCTCGTGAAGCCCTGCTCGCGCTGCAGCGTGACGACGACGGACCAGACGCTAGGCGTTCGCGACGGAGACGAGCCGCTGCGCACCCTCGCACAGTTCCGGCGCCGCGGCGGCGCAGTGATCTTTGGCCAGAACGCAGTCCACGCCGGCACCGGCACTCTGCGCACCGGTATGCCCGTACTCGCCGAGAACTCGCTGGGCTAGGTATCGTCGCGTCTCCAGTAGACGCGCAGCAGGTTCGCGGCCTCGCTCGGGGCGGACTCGAGTTCTCCGCGGTAGGCGCGCTTCAGCGCGGTGCCGATCCCGCGCGCGAGGCGAGCGTCGGTCGTCGCGACCTCGAGGCCGCCCTTCGGCGTCTTGCGGATCCACATCACCCGCTTGAGCGGGTGCGTGCGGCTCTCGCGCTGCTCCACGTGCCGGATCCGGCCCTGGATCTCCTCGCGGTGCTTCGCGACGAAGGCGCCCTCGAGCCAGACGATTCCGGCCGGGTAGCGATCCGCGATCCGGTGGCAGGCGGGGCAGCGGTGGACGGGGCTGCCTTCCGGGGCGCTGCCCCAGGTCCAGCGACCGCGGCGATAGACCGCGCGGCAGTCGCCGCAGAGGGTCGGGCTCGGCAGCTTCGCGCGGGTCGCGAAGGGGTCGCCCGACAGCGCAGGCCAAGTGCGGTCGGAGCGCGGTTGGGAACTCGCGGCGTGGGTCTTCGAGCGCTGTCGGCGCATGCTGCCTCTCGCGGGGCGGGTGAGGCGGCCTCGGTCCCCACCGGGATCGCGGCCGCATGTTCCGCGGAGAGAGCCCCAGCCCGTCCTCGGATCCCCTCCACCGTAGCGCGGAGTGGCTCCAGCGGGTGGGAAAGCTTCTCGCGGCGTCCGCCTAACCTTGCGGGTCCCGGGCCGGGAACGGCCCGGCCCACCCGCACTGCGCTCGGCTTCGCCTCGCTGCGCGCCGAAGCGGCTAACGAACCGAGACGACCCGCGGCTTGGCTTCCTCGCGCTTCGGGATCGCGAGTGCGAGCACCCCGTTCTCGAAGCTCGCGCTGATCCGATCCGAGGCCGCATTCGGCGGCAGCGTGAAGGATCGGCTGAACGCGCCGTAGAAGCGCTCGACCCGGCGCGGATGCTCCTTGCGATCCTGGCGCTCGCTCTTCTTCTCGCCGCGCACGGTGAGGAGATCGTCCTTGACCTCGATCGTGAGGTCGCTCTTGCTCGCGCCCGGAAGCTCGACGGTCACGTGATACGCGTCGTCGTCCTCTGCGATGTCGACCGCCGGACTCACGCTGCGCTGCAGCTGCGAGAAGATCGGATCCTCCGCGTTTCGCGCCCCGCGCGAACCGAAGAGCGGGCGGAACGGATTCCAGCGCTCGAAGGGATCCAGATCGGCGAAGGGATCGCTGACCGCCGGCCTGGTTTCAGACTTCGGATTCCTGTCGGCCATGGCTTCCTCTCTGTGGGATTCGGTTGCGAAGCCTCCGGATCCTCGGGTTTTCTGAGTTTGCAGGGAGACATTGCATCGGGTGTGCCAGTCGCCAGAGCGCGAGGGCCGGATTCAGCAGCACGCGCATGGCGCGGCGTGGCGAAGTGCCCCGTCGCGGGGATGCGCGGGACGCTCCGCCCCGCAGCTGCGATGCGGTGACGCGCAGCTACGAGCGGCTGCCGCTCGCAGCGGGGAAGATCGGCGCGAGCTCGCGCGCGATCCAGTCGATCTGGCCGAGATAGCCCGCGAGATCGAGGCGCGGCGGCGTCGGCCAGAGCGCCGCGTGATCGAGACCCGCGGCTTCGAGCGCGCGCAGCTCTGCGATCAGCTCCTCACGCGTGCCCGTGAGCGGCGTGCGCCACTCGCCCGTGGCGACGGGGCGCTCGCTCAGCCGCATGCTGCAGCGCATCGAGAGGTGGATCTCGTGCCGCGCGCGCCCCATTTGTGCGCAGAGTGCGTCGAGGCGCGAGACCCCGGCGCGGAACTCTGCGGCCGAGCGGTCGATCGGGTGACAGCCGTCGCCGAAGCGCGGCGCGCGGCGCAACGCGGCCTCGCCGTTGCCGCCGATCAAGATCGGAATCGCACCGGGCTTCGGCTGCGGACGAAAGCCGATCTCGTCGAATCGATAGAAGCGCCCGCGGAACTGCGGGCGCGGCTCGTTCCAGAGCGCGCGAAGTGCCTGGATGTGCTCGTCGAGCACCGCGCCGCGCTCGGCCCAGGCGATCCCGAACTGCTCGTACTCTTCGCGGATCCAGCCCGCGCCGACGCCGAGCCGCACGCGGCCCGGCGCGAGGTGATCGAGCGACGCGAGCAGCTTCGCGCAGACGATCGGATGCCGCAGCGCGGAGAGGTAGACGCTCACGCCGAGCGCGATCTTCTGCGTGCGCGCCGCGGCGTAGGCGAGCGCGATCAGCGGCTCGACGAAGGGGTGATCGGGATCGAGGCGGATCTCGCGGCCCGGCGCGTAGGGATACTTCTCGGAGGAGCGCAGCGGTGGCGCGAGGTGGTCCGCGGTCCAGAGCGCCGCGAGGCCGCAGGCCTCGGCGCGTTCCGAGATGCGCGCGATCGCCTCGGGCGTGCCGAGCTCGCCGCTGTTCGGGAGGATCAGACCTAGTTCCATCGAAAGTCCTGACGCAGCGCCGCGGCGCTCATCGCACTTCCTCCAGCGGCTGCGCGGCGCGCTCGGCGGGATGCGCCCGCCGGTCTTGGATCGCGCTTCGCCTTGGATCGCGCTCCGGCTTGGGAGTACGATACGCCCGCTTTGACCCGCGCCACAAGAGAGCTCGACCTCGCGCGCATGCGTCGCGAGCGCTTCGGAAGGTTCCGAGCCGGCATGCAACGCCGCGGTCTCGACGCACCGCTGCAATTTCCTCGAGCGGTTCTGGCAAGTGACGCCGCCGCGGATTGCCGAGGCCCCTTCAGTACGAACGGAGATAGCGCATGGTCGAGAATGAGCTCAGCTCCGGCGCATCGCTCGATCTGCAGGCCGTCTTCGCGCAACACCCGGCGCTGCGCGCGTTCTTCGACTGCTTCGTCGAGACCTTCCTGCGCCAGGGCCTGCTCGACCCGCGACTGCGCGAGCTCGCGATCCTGCGCGTCGCGTGGCGCTGTGCGCAGCCCTACGAGTGGGCGCAGCACTACCGCCTCGCGCGCAAGCTCGGCGTGTCGGAGGTCGAGGTGTTTGGCGTGCGCGAGGGCGCCGGCTTCTTCGGCTTCGGCGCCACGGAGCGCAGCCTGCTGCGCGCGGTCGACGAGATCGTCGAGACGGGTCGCCTCGCGAGGTCGAGCTTCGACGCGTGTGTCAGCGTGCTCGAGGGAGCGCTGCCCGTTGCAGTCGAGTTTCTCGACCTCGTTGCGGGCTATCGCATGATGGCGACGATCCTGCACACGACCGCGCCACCGCTCGAGCAGGCGAGGCTGCCGTTGTGGCCGCCCGACGGAATCGGCCCCGAATCCGAGGCCGCCCTTTGAGCACACGCCTGACGCCGCCGGCGCCGCGCGACTGGGAGCGCGCCCAACCGCACGCGGAGTGGGCCGCGGCGCGCGAGCTGGGCGCGGTCGCAGCGACGGCTGCGCCGCCCGGCCTCACGCGCGAGGCGGTCTGCGTGCTCCGCTTCGCCGAAGCCGATCAGGTGTTGCGCGACGCCGAGAGCTTCGGCTCCGGCCTCTACGCGCAGCTGCAGGGCGACTACAAGGGCCGAACGCTGCGCGAGCTCGACGGCGAGGCGCACCGCCGCACCCGCGGCCTGATCGTGCACGCGTTCCGGCCCGCCGCGCTCGCGCGCTGGGAGGCGACGCAGATCCGACCGATCCTGGCAGAGCTGCTCGACGCGATCGCGCCGTGCGGGCGCGCCGATCTCGTCGCCGAGTTGACCTCGCGCTTTCCGGTGCAGGTGATCTGCGGGATCCTGGGCCTGCCGCGCGAGGACCACGCGCAGTTTCTGCGCTGGTCCAACGAGATCAACCTCGGCCCCACCGATCCCGAGCGAGGACGCGCGGCTGCGGCCGCCATGGCGGCCTACTTCGCTCCGCGCATCGCAGCGCGGCGCGCGGAGCCGAAGGGCGATCTGCTCTCCGAGCTGCTGCACACCGAGCTCGAGGGCGAGCGCCTCGACGACGAGCGAGTGCTCGGCTTCCTGCGGCTGCTGCTCCCGGCCGGCGCCGAAACCACCTATCGCATGCTCGGCACGCTGCTCTTCGCGCTGCTCCGCCACGCGGGCGCGCTCGAGGCCCTGCGCGCAGAACCCGCGCGAATCCCCGCGGCGATCGAGGAGACCCTGCGCTGGGACGGCTCGGTCACGCTCGCGATGCGCGTGGCCCGGCGCGACCTCGAGCTCGACGGCTGCCCGATCGCCGCGGGAACGCCGGTGCAGATCGCGCTCGGCTCCGCGAACCGCGACGCCTCGCGGTGGCCCGATCCGGATCGCTGGGACCCGGCGCGGCCCGAGCTGCGCCACCTGGCGTTTGGCGCCGGCGCGCACGCTTGCCTCGGGCTCGGCCTCGCGCGCCTCGAGCTGCGCGTCGCGCTGGAGCAGATCCTCGCGCGGCTGCCGTCGCTGCGCCTCGACCCGGACGCAGCGCCGCCGCTGCTGCAGGGCTACGCGTTCCGCGGTCCGGACCGCCTGGCGGTGCTCTTCGATCCCAGCCGCCACCCGCCGAGTCTCTTGGATTTCCACGCAGAAGCGTAAAAAACTCGCTTGTAATTCATCATATAACGTGATAAACGTGTCACGTGAAGCGGTATCTCCAGGCGCAGCTCGAGGCCGATCTCCGCGAGAAGATGGTGTTTCTGGGCGGCCCACGTCAGGTCGGGAAGACCACGCTCGCGCGGGAGGTCCTGCCGGCGGCCCGCGGCTACCTCAACTGGGACGTTCCAGAGCATCGCGAGAAGATTCTGCGCCGAAGCCTCCCGGACACCGACGCCTGGGTTTTCGACGAGCTGCACAAGTACCGCAGGTGGCGGAACTTCTTGAAGGGCGTGTACGACGAATTCCACGGCGAGCGCCGGATCCTGGTCACGGGCAGTGCACGGCTCGATCTCTATCGCTTCGGTGGGGACTCGCTGCAGGGGCGCTATCACTACCTCCGGCTGCATCCCCTTTCGGCTGCCGAGGTGGGAGCGCAGACGCGAGCCGATCTCGAAGGCCTCTTGCAACTGGGAGGATTTCCCGAGCCCTTTCTCCGGGGCTCCGTCGCCCGCGCCCGCCGTTGGTCCGCCGAGTATCGCAACCGCTTTATCCGAGAGGAGGTGACTTCACTCGAGTCGGTGCGAGATCTCGGAATGCTCGAACGCCTGATGCTCGCGCTCCCCGAGCGTGTGGGGAGCCCCCTTTCGCGCAACGCGCTGCGGGAGGAGCTGGAATTGAACCACCAGACCGTAACTCGCTGGCTGGACATCTTCGAGCGACTCTACGCGATCTTCCGACTCCCGCCCTTCGGGGCGCCGCGCCTGCGCGCCGTGAAGCAGGAGCAGAAGCACTACCACTACGACTGGAGCGTCGTGCCCGACGAAGGGCCGCGCTTCGAAAACCTGGTGGCTTCGCATCTGCTCAAGTGGATCCACTTTCAGTTCGACACCGAGGGACGCGAGCTCGAGCTGCGCTATTTCCGAGACGTCGACGGCCGCGAGGTGGACTTTGTCGTCGTCGAGAGGCGCAAGCCGATCCTGATCGCGGAAGCGAAGCTGAGCTCGGGATCTCTTTCGCCCTCCGTCCGTTACCTGAAACAGCGTTTTCCCGACTGCGAGACCTATCAGGTGCACCTGCGCGGGGAGGATGACCACATCAGCGCGGAGGGAATCCATCTCTGGACGGCAGCCCGGTTCTTGAAGACCCTCGTGTGAGCGCGAGTTCGTGGCGCCGCCGCCGGTTCGTTCCCCGCTGGAGTCGTCAGATCGGGGATGGTAGGAGGTGAATCTGCCGCTTCTCCTCCTACGCACCTGTGCATGGCCGGAAAAACTAGCGCCGCGGCCGAAGCTAGACCCTTGCGCGGCTGCCGTCGCTGCGCCTCGACCCGGACGCAGTGCCGCCGCTGCTGCAGGGCTACGCGTTCCGCGGTCCCGATCGCCTGCTGGTGCGCTTCGATCCCACCTGAACAACGCCCCGGCCCCGCCTTCGGGCGCTCAGGGGCGCACGCTGTAGGCGGCGCAAATCAGAGGCAGCTCTGCCGCGGTCACGAGGCCCGGACGCGCCGCGACGACGGCCGGGATCGCGTGTACTGCGGGCATCGCGGTGATCAGGCCGAAATCGGCGCCCTTGCCGTAGACCGCGTGGAAGCGGCAGCGCACGCCCGGCTCGCCGTCCACCTCGATCACATAGCCATCGACCGGCTTCCAGTCGGGCTGCATCGCGTCTCCGAGCCGCCACATCAGCCCGAGCTCGATCGCCGCGCGGCCCGAGACGATGCCGGACCAGCAGGCCTTGAGGCCGCAGATGTGATGCTTCGCGATTTGCATGTAGCCGAGATCGAGATCGCGCGTGGCGACGCCGAACTCGACGTCGTATCTGACTTCGTCGAGCTTCACTTTCAGCGCGTCCGCCATCATTTCGACCGCGTCGAGGAACACCAGCGAGCGCTGCTTGGCGATTTCGACCAGCCCTGGCTTGCTGGGCAGCTCGCCGAAGCCGAGCGCGCGCCAGGTCTCGGCCGAGGCGTAGGCCGTCGAATCGACCGATTCGAGCACCGAGACGCGCTCGACGCGTTTGCAGACCGCGGTCGCCATCAGCCCGAGCGCGTTCGCGTGGCCCGGGTTGATGCCGCTGCCGTAGAGCGAGACGCCACCGCGCTTCGCCGCGGCGTCGAGGCGCGCCTGCTCGGCGCGCCCGTAGGAGGCGCCGGTGATGAAGTTCGCGGTCGAGATCAGGTTGATGCCGGATTCGAGCAGGCGCTCCATGACGTCGACGTCCCATTGGAGCGGCATGTAGAGCAGGCAGTCGGGACGCGCCGCGATCAGCGCTTCGAGTGAATCGGTCGCCTTTACGCCGAGCTTTCCGATCCCGCACAGCTCGCCGGCGTCGCGGCCGACCTTCTCCTTGCCCCAGGCGAAACACGCCACGAGCTCGAGCTCGGGGTGCTCCGCGATCGCCCGCAGCGCGGCGCCGCCGACGATGCCCGTACTCCACTGCGCCACGCGAATCGGCATCGAATCCTCGCTTTCGCGGCTGCGGGCCGCACCCTGAGCTCGCGGCGATCATATCCCTGCGCGCTCGCGTTGCGGATAGAATCCGCCCCCGATGTCAGAACGCCCGCAGGCCGCGCCGCCCGCTTCTGGCGGCTACACGACCTATGTCCTCGGGCTGATCCTGCTGGTGATGACCTTCAGCACCGTCGACCGCTTCGTCGTCTCGATCCTCGCCGACGACCTCAAGCGCGACCTCGGACTCACGGATCGCCAGCTCGGCTGGATCCTCGGGCCCTCGTTCACGCTGGTGTACTCCGCCGCGGTGCTGCCGATCGCACGCGTCGCCGATCGCGGCACGCGCCGCACGATCATCGCCGCGGGTCTCTTCGCGTGGAGCCTCTTCACGGCGGCGACTGCGGGGGTGCAGAGCTTCGCGCAGCTCTTCGTGATGCGGATGGCGGTCGGGATCGGCGAGGCGGCCGCGGGACCCGCGAGCCAATCGCTGATCTCCGACAGCGTGCCGCCCGAGCGGCGCGCGCGCGGGCTCTCGGTGATCTCGATCGGCGCGGTCGCGGGGCTCGCACTCGGGATGGCGGGCGGCGGCTGGGTCAGCGAGGCCTGGGGCTGGCGCACGGCCTTCGTGCTCGCGGGTCTGCCCGGGATCGGGCTCGCGGTCCTGTTCCGGTGGACGGTGCGCGAGCCCGAGCGACGCGCGAGCCGGGGTAGCGCGATCGCGGCGGCTGGCGCATCGAGTTGGCTCGAGGACTGCCGCTATCTCTTCTCGCTGCCGACGTTTCGCTGGATGATCCTCGCGCACGCCTGCGCGCTGTTCTTCTCGATCGGAAAGAACTCGTGGGAGCCGAGCTTTCTGCGCCGCGTCTACGAGCTGGGCCCGGCAGCCGCCGGCACCTGGTATTTCCTGATCACGCCGCTGCCCGGCGCGCTCGGGATCTTTCTCGGCGGCTGGCTCTCGGACCGCTGGAGCGAGCGCGATCCGCGTGCGCGCATGTGGGTCCCCGCGCTGTCGCAGCTCGCCTGCATTCCGTTCCTGTACGCGTTCCTGGTCTGGCCTGCGGATCACACGCTCGCGCTGCCGCTCGGACTGCCGGCGCTGCCGGTGTCGTTTCTCTTCAGCGCCGTCGGCTCGGTGATCGGTGCAGCCTACAGCGCCCCCTACCTCTCGACGGTCCAGGACCTCGCGCCGCTGCGCATGCGCGCGACTGCGGCCGCGGTCCTGTCGCTCTCGGGCGCGGCGCTCGGCAGCGCGCTCGGCCCGCTCGCCGTCGCCGAGCTCAACCTCTACTTCGCCGCGAGCTACGGGGACGAAGCCGTGCGCTGGGCGCTGGTCGCGATCCTCGTGGTGCCGGTGCTATGCGCGGCTGGCAGCGTACGCGCCGCGCGGACGCTGGAGGCGGACCTCGCGGCCACCCATGCAGAAGCCGCCGGAGGCGTGCGCTGATCCCGGGCTGGATGCCGGTCGCAGCGCTCGGCGGTCCGCAGCGAGCCGCCGCGCGTACCGTGATCGAAGAGAACGGCGAGGAGCTCGAGATCCTGCGCCACAGCTTCCCGTATGCGCGCGCCGGCGAAGCGGGCCTCTTCTTCATCGCCTACACGAGGGACCTCGCGATTCCGCAGAAGATGCTCGCGCGCATGCTCGGCACTTCGGGCGACGGTCTCCACGACCGGCTGATGGAATACAGCCGCGCGGTCTCCGGCGCGCACTTCTTCGCGCCGTCGCTTTCGGTGCTGAAGGCGCTCGCGCGCGGCTGAAGCCGGCGTGAGCGCGTTTCGCAAGGGGCCTTGCCCCGCGCAGTGAGCCGGCGGCGAACGAAGCCAATCCGCAAGGGGTCTTGCGCCCACCGAGGTCGAGGCCTGCGGTCCTGGATCGCGAGACGGCGCTGGATTTCCGCTCGGGCAGAAAGGCCGTCCTCGACCCCCTGGATCGCACTTTCGGTCTTCCAACCACTTCCGCTGCGCGAACGTACAGTATCTGAGACGCAGGTGGAGGAAGGAATGACCAACCGGAGCCGTTGCAGGTGGTGCGTCGCGATTCTCGGAGTTGCCGGTTCTTTCCTCGTCATGACTCCTGCCGTCCTCGCTCGTCCGAAACACGGCGGTCCCGGCCGCAAGCCGAGCGTCGCGCGCGTGTGGAACGAGCAACTCCTCGGCGCGATTCGAATCGACATCCCGAAGCCGCCGGTCCACGCGCGCAACCTGTTTCACCTTTCGGTCGCCATGTGGGACGCCTGGGCCGCGTACTCGCCTCGCGCGGTGGGCTACCTCGTGACGGAGAAGCATCGCTCCCGCGACCTGCGGGCGGCGCGCGCGGAAGCGATCAGCTTCGCCGCCTACCGCCTGTTGCAGTACCGCTTTCCCGTGGGCTACTTCGACGGGGACGGAAAGCCCTGCCACCCGAATGCCCCGATCTCCCAGGCTTCGCTCGACGCCCAGATGGAAGGGCTGGGCTTCGATCGGAGTTTCACTTCGACGGACGGGCCCTCGCCAGCCGCTCTCGGGAACCGCATCGCCGCCGCTGTGATCGCCCATGGTCAGCAGGACGGCTCGAACGAGGGAGCAGGCCTGTGCTACCCGGATGGCACGGGTTATGCCTCGGTGAACCCGGAGCTGATCTTCGCGCTCCCGGACGCCGGATATCTGATCGATCCGAATCGCTGGCAACCGCTCGCGTTCGACTACTTCGTGACCCAGAACGGGATCGCCCTCGGCCAGGCCGTCCAGAGCTTCGTCGGGGTCGGCTGGGGAGATGTGCTGCCGTTCGCGCTCGCGCTGGCCGACGTCGGCCCCGGCACCGGGCTCTACCTCGACCCCGGGCCTCAGCCTCGGCTGGGTGGCATCGGTGAAGGCGTCGTGAAGAACGCGATGCTCGAGCTGATCCGGCTGAGCAGCCAGATCGACACTTCCGCGAACGTCCTCGTCGACATCTCACCCTCGGCGATGCTCAACAACCCTCTGGGCACGGACGAGGGCCAGGGTCGCCGGAGGAACCCGGTCACGAGGCGACCCTATCCTCCCAACCTGGTCGACCGCGCGGACTTCCAGCGGGTCGTCACGGAATACTGGGCCGACGGTCCGCGCTCGGAGACCCCGCCGGGACACTGGAACGTGATCGCCAACAAGGTGGCCGATCACCCCCGCATGCGAAAGCACAAGAGGATCGGCGGCAGGGGCAGGGTGGTCGGCGACCTCGAGTGGGACGTCAAGGTCTACCTGGCGCTGAACGGCGCCGTGCACGATGCGGCGATCTGGGCCTGGAGCAACAAGCAGTACTACGACTCATCGCGGCCGATCACGCTCATCCGTCACATGGCTCGTATGGGTCAGTCGTCCGATTCCTCGGCGCCTTCGTACCATTCGGACGGTCTGCCCCTGGTGCCGGACCTGATCGAGCTCATCACGTCCGAAACGACGCGTGCGGGTGGACGACACGCCCACCTCGCCGGTCACGAGGGGGAGATCGCCATCCGTGCGTGGCTCGATGATCCCTCCCGTCCCAGCGTGATTCCGAACGGTGTGGGCTTCCGGCGCGGGGTCGAGTGGATGCCCTACATGCCCCGGAACTTCGTGACGCCACCCTTCCCCGGGTACACCTCGGGGCACAGCGCGTTCAGCCGTTCGGCCGCGGAGGTGCTCACGGCGATCACCGGCTCGCGGTTCTTCCCCGGTGGGATCGCGACCCTCGTAGCACCGCAGGACGAGTTCCTGAGCATCGAGCCAGGCCCCGCCCGGACGCTCAAACTCCAGTGGGCGACCTACTACGACGCAGCGGATCAGGCGGGGATCTCCCGTCGCTTCGGCGGGATTCACCCGTACTTCGACGACTATCCTTCGCGGATCGCCGGGTCGCAGATCGGCAAGAAGGCCTGGGCCAGGGCGCGCGCGCTCTACGGACGAAGCAGCGAAGAGCATCACCGCAGAGGAAGCTAGAAGCGCGTGCGCGGTGGAAGCGATCGCAGTTCGCAGAGTGACACCGCAGCCCTACTCGAGGCTCCGCACGTAGCGCTCCAGCGCTGCCAGATCCTGGACGCCGAGTGCACTCGTGAAGCCGTGGCGATCGAACCGGCCGTCGGCGTCGACCGCATGGCCGCGTTCTCCGGGTTCGAGGCCCGGGTGGCCCGGCGCGAGGATCGCCTCTCGAAGCGAGGTCGCGAGCCCGTGATGGAGCAGCCGCGTCTGCGTCCACACGCCTCGCAGCGAGGGCACGTTCGCGCTCGGATTGCCGCGCAGATTGCCTGGCACGAAGCCCCGCAATGGATCCGCGAGGTTGAAACGCAGCAGCAGTTCCAGGCGACGCGACTCCTCCGGCTCGTCCGGGGCGAGCAGCGGGTCGTCGAAGGCGAGGCAACTGGTGCGATCGAAGCAGAAGGGTGTGAAGAAGTCGATCGGATCCAGCTGGACGTTGATCTCGGGTGACGCAAAGCGGCTGCGAATCGCGTCTGTGAAGCTCGCGGGCAGGCCGCCGGGCAGGGCCGTGAGTACGCGCGGGTCGTCCGCATAACGCAATGCGAAGCGCGCGGCCCAGTTCGCACCCCGGCCGCGGTCCTGCCCATTCGCAAAGGGATGCCGCGGGTCGCTCGGGAGGTGGCAGCCGGCACAGCCGGCAGTTTCGAAGAGGGCGCGCCCGCGCTCGAGCTCGACGCGATCCGCCGCAGCGAGCGTGTCGGCTGCCAGGCCCTGGCTGTCGGGGTTCGGCGGCAGTCGCAGCTCGGCCGCGGAATACAGGTCGATCTCTCGCGCGAGTGCGTCCGCGGAGAGGCCGGTCGCGCTTTGGATCTGCTCCTCGGCGACTTGCTTCTGCGCGGCAATCACGGCCGCGATCGCGGCTCCGCCCGCTGGCGCGACGTCGAAATTCGCCGGCAGCGCCCCCGGCGCAGTGCCGAGCGGGCGGCAGTCTGCGTCGCGTCCATCCGTGAAGCGGTTATTCGGATCTCCGAAGCGCGCGGCCGGATCGGACCCGGGCCCCTCGACCATCCCGAAGAGCACGATCTCGCAGTTGACGCGCGTCTGCGCGGCGAAGGCGAGGCTTCGGTAGCTGCCGTTCGCGAAGGAGCCATTCCAGAAATACGCGTCGGTCGTGAGCAGGTCGTGGTTCGGCTTGATCCGGTGCAGCGCGGTCGGCGCGGTCGCGCCGTTCGAGAAGGGCAGGCCGTCGTCGACCAGCTCGTCGAAGTGGCAGTGCGCGCAGCTCTTGCGGCCGTTGTTCGACCAGGAGGCGTCGTAGAAGTGGCGCTCGCCTCGCTCGATCGCAGTGGCCGGATAGGCCGGAGCGGCATAGCCGAGATCGACCTCGGCGCGCCGCGTCGCGTCCGCGAGCGCGAAGATCTCGAGCCGCTCGCTGCCCCAGCCGATCACGAGCAGCTCGCCGCGCGCCTCGTCGAGCGCGAGCGCGAAGGGGCGCTCGCGGGTCTCGAAGTTGCGAGACGGCACCAGTGCGGCGCCCGGCGCGGACGCGTCGACGCGTAGCTCCTGCACGCGGTCAGAGCCTCCGAGCGCGAGATACAGCCGGTCGCCGGCCGAATTCCGGATCAGGGCCTGTGGCAGCGCCCCGCTCAGCAGCTTCTGCGCGGCGCCGTAGGCCGGCTCGGAGGAAACGTCGTCCGTGAAAAAGAGGGGTGCTGGATCCGCGAGGCTCGCCGAGAGCTGGAACAGGCCGTTGCGGACGTCTTCGAAGTTGTAGCTGGAGGTCGCATCGGTGATCGCGCCCGGATGTGCGACGTGCCGCTGGCCATCCAGTCCCGTGACCTCGAAGGGCGCCGCGAGGACCTCCGCCGGGAGCGCGATCTCGCCACTCGCGAAGAGCCCCCGGTCCGGCATCAACGTCGGCACGAAGACGCGCCCGCCGATGCGCGCGAGGTCGATCGCCGGCGCCCCGGCGGCGAAACGCGCGCTGACCTGCTGCGACGCGAGATCGATCCGCACGACGTCTCCACCGCGCCACGAGAGCACGTAGAGCGCGTTTCCCTCCGGATCGGCGACGAGCCGCGTCGGACTCGCGCCGACGCCGCGGATCTCGCCAGCCGGCGAACCGTCCGGGGGATCCTGCCGGATGCCGGTGATCGAGCCCTGTGCATCGCGGCGCAGCTCGATGCGGTAGTGCAACACGCTGCGGCGCCAGCGATTCGCGACGTAGAGGTCGCGGCGCTCCGCACTCCCCGGGGCTGCCGCCGGGACGACGAGCGCGAGATCGCTGCAGTGGAAATCGGTCGCGACCCGGGCGGCCTCACCCGCTTCGACGAGCAGCGACGCGCGCGCGGCGTCGATCACGGAGACATAGTTCGAGTACTGGTTGCAGACGTAGACGAGTCCGGCCGGATCGACCGCGAGCTGCTGCGGCCGCAGGCCGACGCGGATCCGCCCGAGCAGCTCCGGTGCGCCGTCGCCGAGACGCACCGCCGCCACCTCGTTTCCGGGCGTCATCAGATCGCCGCCGAGCGGCACGAAGACGCGGGTCTCGGCGCCGATCTGGACCCGCGCGAGATCGCTCGGGTTGCCGCGAAACGGAATCTGCTGGGCGCGCTCGCGGTCCTCGGCGCGGGGCAGCAGGTCGATCGAGGCGCCGAGGCCGCGTTCGTCGGCGAGCTGACGGCCGAGCTCGTCGAGCTTATCCGCGGCCGAGACTTCGACCGCCGCCGCGGCAAAATCCGGGTCCGCGATCGGCAGCGGCACTCCTGCGACCGGCGGCGCGAGGCGCGCGTACTCGGCGCGCGGGAGCAGCTGGTAGAGCGGCTGCAGCGAGCGCGCGGCGGGCAGCGCAGCAGGCGTCTCGACCGGCGGCGGGGCGGGGCGGCGCTGCTTCGAAGCGTCGGGGCCGCAGCTGGGAAGCACGAGGCCGAGCAGGCCGGCCGCGGCCAAGAGAGCGACGGAAGCGCCGCTGCGCGTGGAATCGAGGAGGAATTGCGGGAATCGAAGCGGGCTGGACTCGCGCATGGAAGCCTCGTCGGCGAGCGCTCGCGGGACCCGTCCTCACCCTCCGCAGTGCTGCACGGCGGAAATCTAGGACGGCGCCGATTTCGTGTCGGTGACCCGGCTCACCGGAAGCTGAACAGCGCAGCCGCCTATACTGCGCACTTCCGCCAGCGGAGGATCGATGCGTCACGAATCGAGCGATAAGCGCTACCGGATCTGCCCCTTCTGCGAGGCGACCTGCGGGCTCGAGCTCGAGCTGCGCGGGCGCGAGGTCGCCGCGATCCGCGGAGACGCGCACGACGTGTTCAGCGCGGGCTTCATCTGCCCGAAGGCCGTCGCGCTGCGCGACCTCGACGCCGACCCGGACCGCCTGCGCGCGCCGCAGATCCGGCGCAACGGCCAGCACCAACCGGCGAGCTGGGACGAGGCCTTCGACGCCGTCGAGAGTGGCCTGCGGCCGATCCTCGACGCGCAGGGCCCCGACGCGCTCGCGATCTACCTCGGCAATCCGACGGTGCACAACACCGCGGCGATGCTCTACGCGAATGCGCTGCAGACCGCGTTCCGCACCCGCAACCGCTTCAGCGCGAGCACCCTCGACCAGTTTCCCAAGCAGGTCGCCTGCGCGCTGCTCTTCGGCAGCTCGACCAGCGTGCCGGTGCCGGACATCGACCGCTGCGACTACCTGCTCGTGCTCGGCGCAAACCCGCTGGTTTCGAACGGCAGCCTGTTCACGGTGCCGGACTTCCGCGGCCGCGCGCGCAGGCTGCGCGAGCGCGGCGGAAAGCT
The DNA here is from genome assembly GCA_964437835.1 of uncultured Spirochaetales bacterium. Taxonomy (GTDB): domain Bacteria; phylum Myxococcota_A; class UBA9160; order UBA9160; family SMWR01; genus CAYTJA01. Next base: position 22,454 of record CAYTJA010000060.1, read on the forward strand.
GGTGGTCGTCGACCCGCGCCGCAGCGAGACCGCCGCGGTCGCAGACCGGCACCTGCCGATCCGGCCCGGCAGCGATGCGTTCCTGCTCGCCGCGATCGCGAGGCTGCTCTTCAGCGAGGGCCGCGTGCGCCTCGGTCGCCTCGCGGAGTGGTGCGAGGGGCTCGAGCCGCTCGCCGCCGCGCTCGCGCCCTTCGAGCCGGAGCGCGTGGCGCCTCGCTGTGGCGTCCCGGTTGCCGAGATCCAGCGGCTCGCGCGCGAGCTCTCGCAGGCGCCGCGCGCGGCGGTCTACGGCCGCATCGGCACCACGACGACCGCGTTCGGCACCACGGCGAGCTGGCTGATCGAGGTGCTGAATACGCTGACCGGAAACCTCGATCGCGAGGGCGGCGTGCTGTTTCCGAAGGCGGCGGCCTTCGCCGCGAACACCCAGGGCCGTCCCGGCCGCGGCAGCGGCGTGAAGCTGCACCGGCACCGCAGCCGCGTGAGCGCTGCGCCCGAGGTGTTGGGCGAGTTTCCCGCGGCCGTGCTGGCCGAGGAGATCGAGACGCCGGGACCGGGGCAGGTCCGCGCGCTGCTGACGATCGCGGGCAATCCGGCGCGCAGCGCGCCGAACAGCGCGAGGCTCGAGCGCGCGTTCGCCGGGCTCGAGTTCATGGTCAGCGTGGATCCCTACCTGAACGAGACGACGCGGCACGCGCAGGTGATCCTGCCCGGCCCCTCGCCGCTCGAGCAGAGCCATTTCGACGTCGTGTTCCCGCAGTTCGGCTATCGCAACGCCGCGCGCTATTCGCCGCCGGTCTTCGAAATGCCGCCGGAAGCGCTGCCCGAGTGGCAGATCCTGCTGCGCTTGACCGGGATCCTGCTGAAGCAGGGCCCGAAGGCCGACATCGCGGCCCTCGACGAGCTCGCGGCGCGGCTGCGCGTGCAGGGAGCGGTGGGCGCGCTGGGCTCGCCGATTCACGGGCGCGCGCCCGAGGAGATCCTCGCGGCGCTGGCCCCGCGCCGCGGGCCGGAGCGCCTGATCGACCTCGCGCTGCGCACGGGGCCCTTCGGCGACGGCTTCGGCGCGCGCGAGGGCCTCACGCTCGCGGCGCTCGAGGCCGCGCCGCACGGCGTCGATCTCGGGCCGCTCGAGCCGCGCCTGCCCGAAGTCCTGCGCACGCCGAGCGGGAAGCTCGAGCTCGCGCCGGAGCTGTTGCTCGCGGATCTCGAGCGTCTCGAATCGCAGCTAGGCGAGCCGCAGCCGGAGCTGGTGCTGATCGGCCGCCGGCAGCTGCGCTCGAACAATTCGTGGATGCACAACCTGCCGGTGCTCGCGAAGGGGCACCCGCGCTGCACGCTGCTCGTGCATCCGGAGGACGCCGCAAAGCGCGGCCTCCGCGACGGCACCGCGGCGCGCCTGCGCTCGCGCGCGGGCGAGCTCGTCGCGACGGTCGAGCTCAGCGAGGGGATCGCGCCGGGCGTCGTGAGCCTGCCGCACGGCTGGGGACACGATGCCGCGGGAGCGCGCCTCGCGGTCGCCGCAGCGAATCCCGGCGTGAACAGCAACCTGCTCGCAGATGAACACGCCCTCGACCCCCTCTCGGGCACCTCGGTGCTGAACGGGATCCCGGTCGAGCTCGCCGCGGCGAGCGGCGGGGGCTGAGGCGCCGATCGAGGCGGGCGGATTCAGCTCGCAGTCGCGCCCGCGCGCTCGCTGGCCCGCTGTGGCGTCGCGGGCGCAGGTTGCCCGTGCTTCGAACGCACGCGCCGGATGTGGTCTTCGATCGCGTGCTGGATCAGGCGGTCGTTGTCCTTCGAGATGAAGCGGTGCACGGTCTTCTCGAGCAGGAAGCGCAGAATCGGGTTGAAGACGTGATAGGTCTCGCGGAAGTGCACGCGCGTGCGGCCGTTGCCGAGGTCCTCCAGGCGCGTCCAGCCGGAGGCCTCCGAGTAGAGCGGCTTGCCGACCGCGTCGTAGCGCCACGACTCACAGGGTTTGACCTCGGTGAGCCACTCCCACGAGCGGCCTACTCCGCCCGAGAGCAGGTACTTCGGCACCCGGAACCAGCAACGGCGCACCAGCCCGTTTCCGAGCTCGTCGCCCCGGTGCAGGATCTCGATCTTCGTGTCGCCGTGCTCGACGTTGCGGCGGTGCCAGAACATCGGCCAGATCTCCTGCGGCGTGCCCTCGACCTCGAAGGAGTAGCGGTGGTCCTGCACGGGGGATTCCTCCTCTATCTCGGTGATCTGCATTCGCCTGCGGCTCACTGCGCGCGGCAAGACCGCTTGCGATGATCTGCGTTCGCTCGAGGCTCACTGCGCAGGGCGAGACCCGTCGCCATGATACGCTCGCGGAAGCGCGCGGGGATGCGCTGCGGAGAGCGCCATGGAGCTGTTGATCCGCAACGGAACGCTGGTCGATGGCACGGGGGCGCCGCCGCGGCCCGCGGACGTCGTCGCCGAGGGCGGGCGCATCCGCAGCATCGAGCCGGCGGGTTCCGTGGATCCGAAGCGCGCGCGGGCCTGCCTCGACGCCGCGGGCGCGCTGGTGACCCCGGGCTTCGTCGACGTCCACACCCACTACGACGGCCAGGCGACCTGGGATCCCGTGCTCGGCCCTTCCTCGTGGCACGGCGTCACGACCGTCGTGATGGGCAACTGCGGTGTCGGCTTTGCGCCCGCGCGCCCGGATCGCCACCAGTGGTTGATCGAGCTCATGGAAGGGGTCGAGGACATCCCCGGCAGCGCGCTCTCCGAGGGCATCCGCTGGAGCTGGGAGTCCTTCCCCGAATATCTCGATGCGCTGGAGCAGCTTCCGCGCGCGGTCTCGGTCGCGGCGCAGGTCCCGCACGGAGCGGTGCGCGCCTACGTGATGGGAGAGCGCGGCGCGCAGAACCAGCCGGCCAGCGCCGACGACCTGCGCGCGATGGCCGCGATCGTCCGCGAGGGCGTCGCTGCTGGCGCACTGGCCTTCTCTTCCAATCGACTGCCGCTGCACACCTCGATACACGGCGAGCCGGTGCCGGGCACCTTCGCGAACGAAGAGGAGCTGCTCGCGCTGATCCGCGCGCTGAACCAGGCCGGCAGCGGAATCGTCGAAATCGTGCCGGCCGGCGCGATGGGGGAGAACCCCGAGGCGCCGCCGCGCGAAGTCGAGCTGTACCGGAGGCTCAGCCTCGAAACCGGCCGCGCGATCACCTTCTCGCTGGCGCAGATCCAGACCCAACCGCATCACTGGGAGCAGATCCTCGAGCAGACCGAACGCGCGAACGCACAGGGCGCGCGCCTGGTGCCGCAGGTCGCGGGCCGCCCGGCGGGCCTGCTGCTCAGCTGGGAGACCTTCAATCCCTTCGCGGACCGGCCCGCGTACCGCGCGATCGCG
>CAYTJA010000061.1:0-22031 GCA_964437835.1 uncultured Spirochaetales bacterium
TTCCTGATCCTGCTGCTTCCCTGCAGCGGACTGGTGCAGGTCGGGTCGCAGGCGCGCGCCGACCGCTACCTCTACCTGCCGCTGATCGGGCCCGCGCTGGTGTTCGCGTACGACGCTCCCGCGCTGCTCGCGCGCGTGGGCATCGGATGTCGCGGCAGCGCCGCGCTCGCGGTCGCGCTGCTGACTGCGCTCTCCGCGGGCAGCGTGGCCCAGCTCCGCTTCTGGCGCGACAGCGAGACGCTGTTCCGCCACACCCTCGCGGTGACTGTTGCGAATCCGATCGCGCACGCGCACCTCGGTCTCGCGCTCGAGACGCAGGGGCGTCGGGCCGAGGCCGTCGCCGAATACCGGCGCGCACTCGCGCTGCGCGCGGACCTGCAGCGGGTCGCGAACCGCCTCGCCTGGCTGCTCGCCACCGCCCCGGAGCCCTCGCTGCAGCTCGGCGGCGAGGCACTCGCGCTCGCCGAGCGCGCCGCGGCGCTCTCCGCGCGGCGCGACGCGAACGTGCTCGACACGCTCGCGGCAGCGCTCGCGGCCAGCGGGCGCTATTCGGATGCGATCTCCGTCGCGGCCGAGGCCGCCGCACTCGCACGACGCGAGGAGCGCTACGAGCTGGCGCTCGCGATCCAAACGCGCGCGGCGCTCTACGCAGAGGGCCGACCCTACCGCCGCTAGCTTGGATGCCGTTCGCTCCGCTTCCGGGCGGCCGTTTTCACCGGCTACGCGAGCGGGGCCGCTGGACGGATGGAGCCTGGCGGGGACGCATCAGTTCGAGCGCTGCTCCGCCTGGATTCGCTTGCGCGCGTCGATCCGGATCGCGAGGTCCTCGAGGATGTGATCGCTCCTTGGCTCGAGCGAAGCCGTTCCTTCGAGCAGGCGCAGCGCTTCGGCTCGCCGCTCCGGCGCGTGATCGAGGATCGCGAGTCCGAGCAGATAGGGATTCCCGGGATGCTGCGGATGTTTGGCGACCGCGCGCTCGGCGAGAGGCACCGCGCTGTCGTGATCGACCCAGCCCGAGAGCAGAGGCACCCGCGGCAGCTGGGAGTGGAGGCGCGAGAGCAGGCGGATCGCGCCGCCCTGTTCGACATCGGCATCGAGAGCAATCGAGCGCAGCGTCGCCTCGTGCAGGCGGTTCGCGACACCGCTGCGAACGGCCTGCAGCAGCCCGGCGATCTGGCTCCACGCGCCGAGGTTGACCGCGTGCCAGAAGTAGAGCTCAGCGACGTCGCTGTGGTCCGCGTCGGGCAGCCGCATTCGCAGCTCCTCGGGCTGCGAGCGCGCGAGCGCGTCGGCGCCGCCGACACGCTGGGCCAGGACTGCAAGAGCGCGCTCGGAGACGATCAGCGCCCCTTCGTAGCTGGCGCGCTCGACGGCGACGTCGCTGGTCCCGAGATCGCCCGAGAACCAGAGCGCGCGGACCAACTTCCAGTGTGCCTCGAGGCTATCCGGATCGGCGCGGAGCGCATCCTCGTAGGCCGAGATGGCTGCGCCGATGCGATCCGGGCGGGCCTGGCCGTTCAGGTGTTCCTCGGCCCGGCGCTCCCAGAGCGCGTCGGCGCGCTGGAGCTCCGGCGACTCCGCCGAGGCCCCGGCGGCACCTAGCAGCGCTAGCAGCAGCGTCGCGGTTCCCGAACGCGCCGCGCGCGCGATTCCGGCCAGCATTCCGCGGAATACCGCCGCGTGGAGCGGATAGATCGCGTACCAATAGAGCAGCCCGAGCAGGCCCGAGGGATCGAAGCTCGCGGTCTGGCGGACGACCGAGCCGCGTTCGCTCGGCTGCACCTCGAACTCGAGCCAGGCGCGACCGGGCAGCTTCATCTCGGCACGCAGCCGCAGCAGGTGATCGGGCTCGTATGCGTCCACGCGCCACCAGTCCACGGTGTCGCCGACGTGCAGCTGCTCCGGGTCGGGTCGGCCGCGCCGGACGCCGACACCGCCCGCGAGCAGATCCAGGAATCCGCGTGCCCCCCACAACCCATCGAAGGCATACCAGCCGGTCTTGCCTCCGATCCGTCGGATCGGTGCGAAGGCCTGCGCCGGCGGGACCTCCAACTCGCAAAGGCGCGAGTCGCCGAGGATGCGGCCGCGGTGGACGCGGCTGCCGCCGCCGAGCCGCTCGGGATCGCTGCCCGCGGCGGAGATTGCGTCCGACCAGCGAGTCTGCGCGAGCTCGCAGTCTTCGCTCGCGAGTGCCCGGCGGATCGCCTCCCGCGTGCCCATCGGCGCGACCGCAAACTCCCGGAGCGCGCGCGGGTCGCGCACGACCGTCTCGTGGCAGATGCTCTCGACCAGCTTGCGTCCGACGCGTGCGTAGAGCGGGGTCACGAGCCCGAGCCAGAGGCTGCTGAGCCGCGGCGTCAGCACCGGCACCGGGATCATCCAACGGCGCAGCCCGCGCTGTCGCGCGTACTCACGCATCAGCTCCCCGTACGAGACCCGCTCCGCTCCGCCGAGCTCGTAGACGCGGCTCTCGTCGCCGCCGAGATCGAGGGCAGCTTCGAGATAGGCGAGCAGATCGTCGATCGCGATGGGCTGAGCGACGACGGACACCCAGCGCGGCGTCACCATCACGGGAAGCCGATCGACCAGGGAGCGGATCATCTCGAAGGAGAGGCTTCCCGACCCGATCACGATCGAGGCCCGGAACTCGATCACCGGGACGCCTGCGGCCCGCAGCGCGCGACCGACCTCGTGCCGGCTGCGCAGGTGGGCCGAGAGCTCGGCGCCCTCGTCTCCGAGACCTCCGAGGTACACGATGCGGCGCAGCCCGGCGGCGCGCGCCGCGCGGCCGAAGTTCAGGGCGGCCTCGCGATCCTGCGCCTCGAATTCCGCGGCGCCCGGGTTTCCCATCGAGTGGATCAGGTAGTACGCGGTCTCCACGCCCTCGAGCGCCGCGGTCAGCGTCTCGGGGCGCAGCGCATCACCCGGGACGACCTGCGTGCCCGCGCCGCGCCGGCCCGCGAGGAACTCGGGCCGGCGCGCGAGACAGCGCACCGAGAAGCCGCGCCGCTCGAGGCGCGGGAGCAGGCGCCCTCCGACGTAGCCGGAGGCACCGGTGAGCAGGATCCGCCTTGCAGTCGGGTTCGTGGGCATCTGCGTCCGATTCTCGTGTGATTTCTTTCAGCCCGGGCCCATGCGCTCGCGGTAGTCCCAGCTGACGAAAGTCCGCGGTGCGAGCGAGATCGCCGTCTCGCGATCGGCCCGGCCGAGCAGCCAACGCGCCAGGCCCGACGAGCGATCGCCGAGGTAGCGATCGATCAGGTCTGCGAGCATCTCCCCGCCGCGCTCGTCGTGCAGGGTAGCCAGCGCCTGTCCGCGCACGCCGTGATAGGGCAGCGCGTCCGGCGCGACCTCGAAGGCACAGCGCGGATCGCGTGCGAGCAGCGCTGCGACGCGCGCGTCGCGCTGCGTCGCACACCAGAGATTGCCGTCCCGGTGCAGGAACCAGAGCGAGACGAGTACCGGATGGCCGCTCGCGCCATTCACCGAGAGGCGCAGCGGGATGCGCGTCTGCGCGAGGAAGCGATCGACCTGCGATTGGGACCAGGGGCCCTTGATCTGCATGGGCTCCTCAGCGCTTCCGCTGCTCGAAAGCGAGCAGCGCGATCCGCTGCTCGAGCTGCTCGAGGGTCTCGATGCGCTCGACTGCGGGCGGCATCGCGATCTCGTTCGAGCCGGAGCCACCGACCCAGAGGTGGACCGCCGCGGGCAGGCCCCCGCGCAGCGCGGCCAGGGATCGCGTCACCTCGGCAGGGGGCGCCGTGACGACGCTCACGGCGAGCGCGGCGGCTCCGCTGCGCTCGACCGCTCGCAGCAGGTCCTCGACCGGGACCTCGGGGCCGAGATAGATCGGGTTCGACCCCGCGCCCATCGCGGTCAGAGCCGCCATCAGCAGGCCTAGCTCGTGTCGCTCTCCCGCGATCGTGGCGAAGATGACGCGCGCGCCGCGCAGCGAGGCGGAGTTCGGCTGGAGGGCGGAGCCGAGCATCGAACGCAGGATCGCCGTTGCGAGGTGCTCGGAGGCGATTCCGATGCGCCGGGCGGCCCAGCGCTCTCCGATCTCGCGCCCGAGCGGCAGCGAGATCTCCCGGGCGAAGCGCACGGCGCCGAGCGCGGAGAGGTGGAGCCCCAGCAGCCGCTGCGCTTCTGCGCCCTCGAGGGCGTCGAGAGCGTCGAGGATGTCTGCGAGGCGATCGCGCGGAGCCGCTGCCGGCTCGCCGGCGAGCTGCTCGAGTTCGGGGTTGCTGAGGCGGACGAGCTGTCCGATGCGGTGCCCTGCGCCCACCGCCGCGTTCAGCAGGCGGAGGCGTTCGAGATCCGACGCGCGGTAGCGCCGGGTCCCACCGGCCGTCCGCTGCGGAACGACGGCGCCGTAGCGCCGCTCCCAGGCGCGCAGTACCTCCGGCGAGAGGCCCGTGAGGCGCGCGGCCGAGCGCAGCGGGTACGTCAATTCGACCGTGGATCGCTCAGACTTGGACACTTGGAGAAATGTACCCCCGTGGGCAGATTTGTACAAATTTTACCTAAACACAATTCCCGCCGGCCGCGGGCTGGAACGGAGGGCTGGAGATCGCTCGCGCGCCTCACGAGAGTTGTGGGTCCAGGTGCGTTCTTGGAGTTGATTTGTTGTTTAGAAAAAATATTTACAATAGTGAGTTAATGTGCAATTCTGTCCTGGATAGGCGAACTCGATTTGCCCATGGCTGTGTTGGAAGGCGTACTTCCCGCTTCGTGTCCGGCCACGAGCCAGGGCTGAGGAGGTTGCTGCGTGCGCACGTCGACGAAGCTCGCAGGCATCGAACTCGAAGACTCCAACGGAGCGCCCCGGCGTCTCGCTGAGCTTTGGCGGGAACGGCCCGTCGTGCTCGTCTTCATCCGCCATTTCGGCTGACTGCTCTGCCGCGAGCAGGTCGCGCAGTTGCGCGACGCGCAAGCAGAGATCCGCGCCCGCGGTGCCGCGCTCGTGATCGTGGGCAACGGCGCGGCGAATTTCGCGAAGGCCTTCCGCGAGGACTATTCGCTCGAGGGCCCGCTGCTCGTCGATCCAGAGCTGCGCGCGTATCGCGCCGCGGGTCTGCGGCGCGGGCGCGTCGAGCTGCTCTCCCCACGGCTCCCGGGCAACGCGCTGCGCGCGTTCCGCTCCGGTGCGCGACAGGGGGCGGTGCAGGGGGATGCCTGGCAGCTCGGGGGCGTGTTCGTGATCCGGCCGGACGGCGCGCTCGCGTTCCGGCACGTGAGTCGCGAGGCCGGCGATCATCCGGCGGTCGCCGACCTGCTCGCGGCGCTCGCGCCGGACGCGCCGGCCGTCGACGAGCTGCCGTCGGCGTCGCGCGCGCAGGTCTGGCTCGGCCACGCGCTCGGCCACCTCGTCGATCCGTGGATCGTCTCGTCTTTCGACCGCACCGGCTTCCGGATCCATTCGCTGCGCTTCCGGCCGGACGATCTCGACGTCGATCTCTCGGGTCGCCGCTGTCTCGTCACCGGGGCCAACTCCGGCATCGGCTACGAGACCTCGCTGGCGCTCGCCGACCTCGGCGCGGAGCTCGTGTTGCTGTGTCGCAATCTCGGGCGCGGGGAAGCAGCGGCCGAAGCGATCCGCGCTGAGACCGGCAACCGGCGCGTCTCTTGCGTGCCGCTCGACGTGTCCGATCTCGCCCAGGTGCGAGTGGTAGGCGCGCGCCTCGCGGAAGCGCCCGTCGACGTGCTGGTGCACAACGCGGGTGTGCTGCCGGACGCGCGCGAGCAGACGCGCGACGGTCTCGAGCTCACCCTCGCCACCCACGTGGTGGGGCCCTTCCTGTTGACGCGGCTGCTGCGGCAGCGTCTCGAGGCGTCGCAGGACGCGCGCGTGATCTGGATCTCCTCCGGTGGCATGTACACGCGGCGCCTGTCGCTCGACGACCCGAACTGGGAACGGCGCGATTACGACGGCGTCGTCGCGTACGCGGAGACCAAGCGCGCTCAGGTGGTGCTGGCGGAGCTGTGGGCCGAGGAATTCGCCGGCACCGGGGTGGTGGTGAACTCGATGCACCCGGGCTGGGCCGACACGCCAGCGGTGCAGAGCTCGCTTCCGCGCTTCTATCGCGTCGCCAAGCGCATCTTGCGGACGCCCGCCGAAGGCGCCGACACGGTGGTGTGGCTCGCGGCGTGCCCGAGCGCGCGGGACACCGGTCGCTTCTTCTTCGATCGAGCGCCCAGACGCACGCGACTGCTGCCGTTTACGGCGGAATCCCAGCCCGACCGCCGCGCGCTGTGGTCCCTTTGCGAGGAGTTGTCGCAGCACTCGGTCGGATGAGCGATCGAAGCAGAATTCCAGCCCGCGGGGTCCGCTGAGTCGCGCGGCATGGCGGGACGCGCAGGAGCGCACGCCGCCCCGCCCGATTCGCAGCCGAGATCGGGCGCGGCGGCGCGCTCAGCCCGAGGCGCCTCAGACCGCCAGATCCCTTCGCATCACGATGGCCATGCCGAGACCCGCGATGCCGTTTCCGACTAGCACGACGCCGTGCCCTATCGCCCCGCCGAGGCCGGGAGCGAGCAGGGCGGTCGCAACCAGGAAGCTCGCCTCGAGGCCGAGCGCAAGGCCGAGCGCGAGCAGGGGCAGCTTCGGAAGCGAGCCCAGCCGCGCGACGCCGAGCGAGGCGAGCGCCGCGAACGAGACGAACAGCAGCGCGTGCACGAGCGAGTACGCACCGACGACGACGAGATCGACCGGCGCGCGCACGAGCGGCGACGCGCCGTGCAGCACGACGGCACCGACCAGCGCGGGGGTCTCCAGCGCCTCTCCGCGCAGCACATCGAGAGCCAGGAAGTAGAGAGCGAACACCGAGGCGCCTACAGCCCCGGCGAAGAGCCCGGCGAGCAGAGCACCGGCGGTCGCCGGAGCGTACGCTCGCGGGCTCGGGACCGGAATCGCGATAGCAGAGGATGATCGACCCATGACAAGTATCTCCTTCGTCTTTCCTCCATTATATGTAAAGATTTTATTTATACAAATATGGATCAAATCTGCCGATCGATTCCCCCCGGGGGTGGGGGGCCGTTACCCGTGATCGGGCGTCACTCGGCCATTTGGATTCCCGGCGCACAGAATCAGTGTTGTGGCACTGCAGGTACGAGGCGCACCCGTCCGCCGGCGACCTCCACGCGCGGCGCGCGCGCGAGCCGCAGCCGATTCCCGGCGCCACAGCCGCGCCCGCTGCGCACGTCGAAGGCCTTTCCGTGCCAGGGGCACACCACGCGCCCGTCTGCGATCTCCGCCGCGTCGAGCGGCCCCAGTGCGTGAGGGCACAGCGCGTCGTAGGCCAGCAGCTCGCCGCGATCGCGCGTGACGACGACGAGGCGGCCGCCAAACGCGACCCGCAGCGGCAAGCGGTTCTCGAGCTCTGAGGCCGACCCCAGATCGACAGGCCCGCGCGCGGCAGCCGCAGCCCGCGGCGCGTCGAGCAGCCAGCTGCGTCGCTGCAGCATCGACTCGTCCTGATCCCACAGCCGTGTGTAGAGCGCGGCGTAGCCATCGCCCACCGCGGCTCGCCGAGCCGCTGCGACGCCCGGCACGAGAAACTCCACCTCGATGTCGGTGCGCCGCGCGTCGACCGGATCGAGCCGGGTCCAGATCTCGGTGGCGGCGCCCGGCCCCTCGAGCGTGCGCGCGACGTAGCGGCGTTCCGTGTCTGCGACCAGCTCGAGCCGGATCGCCGGCGCAGTGGGGGAGCGCAGCCCTACCCGCGCCCGCCAGCCGAACTCGCCTTCCTGCTCGAGCGCGATCGAGGCGAAGCTCTCGCGGTGCAGCCAGGGCAGGTGCTCCCAGTCGCGCACGTTCTCCCAGACGCGCGCGAGCGACGCGTCGATCCGGCGCCGGTAGACGCCAACCGAGGTGAGCTCGGTCATCGCGGCGAGCATAGCCGGCGCGCGTCCGCGTCCGGGCCTGGTCGCAGCGCACAGCCCGGCCGCGCACGCATGGGACGCTCCGGATCATCGGCGGTCGATTCCTCGCAACTCTTCTTCCCACACGCCGCGCCGCGGAATCGAAGGCTCATGCGAAGTGCGCCAGGAGCTCGCGCGGGCCTGCGGGCATGCGCCCGTACTCGGCCGCGATTCGCACGACTTCCTCGACGAGCGCGCGGTTGCTGCGGCCGCGCGCCGCGCGCGGCGTATCGCCGATGCCGACGCGCACGTGGCCGCCGGCCGCGATCGCCGCGCGCAGCAGCCGCTCGACCGCGGCCGGATCGTCGATCCCGCTCGGCGCGCAGAACCACTCGAGCTCTCCGGCCGGGTCCAGCGCGCGCAACAGCCGCAGGTAGTCGGCGAGGCCCTCGGGATCCGGCAGCGGGCCGTGCAGCCAGGTCGCGCTCAGGAAGAACTTCAGCAGCGTGCGCCGGCCGAGGCCCTGCGCGCGCAGCGCGAACGCCGTGCGCAGGTGGCCCGGCTCGAAGATCGCGAGCGTCGCAATCAGGCTGCGCGCGTCGTACTCGCGCAACACGCGCGCGAGCAGCGGCACCGGATTCGCATACACGCTGTACGCGAGCGGGAGCGCGGTCGCGCGCGCGTCGAGCTGTCCGCCTTCGACCATCACGAGATTCAGCGATCCGAGGTCAAGCGGCGCCACGCGCTGGCCGAGCTCCGGGTCCCCGCAGAGCGCGAGTATGTGCCCGAAGCGGAACGCGAGCGGGTCGCCCTCGGGCGGCAGGAAGGGCGGATAGGTCGGAACCAGCTGCACGGCGCAGCCCGCGCGGCGCACGCGCTGGATCGCGCGGCGGTAGAGCTCGGTGTCGGCGAAACGCTGCTCGCCGCTCTCGGGGTCGCGCGCGTGGATGTGCACGACACTCGCGCCCGCCGCGGCGCACTCGAGCGCGTCGTCCGCGATCTCCTCGGGTGTGCTCGGAACCAGCGCGTGCTGGCTGCGCTCGACTGCTTCGTTCAGACCGACTTCGATCCAGAGAGGCTTCATGTTCCTCCGCGCTATTTGCGCGTCGCGACGAGGTGAACCGTGGCGCCGCTCTTCAGCCCCGCCTCGAGCAGCGTCATCGCGAGCGCGGGCGCCGCGCCGAGCGCGAGCAGCATGCGCAGCGCGATGCGGATCCCGCGCGTGTAGGGCGGCCCTTCGTGTACGGGACGCTCGTGCAGCAGCTGATACAGTCCGTTGCGCGGCAGCCACGGCACGCGGTTCAGCGCGCTCTGGATCCAGCCGAAGGGGTTCTGCCGCAGGGAGAAGTGGTGCTCCGATTCGACCTCGAAGCCCGTGCGCGCGAGCAGCTCCCGCAGCGCGGCGAGCGGGAACTGGTAGAGGTGGCGCGGCAGATCCAGGTGGAACCAGGCCGCTCCGCTCCACTGGGACTGCAAGCTCGAGAAGTTCGGCACCGCGACGATCAGCCGGGCCCCGCTGCGGCTGATGCGTTGGGCCTCGGCGAGCGCCGCGCGCGGCTCCCGGAGGTGCTCGAGCACGTGCCAGATCACGACTTGATCGAAGCTGCCCGCCGCATAGCCGGCCTCTGCGAGGCTGTTCGCGATCCGGATCTCGGCGCGCGCGTCTGCTCCACGCGCGGCCTGTGCGCTGATCTCCTGGCCGTGCACCTCGAAGCCGCGGTCCGCCAGTGCGCCGAGGATCACGCCGCGGCCGCAGCCGACGTCGAGGATGCGCGCGCCGCGCGGGAGCCCCTGCGAGAGGAAGGACAGGTGCCGCTCGCCGATCGAGCGCACCAGATTCTCGACCGCAGTCTGGAACTTGACGCCCGGCTCCCCGTAGTAGTCGTCTGGATAGAACGCGCGGATCTCGTCGGCGCTCGGCAGCGGGTACAGGGAGCCCAGGCCACAGCCCGCGCAGACGACGACGCGCTGCGGAATGCCCTCGATCTCGAAACGAGGTCGCGCTCCGTCGGCGTCGCAGATCGCACAGTTGGGAACGCGAAGCATCTCGCCCGGCGCGATCGGCCAGACCGCGCGGTCGTGCAGGCCGGGCGCGGGACTGCGCGCGGGCAGAGGGGATTCGCTCATGCGGAGAGCGGAGCGTGCGCTCGCGTGCTGCAAAGGTCAAGCGGACACGCGCTGCTCTTCCCGCTGCTCTGCCTCACCGCAGTGCTCGCAGCGGCACTGCTCGCGGGCCGCACGCTCGAGCTGCCGGGCCTCTATTACGACGAGGTCGTGCAGGCGGAGCCCGCCGCGCGTCTCGTGTTCGGCGAGGAAAGTCCGCTCGAGATCCCCGGCGCGCGCAGCGCTCGCGGCTTCGGCCGCTGGCTGCCCTTCATGACCCAGCCCTACATGGGCGCGCTCAAGAGCTGGCTGCTCGTGCCGAGCATCGCGCTCTTCGGCGCCGACGCCGTCGCACTGCGCGCGACGACCCTCGCGATCGCGCTCGCGGGGCTCGTCTTCACGCTCCGATTTGCGCACGCGCTCGGCGGCCTGCCGCTCGCAGGCGCCGCAGCGCTGCTCACGTGCTGTGATCCGAGTCTGCTCTTCAGCGCGCGCCACGACTGGGGATCCTTCTGCCTCGGCTTCGCGCTGCGCGCGGCCGCGCTGGATCTCGCGTTCGCTGCAAAGCAACGCGCTTCGCGCGCGCGCGCGCTCGCGGCCGGCCTCGCTGCGGGCCTCGCGCTCTACAACAAGATCGACGCCGCGGTCTTCTTCGGCGCACTCGCGGCCGCCGCGTGGCTCTCGCGCCGCGTCACGGGGGCGGCGCTCTGCGCGACCGCCGTGGAGAGCCCGAAGCGGCTCGGCGCCGCGTTCGGCATCGGCGCGGCTCTCGGCGCGGCGCCGCTGCTGGCGGCGCTTCCGGGCGCGCTCGCCGCCACGCGCACGCTGAGCGCTGCGGCGCTGCAGCGTCCCGAGGATTGGTCCGAGAAGGCGCAGGTGCTGCTCGCCGCGCTCGACGGCAGCTATTTCGAACGGCTGATGCGCGCGGGCGGGAGCTTCGAAGCGATCAGCGAGATCGCCGCCTCGCCGTTGCCGCTCCTGCCCGTCGCGCTCTCGATTGCCCTGCCCTGCCTGCTCTGGCGTGCGCGGTCGCAGCGCGACGCGCGCGCGCCCGCGCTGGCGTTTCTCGCGCTCGCCGCGCTCTTCACGCAGCTCGGACTCTTCCTGATGCCGCGCGCGGTGCGCATCCACCACGTGCTCGGGTCCTATCCACTGCCGCAGCTCGCGCTGGCGGCCGCGCTCGTGCTGCCGTGGAGCGCTGTGTCGCCCCCGCGACGTGGCGCCCGCGCAATCGCGGCGTGCGTCGCGCTCGCGATCGCAATTGGCCAGCTCGCGCAGATCGAGCGCACCTTTGACGCGCTGGCAGTGAGCGGAGGCAAGGGCCGATGGTCGTCGGCACTCCAGGCCTACGCCGAAGAGCTCGAAGCACAGGGCGCGGCCGGCACTCCGCTCGAAATCGCGGCACTCGACTGGGGCCTCGACCTGCCGCTGCGCTATGCGCACCGCTCGCTGCGCGCGAGCGCCCCGTTCTGGAAGCTCTGGACCGACCCGCCGGCCTCGGGGATCTGGCGCTTCGACGGCGGCCCGAGCCAGGTCTATCTGGTCTACGACTCGCGCTTCGCGGTCTTTCGCTACGGCCCGGCGCTGCTCGCGGCGGCGCGCGCGCTGCCGGAGACTGCCGTAGCGATCCGCGCGCACGCCGACGCCGAGGGCGACCCTGCCTTCTACTCGCTGCGCTTCGCGGGGCCGCATCGGCTGATCTACCGTGCCGGGACAGGTCGCTTCGAGGTGCGCCTGCGATGAATCCGATCCGGATCCGGGGCCTCGATCACGTCGTGCTGCGCGTGCGCGATCTCGAACGCTCGCTCGCGTTCTACACCGGCGTGCTCGGCTGCAGCGAGGAGCGGCGCCTCCCCGAGCTCGGACTGCATCAGCTGCGCGCGGGAAATGCGCTGATCGATCTGGTGCCGATCGACTCACCGCTCGGCCGGGCCGGCGGCGGCGCACCCGGCGACTCGGGGCGCAACGTCGACCACTTCGCGCTCGAGCTCGAGGTCTTCGACGCCGATGCGATCCGCGCTCACCTCGCGGCCCACGGCGTCGAGGCCGGAGAAGTCGCGCAGCGCTATGGCGCGCGCGGAATCGGGCCCTCGCTGTACCTGCGCGATCCCGACGCCAACGTGGTCGAGCTGAAGGGCGTCGCCTGAGCCCAGCGTTCCAGGTTGCGGACGGCGGGGCTGCCGCGGCGCTCTACACTCGGCGCCCCATGCGCCGGGATCCCTACGCCGTCTTCGCGCGCGTCTACGACCAGGACGTGCAGCTCGAGGTGCCGCGCGCGTTCTTGCGCGCGCTGCGGCCGCTCGTCGCGGCGGCGAGGCGCGGCCCGGCGATCCTCGATCTCGGCTGCGGCTCGGGTCTGCTGACCGAAGGGCTCGCGCGCGCCGGAGCCACTGTAATCGGCGTCGACGCGTCGCGCCCGATGCTGCGCCTGGCCCGCCGCCGCTGCGCGCGCTGGCCCGACCGCGTGCAGCTGCTCGAACGCCGGCTCGAGTCGCTCGCGCTGCCGCCGCAGGCGAGGCTCGCGCTCGCCTGCGGCGACGTCGTGAACCACCTGCCGAGCCCGAAGATCGTCGAGCGCGTGTTCCGCTCGGTGCGCAGCGCGCTCGCCCCGGGCGGCCTGTTCGCGTTCGAGGCCCACACGCCCTACGCCTATCAGAGCTTCTGGGCCGACAACACGCACCTGCTCGAAGGGCCGCACGGCGACCTGCTGCTCGACTGCGACTACGACCCTCTGCGCCGCCGCGCGGTCGCGCACATGATCGCGTACGCGCGCGAGCGCGGCGGGCGCTATGTACGCCGGAAGACGACGCTCTACGAGTACGCGCACACGGACGCCGAGATCCTCCGCGCGTTCCGCCGCGCGGGCTTCGCCGAAATCTGGCGCCAGCCCTGGAGCCCCTGGCCCGACGCCGACGAGCCGCGCCTCGAGCGGAATCTGTGGTGCGCGCGGAGCGGAGGGGCCGACGGCGTCGTCCCGGCGCCGAGCCTGCGCGCGCTGGGCTTCCGCCGCGTGTGGCGCGACGAGCATTTGCGGCGCGGGCGCAGGCGCGGATCCCGGGCGCTCGGATCGGCGTCCTGAATCCGAACCCGGCGACGTCGCGGCCCGCACGCGGTACACGCGGTACTCCCGGCCCGGCGTCGTGTGCAGGGCCTCGAAGTCCTGCGGGTGCCGCTCGACATAGCGCCGCACCGCTTGCGTCATCGGATCCGGGCGCGCGTTGTCGATGTACCAGTCGACGCCGGCCTCGCGATAGGCGTTCGCGAGCTGCGCTTCGGTCTCGGCGTCGAGCGCTGCATCGGTCGCCTCGCCCGGCAGGATATAGAAGCTGCGCCACCCGCGGCCGCCGCCGTAGTACTGCGCGATCGGATCCAGGATCGGCCACAGGTAATAGCCGCGTCGGCCCGTCGCGAGATACAGCGCTGCGAAGTCGCCCGAGGCGATCACGTCCTCCGGCTGTGTATTCGCGCGCACCCAATCCTCGAGGCGCTGCAGCTCGGCAAAGCTGCGGGTCCCGGTGCGGAACGGATAGGCCTCGGGATCCGGCGTCGCGAGCGTCCACGCCTCGAACAGGAAGAGCGGCAGCGCGAGCAGGCACAGCGCCTGCGCGCCGGCGGTCGCGAGCGTCGTGATGCCCCTCGCGAGGAAGTACAGCAGAAAGGGCGCCCAGGGCAGCGCGAAGCGGAACGGATCGCCCGGATACGCGAGCATCAGCGCGGCGTAGAGCGCCGCGCAGACGTGCAGAGCGCGCAGCCCGCGGCGCGCGCTCGCAGCGAAGCCGAGCAGCAGCAGTCCGGCGAGCGTCCAGGCGAGCGCGTGCAATCCGAGATTGCGGCCGCCGCCGTCCGCGAGCGCACGCAGCAGCGGGAACTGCGGCAGCGCGAGCTCGAAGTAGAGCAGCCCGAAGGCCTGCTTGAAGAGATTCTGGAACGCGACGAGGGGCAGCTGTGAGAGCTCGTGCGGGCGCCAGCTCGCGTAGTCGAGCTCCGACTCGAGCAGCAGCAGCGGCGCCGCTCCCGCGCCAGGCGCGAGCGCCGAGAGCTGTTGCAGCCACCACGGCGCGACGAGCGCAGCCGTGGCCGCCGCGAACACGACCGCATCGCGCTTTAGACCGCGCCAAGCCAGGAACGCGGCGCCCCCGAGCGCGATCGAGACGCCGATCGAGCGGGTCCAGATCGCCGCCGCGACGCAGAGCGCGGCGCCGAGCAGCCGCGCGGGAAAGCGCGCTGCAGCTGCGGCGCCCGGCTCGTCCGCGCGCGGCGCGCGGCGCGCGTCGACCTGCGCATCCAGCAGCGCGATGCCGCCGAGCGCGAGCGCCGCGTAGAGCAGATCGCTCATCGCGAAGCGCAGCATCGAGAGCAGCGAGGGCGACAGCGCAGCGAGCGCGCCGATGCAGCAGAGCTCTACGCGACCCGCCGCGAAGCAGCGCCGCCAGTACCCGATCGAGAGCGCGACCAGCGCCGCAGCGGAAAGCGCCCCGGGCAGCAGCAGCCAGCGCAGGTTCTGCGGATAGTCGGGCGCGGCGCGCCAGACCAGCGAGAGCAGCGCCGGGTACAGCGGCGGATACTTCGACTGTGGCGGCGCGCCCGGGATCTCGAGGTGGCGGTAGCCCTCGCCCGAGGCGAGCGCCTTCGCGGTCGCGAGGTAGATCGCGTCGTCCTGCCACGCGCCGACGCTGATCGGCCCGCGCAGCGCGAGACCCCAATACGCGAGCGCGAGCAGCAGCGCGATGAGAAACCACTGCGGCGGGCGGAGCGTCCGCAGCGCGGACTCCTGCGGAGGGAGCACGAGTCAGTCCGGTGCGCGAGCGGTGAAGAAACGCTCGAGGCCACCCGGCAGGATCGAAACCTCGCTGACCTCGCGGAAGCCGGCCTCGCGCAGCGCGCGGCGCAGCAGCTCCGGCTCGGGCAGGCCGTGGAGGTTCGAGTGACAGCGCAGGAAGAGATCGAAATCGGCGAGCGTGCGATGCAGACCCGACGCGCGCGCGACGAGCCCGCCCTGCGCCACCGGGAGGCCGAAGACCGCACAGCCGGAGGGCTTCAGCCGCGCCATCACGCGCCCGAACACGAAGGGCCAGCGCTCGGGCGGGAAGTAGTAGAGATTGTGGTGGAACAGCACGAGATCGAAGGCGCCCGAGAACTCGGCCGTCATGAAGTCGCCCTGCAGGATCTCGCCGCGCCGCGCGACCTGCAGCCGCGCGAGCGATTCGCGCGCGCTCTGCACCAGATGCGGCTCGAGCTCGATCCCGACGCCGTGCACCTCGCGCCGCCGCGCCAGGAAGCCCGCGAGCAAGCTGCCGCGGCCGCAGCCTACGTCGAGCACGCGCTGCGCCCTTTCGGCCCCGGGCAAGCGCAGCAGCGCGGCGAGCGCGGCCGCCTCGGTGAGGCGCGAGATCTCGGCCGCGCGCTCGGCCGCAGCGCTGTCTGCGAACGCGGGGCGCGCCCCACCGCGCAGCAGCTCCGGCAGCCGCCGCCAGATCGGCTGCTGCGTCTCGAGCGCCTGGTCGATCAGCGCGCGCAGCCCGCTCGAGTGCTGCGACTCGAGCATCCAGCGCGCGAACGTGCCGCACTGCCAGGCGTCGCTCGGCTGCGACGGCCGGCGCACCAGGCCGTGCGCGGCGGCTGCGCGCAGCCACGCGCGCAACAGCTCAGGATCCAGGCCCGCGCGTTCGAGCAGCACTGCTTCGCGCAGCGGTTCGCGCAGCTGCGCGAAGAGGCCGAGCTCGAAGCCGCTGCGCAGCAGGTACAGCTCGGAAACGCTGGACGCCAGGCGGGCGAGGCGGCGCCGGTGGAACAGATCGCCGAGCCCCACCGCGCCCCCTACCCCAGCTCCAGATTCGCGAAGCGCAGCATCACGGTCTTGACGCCCGCGCGCTCGAACAGGATGCGCAGCTTCTGATCCGCGCCGCGCCCGCTGACCTGCAGCACCTGGCCCAGGCCGAAGACCGGATGCCGCACGCGCAGGCCCGGCGCGATGCCGCCGCCCTCCGGCGCGGTCGCCTGGCCTAGCGAGTAGTCGAGCGCCTCGCCCCCGGAGCTGCGCCTGCGCGCGGCGGAGTCAGTGTCGCCGCCGCGGCGCTCGCCGAATTCCGCGGCAGCGCCGCGGCTGCGCCGACGCGGCCGCGCCTCGAGCACGACGTCTCCGGGAATCTCGGCCAGAAAACGCGACGGCGTGCCATGGCTCCTCGAGCCGAAGCGAAAGCGCTGCGCGGCGCAGCAGAGCGTGAGCTCCTGCATCGCACGCGTCATTCCCACATAACACAGTCGGCGCTCTTCCTCGATCCCGTCTTCGTCGCGCAGCGCGGCCGCGTGCGGGAAGATGCCTTCCTCCATCCCGACCAGGAACACCACCGGATACTCGAGCCCCTTCGCAGTGTGCACCGTCATCAGCGAGACGGCGTCGCTGCGGCCGTCGTAGCTGTCGAGATCCGAAACCAGCGCAATCTGGTCGAGGAAGAGCTCGAGCTCGCTGCGCTCGTCGGCTCCGAATTCGGCGTTCGCGCGGTCGAAGTCCTCGGCCGCGGAGAGCAGCTCGCGAAGATTCTCGAGACGGCTCTCGGCTTCGGGCGAGGCTTCCAGCCGCAGCGCGGCGAGGGTGCCAGAGCGGTCGAGCACCTTGGCGATCGCGTCGGCTGGGCGCGCCGAGGGGATCGCGCGCGCGAGCTCGTCGTAGAGCTCGAGAAAGCGCCGCAGCGCGGCCGCCGTGCGGCCGCCATCGCCCGGCGGCGCGAGACGCCGCAGCGCGTCGAGCAGCGGGATGCCCTCCGCCAGCGCGAGCGCGTCCGCGCGCTCCAGCGTGCTCTTCCCGATGCCGCGCGCGGGCCGATTCACGATCCGCCGCAGCGAGACTGCGTCCTTGGGATTCACGAGCACGCGCAGGTACGCCAGCGCGTCCTTGATCTCCGCGCGGTCGTAGAAGCGCACGCCGCCGACCACGACGTGCGGCACGTCGTACTTGAGCAGCTCCTCCTCGAAGAGCCGCGACTGCGCGTTGGTGCGGTAGAAGATCGCGAAATCCGCGCGGCGCCGGTGCCCGATCTCGAGCTCGGCGAGGATCTTCCCGACCACGAACTGGGCTTCTTCGCGGTCGTCCTCGGCCTCGAAGAGCTGGATCGGCTGCCCGCCCTCTCGCTCGGTGAAGAGCTCGATCGCCTTGCGCGCGCTGTTGTGCTGGACGACGCCCGTGGCACCCGTGAGGATCGGCTGCGTCGAACGATAGTTGCGCTCGAGCTTCACGACCGTGGTGTCGGCGTAGTCCTTCTCGAAGTCGAGGATGTTGCGGATGTCCGCGCCGCGCCAGCCGTAGATCGACTGGTTGTGGTCGCCGACGACGCAGAGATTCCGGTGCATGCCCGCGATCTGCTGGATCAGCTGGTACTGCACGCGGTTCGTGTCCTGGTATTCGTCGACGAGGACGTACTGCCAGCGCTGCTGGTAGTGGCGCAGAACCTCGGGGAAGCGCGCGAAGAGCTCCGTCGTGCGCAGCAGCAGATCGTTGAAATCGAGAGCGTTCGCCTCCACCAGCAAGCGCTGGTAGGTCGCATACACCTCGGCCGCGCGACGCGCCTCGGGATCGTGCGCGGCGCTGGCCGCCTGGGCCGCGGAGATCGCGGAGTTCTTCCAGGCGTCGATGCGCCAGCGCAGGCGCCGCGGCTCGACAACCTTGGGATCGATGTGATGCCGCGCCTGGGCCGCTTTGATCAGTCCCAGGCTGTCGGATTCGTCGTAAATCGCGAAGCCGCGCGAGAAGCCGAGCTGCCCGATGTCGCGGCGCAGGATGCGCACGCAGACGGAATGGAAGGTGCCGCACCAGAGCTCGCGCGCGGCGGGCCCGAGCAGCTTTTCGACGCGCTCGCGCATCTCTCCCGCGGCCTTGTTCGTGAAGGTCACCGCGAGGATCTGTCCGGCGGGAATCCCGAGCGCGCCGATCAGGTAGGCGATGCGGTGCGTGAGCACGCGCGTCTTGCCGCTGCCCGCACCCGCGAGCACGAGCAGCGGGCCCTCGGTCGTCTCGACCGCGCGGCGCTGCTCGGGGTTCAGACCTGTCAGGACCGACGCCGCGTCCACGTCGCTCTGGCCTCCTGGGACCACCTGCCTGGGCGCGCGACCGCGCTGCGCGCCAGCCGCGCGACCGCTGCTCGCCTCGAAACGGGGGGAACGCCACAATAGCGAAGCTCGCTGCCCGGCGACCGCTTCGGACCCGACCCAGGAGACCGCCCATGCCCGGCTTCGACCCGAGCTCTGACCCCGCGCTGCGCGCCGCGGGCATCCAAGCGCTTCCGCTCCGCGCGCAGGGTTTCGAGTTTCAGGCACTCGCCGCGGGCCCGCGCTCGGGCGAGCTGGTGCTGCTGCTGCACGGCTTTCCGCAGACCTCGTACTCGTGGCGTCTCGTGATGCCGCGGCTCGCCGCACAGGGCTATCGCGTCGTCGCGCCGGACGGCCGCGGCCTCCAGCGCAGCGCGCGGCCCTCCGAGCTCTCCGCCTACCACGTGCGCGAGCTCGTGGGCGACGTGCTCGCGCAGGCCGAGGCGCTCGGGCACGAGCGCTTTCACGTGGCCGGGCACGACTGGGGCGGGATCGTCGCGTGGCAGGTCGCGGGCCGGCATCCGGGCCGCGTGCGCACGCTCACGGTCGCGTCCACTCCGCACCTGCGCGCATTCCGCCGCGCCTACGACGACCCGCGCTGCGATCAGCGCCAGCGCTCGGGCTACTTCGAGACCTTCCGCGTCCCCGGCGCCGGAGAGGACATGTGGCTCGCGCGCGGCGCCGCGGGCCTGCGAGAGATGTACCAGGCCGCGGGCCTCGACCCGGCTCGAGTCGAGCCCTATGTGGACGCCTTCTCAGAGCGCGCCGCGCTGACCGCGATGCTGAACTGGTACCGCGCGGGCACACCGACCTGGGAGGAGGGCCTCGGCGACATCTGCGTCCCGACGCTCTACTGCTGGAGCGACGGCGACGTCGCGCTGGGCCGCGAAGCCGCGCTCTGGACCGCCGACCACGTGCGCGGGCCCTACCAATTCGAGATCTTCGAAGGCCTCTCGCACTGGATCCCGGAGCAGGCCCCCGAACGCCTCGCCTCCCTGATGCTTCAGCACATCGCTCGAAACGCCTAGCTGCCGCTAGACCTACATCCCCTGGCCGTTCTTGCCGAAGACGGCGCGGAACAGCGCGACGTCTGCGAACCCGACGCTGCCCGAGCCGTTCAGATCGGATTCACTGCACTTCGGATCGGCGGCCGGGCCGGGCTTCGAGCCGCGGCGTTTGACGCAGGCCTGCAGCGTCTTGAGGTCGGCGACCGAAACCCTGCCGCTCTCGTCGAAATCGCCGTCGCAGCGGTTGCCAGCCACGGGCGGCGTCGAGCCGTCTTCCTGCGCGCCGTAGACGCGGTCCGGGATCGGCGCGTGCAGCCACGAGTACTCGAAGTGGTCGCCGGGCGGCACCGCGTCGATTGCGACGTGGTTCGCGTTCCACTGATCCGGGTTCGGGACCGTCGGGCAGTTGTCGAGAAAATCCGAAACGCCGTCGTCGTCGCTGTCGCGGCCGCGCGCGGCGAGCTGCAGCTCGCCGTTCCAGATCGCGGACCAGCTCGCGCCGGGCCCGTTGCCGGGCGCGTTCGCGTCGCGCATGCAGGCCTGCTGCTCCGGCGATCCCGCGACGCTCGTGTACGCGAGGCCGAAGAGCTTCCAGCGCGCCGTGCCCACCTCGCGGATCCAGGCCGGCCCGCCCGAATCGCCGATCGCGGGGATCGCCTCGCCTGCGCTCGGGTCGAAGATCGCAAAGCTCCCGAATACGACGCGGTTCAGCCCCCAGCGCGGCACGTCGTTCGAGCTCGCAGCCGCATAGCCAACCGCGCTCAGGACCGCGCCCGCATGTACGCAGGGCTGTACCGTGGAGCCGGCCCGGTTGCCCTCGCCCATCATCAGCATCGGCGTGCCGTCCGCGGGCGGCTGCGTCGCGAGTTCGAGGTCCGGTGCGCCGGGGTCGATCTCGGGTTCGAGCAGCACGATGTCAGTGATGCGGCCGAGGTTGCCGACCTCCGGCAGCAGGCACCCCGGCTGCTGGCTGCGGTCGCCGTCGACACCTCCGGGACGCCAGACGCAGAGCGGCTCGTAGCGCTGCGCGTCACCCACGCGCTTGACGCGGAAGCGCGCGCCGTTGTTGCAGCGGAACTCGAGTGCGCCGGGTCCGCTGGCGGGAAACAGGTGCCGAGAGCTCAGCAGCACCCCGTTTGGAAAGCGGGCGCTGCGGCGGCCGATGTAGACGGCCGAACCGGAGCTCGTGCCTTCGCCCGTCAGATAACAGAAATTCTTCCAGCCGGGATCATCCGGGGGCGGGCTCGTGTTCGCAGGCGTTTCGCCATCGACCACGATCGCCAGGGAAGCAGGGGCTTCGAGGAAGAGAAGCGCGCTCGCGCCGAGCGCGTGGACCGCAACCGCAAGAATCCTGCTCCGCATGCATGTCTCCCACCCCTTCCGCAGCGAAGCGGCCGCAGGCTACCCGATGCGTCTGCGCAGCGCCCGCGCGGCTGCGTGGTGGAAGCCGGGAGTGCTGAGCGCGGCAGCGTCCCGGCGCTTCGCGTCGCTGGCTACAGGAACTTCCCCGGGACGGCGCAGAGCGCCGCGAACGCGCCGAGTGCAAAGCCTCCGATCGCGGCGAGGCCCGTCGGAGCATCGGGAAACAGATAGGTCGCGAGGAGCGGCCCCGCGATCAGGAACGCCAGCATCACGCCGTAGCCGAAGGGGTGGTTCCGGATCTCGTGGAGCAGCGCGGCGACGCGACCCTGCGGGGCGGAGCGTTCCGGTTGGCGCTCCGCGGGCGCGGTGGGGTCGGGCATGGCGATGCGTCTCCTCGTCCGGCCGGACTCGGCTGCGGCCGCTGGACTCGACCGGCGCGGCGGAACGGCAAGCTAGTTCGCGTCGATCCGATCGGCCAGCTCGACGTGCCCGGCACTGCGGGCGAGATCCGCCGCGCGGCGGCCGTCGCTGTCGCGCGCGCGCGGGCTCGCTCCGCGCTCGAGCAGCGCTCGCACGACCTCCGTGTGGCCCCGCGCAGCCGCCAGCAAGAGCGCCGTCTCACGGCGCGGCCCTCGCGCTTCCGGGTCCGCGCCGAGCGCGAGCAGGCGCGCGGCGACGGCGGCGTGTCCGCGATCGGCGGACAACATCAGCGGCGTCTTCCCGCCCCGGGTCCGGAGATCCACCGGAGCGCCACTGCGGACCAGCAGCTCGAGCAGCTCGTCGGCACCGGCCGCGGCCGCCTGCGCGAGCGGCGGCATCCCATCGGCACACGCGCTCGACGCCGCTGCCCCGGCTCGCAACAACAGCTCGGCCGGCGCCTCGCGACCCGCTCGCGAGGCCGCGCAGAGCGCGGCGCCAAGCATGGCGGGGTCCGGCGCGGGCCGGGCCTCTAGCATCTGCGCGAGAATCTCGACCTGAGCGCGCGCCGCGGCCTCTTCGAGCGCCGATGGCGCAGCGCGCGCGGGATCGCTGAGCCGCGCACCGGCAGCGAGCAACGCCGCAACCGTCGCGCCGTGTCCCTGCGCCGCAGCCCGGCGCAGCGCGCCGCGACCGTCGGCGGCTGCGAGGTCGGGAGCTGCGCCGCGCTCGAGCAGCAGCTTCACGCACTCCGTGTGACCGGATTCAGCGGCCGCGATCAGCGCGGTCTCGCCGCCAGCATCGCGCGCGTCGACCGCGGCGCCCGCCCGCAGCAGCACGCGCAGCGCCGTCGCGTGTCCCCGCGAAGCGGCGCGCGCGAGCGCGGAGACGCCTTCCGGATCCCGTGCCGCGGGATCCGCGCCGGCCCTGAGCAGGCGCCCGACGAGCTCGGCATCGCCGCGCCAGGCCGCGACCGCGAGCGGCGTCCAGCCCTGGTAGGCGCGCACTTCTTCCGACGCCGACGCGGCGGCCGGGAGCGCGTGGTCGAGCCACGCGATGGCGTCGTCACGGCCATCCGGCCGCGCCTTTGCGCGCGCGCCGGCCGCTTCGAGCGCGGCGATCGCCTCCGGCTTCCCGCCCGCGCGCGCAGCTTCGAGCGGAGTGCGGCCCGCGCGGTCGCCGCGCTCGGGACCGGCG
>CAYTJA010000062.1:0-9918 GCA_964437835.1 uncultured Spirochaetales bacterium
CGACGATCCCGCGCAGGCGTTCGACGAGCCCGGGCATGGCGGGAGCGTACCGCTTCGCGCGGCGGCGGCCTTCAGGCGAGGCCGAGGCGCTCGAGGTCTTCTTCGGAGAGGCCGAGGTGGTGGCCGATCTCGTGGCGGACCGTGACCTGGATCTGCTCGACCAGGTCGTCGCGGTTCGAGCAGACCTTCTCGAGGTTGCTCTTGAACAGGATCACGCGCGTGAGGTCCGTCGGCTGCGCGGCGTGCTCGGCCTGCGTGCGCGGCGTCCCGATGTAGATGCCGAGAATCTGCGGCGACACGCCCTCCTCGCCGAGCAGGTCGCCCGACGGGTAGTCCTCGATCAGGATCGGCACGTCGGCGATGTAGTCGCGGATCGAGCGCGGCAGGTTGTCGAGCGCCTCGGCGGCGGCCTGGCGGAAGGTCGCCTCGTCGATCTCGACGGGCACCGGATAGTGATCGGGATCCAGCGCGTTGGCCTTTTCGAAGGTAGTCGCCGAAGTCTCGATGTCACCGAGCCGCTCGAGCGCGAGTGCGAGGTGGTAGAGCGCGTGGCCCGCCTCGGGGTCGAGCGCGACGGCCATTTCGAGCACGCGCTTGGCTTCCTCGAAGCGAGCCAGCTCGAACAGGATCTGGCCTTCGAAGGCGCGGTAGATCGCGACGTCGCCGGAAGTCTTGAGCGCGCGGCGCACCAGAAACAGCGCGCCCTCGAGGTCGTCGAGATAGAAGACCGCCTTGGCCTTGAGGTAGTGGACCTCCGCCTCGGTCGGGCGGTCGAGGCGCGGAAGTGTGGGGTCGCCCGCGAGCAGAGCGTCGCAGAGCTGCATCGACTGCTCGAACTCGCCCATGTCCTCGATCAGGAGCTCGGCGCGGTTCAAGTGGGCGGTGACGAACTTCGCGTCGGCCTCGATCGCGCGCTGGAATTCGTGCAGCGCCTCTTCGATGCGGCCGTCGTCCCATAGGATCTCGCCGCGCCCGTTGTGCGCTTCCGCGCCTTCCGGGTGGGCTTTCAATGCCTCGTCGAGCCAGGCGAGCGCCTCATCGGTGCGGCCACCGTGTGAAGCCTCCATGGCCTGATCCAGGCAGTCCCAGTAGCGGTCCTTGTTGTTCCTCATCTCGCATCGCTGGAGTTCGGTGAAGGGGGGGGTGGACCCCAGACCGTGGTTTCGGCGCATCCTAGCAGAAGGAAGAGCCCCACCGGGCGCAGCGCACCCGACGGAACACGTTTGCAAGTATTTGAAATATCGAGCGTTTTTGCAGTTTTCGCGCGCGCTGTCGGAGCTCGCCGCAGACTCGCAAGCAGGAGGGTCAAATTGCTGTTTCCTCAGAGCTTTCGCTGCGCATTCAGCGCGCGCCGGAGGCTCGCGCTGCCGCGCCGCGCGCCCCCACCGATCGGCAACCGAGCCTGCTCAGCCCGCGATGCGCCAGTGGATCAGCGTGAAGGGCGGGCTCGCGTCCCCGTGATCTTCGAAGACGGGCTCCACACGCGCGCCGATCGGGATCTCGCGGCGCGGGTCACCGGCGAGGTTTCCGATCATGCGGATGCCGTCCGCCTCCGGGTGCTCGACGAGCAGCACCACGTAGGGCACGCCGTCCTTCAGCGCCGGGTGCACCGGGTGCCAGATGCGCTCCCAGCTGAACACGCGCGCGGGCCCGGGCACGCGCTCGAAGTCGAGTGCGAAGGAGTGACAGCGGTGGCAGATCCACTCCGGCGCCCACTGCCAGCGCCGGCACTGGCGACAGCGCTGCGCGACGACTTCGTGCCGCAGCGCGGCCTCCCAATAGGGGCGGTCGAGTCCGTCCGGATGCGGCATCGGCTGCGGCAATCCCGGCGGCAGCAGCGAGGCACTCACAGCACCGACTCCGCGCCGACGATCATGCTGGTCGCATTGCTGACCATCGGCCCCGAATTCACGAGCGCGACCTCGGCGCCGGGCACCTGGTTGCTGGAGCTGCCGCGGATCTGGCGCACGGCCTCGACGTTCAGCTCGAGGCCGTGCATGTAACACTCGGCCAGGTTGCCTCCGCTGGTGTTGAGCGGCAGCCCCCCCTTCGGAGCGATCAGGTTCTCGAAGCGCAGCACCTCGCCGGCGCTCTCGTAGCTGCAGAAGCCGTGCTCGATCAGGCTCATCACGACGCCGCCGGTGAAGTTCTCGTAGCTCTGCACGACATCGACGTCCTGCGGTCCGAGCTGCGCCATTGCGTACAGGCGCGGCGCGGACTGCTTGAAGCTCGCAGTCGCGTAGTCCGGGTTGTTGTGGCAGCCGGCCCCAGCGCGGTACTCGGAGCCCTGGGCCGCGGCGAGCAGAAAGGCCGGCGTCTGGCGCAGATCGCGCGCGCGCTCGGCCGGCACCAGGATCAGCGCCGCAGCGCCGTCGTTCTCGAGGCAGCAGTCGAAGAGCTTGAAGGGCTCGACGATCCAGCGCGAGCGCTCGTAGCCCTCCACGTCGAGCGGACGCCCGCGCATCACCGCGCGCGGGTTCTGCTGCGCGTGGTGATAGGAGGCCAGTGCGACCGCGCGCAGGGTCTCACGGGGGACGCGGTGCTCGTGCAGCAGGCGGGTCGTGCGCATTGCGAACATCTGCGCTGCGGAGAGCACGCCATAGGGCGCCCACAGCGCGGCCTCTCCGGCGGCCTTGCCCTGGAACTGGCTCTGCCCGAAGCGCCCGAACTGGCCCTGTGCGAGCGCGCGGTAGACGACGACGCAGTCCGCATAGCCGGCCGCAATCGCGGCGGCCGCGTTGCCGACCGCGCCCGAGCCGCCGCCCCCGCCGCCGCCCCAGACCATGTTCGAGAACTTGAGCTCGCGGATGCCGAGCGCGGCCGCGAAGCGATCGGGCGAGTTGCGGTCGTTGCTGTAGGAGGCGAAGCCGTCGATCTCGCGCGCGTCGATGCCGGCGTCGGCACAGGCGGCGAGGATCGCCCGGAGCCCGAGCACGAACTCCGGGTCGGGCGACTGCCCGCGCTTGTAATAGGTCGTCTCGCCGATCCCGGCGATCGCGACCGCTCCGCGGATGCTGCGCTGCATGGGCGCAGCAGCATACGCGAGGCCGGCCGCAGCTGCGGGCGGAGTTTCCAGGCTGGCCGCCGCTTCGAGTCGGCGCGTGCGGCTGGCGCTCGGGATGCGGAACTCGGATCGGCGCGACACCATGCAGGCGCGTGACGCTCCCGGGCCTGCGCCGCTACCGCACTCCGCTCCTCATAACCGCGGCGCTCGCCGCCGGCATCGCCCTGCTGCGCCTCACGGTCTTCGCTCCCGATCCGATCCCGGTCAAGGTTGCGAGCGCCCTGCGCGCGCGGGTCGAGCAGACCGTCACGAACTCGCGCGCGGGCACCGTGAAGGCGCGCCGGCGCGCGAAGCTCTCGCCGCAGGAGGGCGGGCGCGTGATCTCGGTACCGAAGCGCAAGGGCGACCGCGTCGCGGCCGGCGAGCTGCTGCTCGAGCTCGAGTCGAGCGTGCCGCGCGCGCGCCTCGAGCTCGCCCAGCGCGAGCGCCAGGCGTCCAGCGCGGAGCGCAACCGCGCCTGCCTCGCGGCCGAGCGCTCGCAGCGCGAGCTCGCGCGCAACCACAAGCTCGCGGAGCAGGGCGTCGTCTCCGACGACCTGCTCGACCAGATGCAGAGCGCCGCGCAAATGGCCGGCGCCGCCTGCGAGTCCGCGCGAGCGAGCGAGCTGCGCGCGCGGGCACAGGTGGAGCTCGCGCAGCGCCAGCTCGAGCACATGCAGCTGCGCGCGCCCTTCGCGGGTGTGATCGCCGAGCTGGCGATCGAGCTCGGCGAGTGGTCGACTCCCTCGGTGCCGTTGGTGCAGTCGCCCGGCGTGATCGACATGATCGACCCCTCCTCGATCTACATCAGTGCACCGATGGACGAGGTCGACGCCGGGAAGCTGCGCACCGGTCTGCCCGCGCGCGTCGCGATCGACTCGCATCCCGGTGAGCACTTCGCGGGCGAAGTCGTGCGCGTCGCCGCCTACGTGCGCGACGTCGAGGAGCAGAACCGCACGGTCGAGATCGAAGTCGAGCTCGCGGACGCCGCATTTGCCGCGACGATCTTGCCCGGCACCTCGGCCGACGTCGAGGTCGTACTCGAGACGCGCGAGGGCGTGCTGCGGATTCCGACCTCTGCGCTGCTCTCGGGCAACCGGGTGCTCTTGGTTCGAGGCGACGAGCTCGAGCAGCGCTCCGTCGAGATCGGCCTGCGCAACTGGGACGTGACCGAGATCCGCTCCGGCCTCGCCGAGGGCGACGCCGTCGTGCTCTCGCTCGATCGACCCGAGGTTGCGGCCGGCGCGCGCGTGCGGGTCGAGGCGGACGCGGCCCGGTGATCCGGCTCGAGCAGGTCTCGCGCCATTTCGAGGTCGGCGATTCGGTGGTGCGCGCGCTCGACGACGTCAGCGAGCAGATCCATGCGGGTGAGCACGTCGCGATCATGGGGCCCTCGGGCTCTGGCAAATCGACCCTGTTGAACGTGCTCGGCTGCCTCGACCGCCCGAGCTCGGGCTCCTACCGGCTGGATGGGCGCGAGGTCGCTGAGCTCGACGACACCGAGCTGACGCTGGTGCGCCGGAACCTGATCGGCTTCGTGTTCCAGACCTTCCAGCTCGTGCCGCGCCTCTCGGCGCTCGAGAACGTCGAGCTGCCGATGCTCTTCGCGGGCATTCCGCGCGAAGAGCGGCTCGCGCGCGCGGCCGAGCGCATCGCCGCGGTGGGGCTCGCGCCGCGCGCGGAGCACCGACCCGATCAGCTCTCGGGCGGCGAGCGCCAGCGCGTCGCGATCGCGCGCGCGATGGTGATGCGGCCGCGCGTGATGCTCGCCGACGAGCCGACCGGAAACCTCGACACCCGCTCGGGCGCCCAGGTGCTCGAGCTGCTCGACGCGCTGCACGACGGCGGGCTCACGCTGATCGTGGTCACGCACGATCCGAACGTCGCGAGGCGCGCGGAGCGCGCGCTGGTACTGGTGGACGGCCGCATCGCGCAGCGCCTCAGCGCGGACGCAGTCGCTTCCGGCAGCGCGGCTGAGCCTCCGTGAGGAACGCGGATCTGCTCGCGTTCTCCGCGCGCGCGCTGCGCGGCAATCGCCTGCGCAGCTCTCTCACGCTGCTCGGCGTCGCGATCGGCGCCGCGGCGGTCGTGCTGCTGACCGCCCTCGGCGAGGGCGCACGGCGTTATGTAATGGACCAATTCGAGGGCATCGGCGCGAACCTGCTCGCGATCGTGCCCGGCAAGACCGAAACCCACGGCGCCGCAGCCTTTGCGAGCGCGACCACCGCAGACCTGACCCTCGGCGACGCCGAGGCGCTGCTGCGTTTCGTGCCCGAAGCCGCTCGCGTCGCGCCGATCTGCGTGGCCAGCGAGACGCTCTCGCAGGGCGAGCGCAGCCGGCAGGTCGCCGTGGTGGGCACCACCTCCGACTTCCTCGAGGTGCAGCGCGTGCGGCTCGGCCGCGGGCAGAACCTTCCGCGCGGCGATCTGCGCCGCGGCACCGCCGTGATCGTGCTCGGAGCGACCGTCGCCTCCGAGCTCTTCCCGGCCGCCGAACCGATCGGCGGCATCGTGCGCATCGGCGACCTGCGCGCGCGCGTGATCGGCGTGCTCGAAGCGCAGGGCACCCAGCTCGGCATGAACCTGAACGAAGTCGCGATCCTACCGGTCGCAAAGGCGATGCGGCTGTTCAACCGCAGCTCGCTGTTCCGGATCCTCGTCGACGTACGCGCGCACGCGGACCTCGCGATCGCGAAGCAGCACGTGCGGGAGATCCTGAAGCAGCGGCACGGCGGCGAGGAGGACGTCACGATCATCACGCAGGACGCCATCCTGAAGTCCTTCACGAACATCCTGCGCACGCTCACGCTGGCGGTCGCCGCGATCGCGGCGATCTCGCTCGCGGTTTCCGGCCTCGGCATCATGAACGTGATGCTGGTCTCGGTCAGCGAGCGCAGCTCCGAGGTGGGGCTCTTGCGCGCGCTCGGCGCCGAGCGCGGGCAGATCGCGCGCGTGTTCCTGGCCGAGGCGCTGCTGCTCTCCGGCATCGGCGCGCTGGTCGGAATCGCAGTCGGCGTGGCCGGCGTCGCAGTGCTCGTCGAGCTGTATCCGAAGTTCCCGGCGCGCCCGCCGCTCTGGGCGATCGGGAGCGCACTCGGCCTCGCGCTCGGCGCGGGCGCGGCCTTCGGCCTCGCGCCCGCGCGCCGCGCGGCGCGCCTCGATCCCGTCGCGGCGCTGGCGAAGCGATAGCGATGGGAGAGCTCGCCCGACTCGCCTTCGGCGCGATCCGCAGCCACGGACTGCGCTCGCTGCTCTCGCTGCTCGGCATCGCGATCGGCATCGCGGCCGTGATCGTGCTGACCTCGATCGGCGAGGGCACGCGCCGCTACATCCTGTCGCAGTTCTCTCAGTTCGGAACCAACCTGATCGCGATCCATCCGGGCAAGGCCAAGACATCCGGGATGCCCGGCGTCTTCGGCGGCAGCACGCGCCACCTCACGATCGACGACGCGCTCGCGTTGGCGCGTATCCCGGGCGTCGAGAAGGTGGTGCCGACGGCCGCGGGAACCGCGCGCGTCGAGGGCGCCGGCCGCAGCCGCAACGTCCTGGTACAGGGCATCACGCCCGAGTTCGAGCAGGCCTTCCAGATTCGCGTGCGCCAGGGCTCCTTCTGGCCAGCGGGCGATCCGCGCCGCGGCTCGCAGCTCGCGGTGCTCGGCCCGAAGCTCGCGCGCGAGCTCTTCGCCGGCGCGAACCCGCTCGGCGAGTTCGTGCGCATCGGCCCCGCGCGCTTCCGCGTGAGCGGCGTGATGGAGCCGAAGGGCAGCATGCTCGGCATCGACCTCGACGACGTCGCCTACGTGCCCGTCGCCTCCGCGCTGCGGATCTTCAATCAGCGCGATCTCGCCGAGATCGACCTGACCTACCAGCCCGTCGAGGCCACCGAACGCATCCGCGCCGAGGTCGTGCGCGTGCTCGCATCGCGCCACGACGGCGAGGAGGACTTCACCGTCACGACGCAGCAGGCGATGCTCGACGTCTTCGGCAACATCATGAGCGTGATCACGACCGCCGTGGGCGCGATCGCCGGCATCTCCCTCGTCGTCGGCGCGATCGGCATCCTGACCGTGATGTGGATCGCCGTAAGCGAGCGCACCTCCGAGATCGGCCTGTTGCGCGCGATCGGCGCGAGCGCGCTCCAGGTCGCGGGCCTCTTCCTGGCCGAAGCCGCCGTGGTCGCGCTCGTCGGCGGCGCCGCTGGCATCGCACTCGGCCTCTCGATCGGCGCGCTGTTGCGCCTCTTCCTGCCGGGCCTCCCGGTCTCGACGCCGCTCTCCTTCGTGCTCGCGGCGCTCGGCGTGAGCCTCGCGGTGGGCCTGCTATCGGGCGTCCTGCCCGCGCGCCGAGCGGCGCGGCTCGACCCGATCGAAGCGCTGCGCGCGGAATAGCGCTGCGCCGCACGTGGTAGGCTCTGGCGTCGACGTCGGCGATGCAGCGGGCGGCCCGGCGCGCGGGGCGTCGCAGCGGAGCAATCGATTCGCCAGATCACATCGGTTGGAGAGGAGCGGGAGTGGGGCGGCGGATCGGCAAGACCTGGGTCGCGAGCATGGTCGACTTTTTCGACGAGGACGGCCGCCTCGCGCCGCTGTCGGGGCCTGGGCGGCGGCTGGCCGAGCACTTCGGCGCGATCGTCGCTTCGGTCAGCAATCGGCCGCTCTCCTCGGTGTCCGGCTCCGGGGTGCGCTGCCGGCGCCGGCCGGGTCGCCGTCTGTGCCCCGGTGAAATTCGAGCTTGCCTCGATGCCGACGGCAGCATTGGATGGGAGTGTCCGATCTGTGACGACAACGGCGTGATATCGGAGTGGCGTGGAACGCTTTGGGACTCTCGCAGAGCCGGCGCCCCGCACTGACGCCGCTGCAGAGCGGTGCGCCGTGAATTCCCCGCCCGCGCAGATTCTCCCGGATCGATCCGAAGCGCTGGGCGCGACGCCGGGCAGATTCCGCAACGCGCTCCCCGCGCTGTTCACGGCGGCCGCAGTCGCACTCGGCTGCGTGCGCGGGGAACGCGCCTGGGATGCGAGCTGCGACGCTGCGCTGGCTCGTGTCGCCGCAGGGGCCGCTTTGGAGGCGGCCTCGGCGGCGGCCGGATCGGCATCCGGAGAGCGGCCCTTTGTCGATTGGAGTGCGCTGCGCAATCCGATCCTGGCGCTTCCGGATCGCTCGCTCAAGGATCAGGCGGTCGCCTATCGCGATGGCGAGTTCTTCCTGTTCGCCTCGACGCGCTTCGAGAGGGGCACCGCGGCGGCCGCTATAGCACTTCCGAGCTTCTTTCGCAGTCGCGACCTGCGTCGCTTCGAGCCCCTCTGCGATCCGGATCTCTGCGCGCCCGGAGCCGCGATCGACTCGCCCGACTTGAGCGCTGCGGGCGATCTCTGGCATCTGGTATTTCAGGCGCCGCCGCCACGACGCCCCGGCAGAGGGCCGCCGCCCGCGGACGCGCGCATCCTGTACGTCTCGACTTCGCGCGATCTGGTCGATTGGAGCGCAGCCTCCGAGCTCGCGCCCGAGGCGCTGGACTCCTCGCTCCGAAACCTCGACGGCGCGCTCGCCTGGCACCGGGAGCGAGCGGTCCTCGGCTGGAAGCGCGTGCAGAGCTTCGCGATCGCACACGCGGTCGGACCCGACGTCACACTCGGTTTCCGCGCCGCACAGCTCGCCGACGACGAGCTGCGCTTCGGGCCGAGCTCGCTCTCGCATTCCTGGGCCGAGAACTTTCAGTTCCTGAACGTCGAGGGCAGCTGGTTCCTCGTCGCGACCGCGCGCTCGCCCGGATTGCCGTTCACACGCCACGTCTACACGGGCTCCCATGAGCCCTATCTCTTCCAGATGGGCGGCAGCGGCGATGCGGGGGCCGACTGGACGCGCTGGCGCTGCAAGCAGCAGCTCGAGATCCCGCGCGAGAGCTGGAACCGCGCGATGCACGCGAACTCCGCCACCCTCGCCGACTGGCGGAGCCACGACGGCCACTTCTATCTCTTCTACGCGGGCTCGGCCGATCACACGAGCTTCGGCGGCCGCGGCCACGCGGCCATCGGCGTCGCGCGGTCGCGCGACCTGCTTCACTGGAGTGTTCCGGGCCACGACTAGCGTGAGATCGCCCGAACCCCGCGCGCGGCGCTGGCGCGGGGCGCCAGCGCGCCTCAACCGAGCCCGAGTGTCAGACCGATGATCGCGAGGTGGTAGCTCACCATCACGCCGACCGGAGCGAATCCGAGCGGGCGCACGAAGCGGTCGAAGCCGAGCATCGCATCCGAGATCGCGAAGCAGAGCGCCCCGGCGAGCGCCCAGCCGCGCCCGGTCGCCGCGACGACCGGCGGCAGTGCGGCGATCGTGAGGATGTAGATCAGCACTGGCAGTCGCAGCCGCGCATCGCGGCGCGTCGCTCCGGCGAGGATCTGGTGCCCGATCCAGGAAATCGCTACCGCCGTCGCGACCCCGATGGCAAGCGCCGGCCCGAATGCTCCGAGCCCGCGCAGCGCCGCCGACGCGAGAAACAGCGAGTGCGCCACGAGAAAGGCCGCCAGCCCCGCAACGAAGCGATCGAAGATCGGAAGCAGCAGCACGTCTCCGGCGAGGCAGCAGAGCAGCGCGCCGACCAGGAGCCCCTGGACCGCGGCATCGTCGCCCCCGCGCGCGACAGCGAGCGCGATCACGAGCCCGGTCGCGAGCGGCTTGCTGACGAACTCGAGCCGCGCCGCCGCCCGCGCGCGCGCGATCCAATCGGTGAGGCAGGCCGCGCAGAGTGCGGCAGCGATCGCGGTCGTCATCGAAGACCTTCCCAGCGCGGGATCCGAGGAGCCGCCCACACCGACCGGCAGGTCGGGTGCTACCGCCTTCCGAAGCACGAATACCAGAGAATCCCGCCCTCAGGCACCC
>CAYTJA010000063.1:0-11746 GCA_964437835.1 uncultured Spirochaetales bacterium
GCGGGTCCCGGTCCGGGAACGGCCCGGTCCCACCCGCTCTCCGCTCGGCTTCGCCTCGCTGCGCGCCAGGCCTTGCGGGTCCCGGTCCGGGAGCGGCCCGGTCCCACCCGCTCTCCGCTCGGCTTCGCCTCGCTGCGCGCCAAAGTGGCTTGCGGCGGCAATTGCGGGCCTCAGCCCGGGCGTGGCGCGGGAGTTTTTCCTGCAATTCCGCGCGGGTTCTGGCATCGTAGTGGGCGCGCGCCGGCCAGGAGACCCCCCCGATGAATCAGCCCCCCCAACCGAATCCGCTCGCCCAGCGCCTGCAGCGGCTGGGGGACGAGCTCGGATCGCAAGAGGCGGTGCACGCGCTGGGCCTCAAGCACGCGCGCGCGAGTCTCGAGCTGCTCCGGGCTGCGGTCGATCAGGCGCTCGCGCAGTTCCACCGCGCCGTGAGCCAGGCCGGCGCCCCCCAGCTTCGCGCGGAGCTCTCGGAGATCCGGACCGACGACAAGCACCTGCGCGCGCTCCAGTTCGAGATTACGCGCGGCCGGTATACCGCGATCGTGACCGCGAAGAGCCGCGGCGAGCTCACGCTCGTCGGGCCCTTCCGGCGCGGCAAGACCGAAGGCCCCTGCCTGAGCTTCCCGCTCGACTCGACTGCTGAGATCGAACAGGCCCTCGGGGACTTTCTCGAGCGTTTCCTGCGGGACGCGGCAGCGCCGTGAACCGCCGCCGGGTTCACTCCGCAACCGCGGGCGCGGAGCTGCGACACGCGGAGCCTGGCGATGTCGGGCCACCGCCAATTCGGATCCGATCAGCCGGTCGGATCGATCGAAGAGCTCGTCGAGTTCCTGCGCCGCGCCGAGAAGCCGCCTGACGCGTGGCGGGTCGGCACCGAGCACGAGAAGATCGGCCTCTACCGCGACGGTCATCGCCCGATCCCCCACGAGGGCGAGCGCGGCATCGGTGCGCTGCTCGAGCGCATCGCCGCGGAAGACGGCTGGCAGCGGATCTACGAGGACGGCGCGCTGATCGCGCTCGAAAAAGACGCCGCGAGCATCACGCTCGAGCCCGGTGGGCAGCTCGAGCTCTCGGGCGCACCGCTGCGCACGATCCACGAGACCTGCGACGAGTTCCACGCGCACCTCGCGCTGATGAAGCGCGTGAGCGAGCCCTTCGGGATCGAGTGGCTCGGCCTCGGGCTCGACCCGCTGCACGGCGTGCCAGAGCGGCCGGTGATGCCGAAGGCGCGCTACCGGATCATGCGCAGCTATCTGCCGACACGGGCCGCGCTCCCGCTCGAGATGATGTTCGCAACCGCGACCGTGCAGGCGAACTTCGACTACGCGAGTGAAGCGGACATGGTCGAGAAGCTGCGAATGGCGCTGTCGGTGAGCCTGATCGTGTCGTCGATCTTCGCGAACTCGAGCCTCGGCGAGGGCAAGGCGAACGGCTTCATCTCGCGCCGCGTCCACATCTGGGAGCACACGGATCCGGATCGCTGTGGGCTGCTGCCCTTCGCATTCGACCCGGATTTCGGATACCGCCGCTACGTCGAGTGGGCACTCGACATCCCGATGTTCTTCCTGGTGCGCGAGGGCCGCTACCGGCCGGCCCATCCGACGACCTTCCGCGAGTTCCTCGCACGCGGCTTCGAGGGCGAGCGGGCCACCTTCGCCGATTTCGACCGCCACCTGACGACGCTGTTTCCCGAAGTGCGGCTCAAGCGCGTGATCGAGGTGCGCGGTGCCGACGCAGTGCCGCCGCGCCTCACCTGCTCACTGCCCGCGATCTGGAAGGGGCTGCTCTACGACGCACAAGCGCGCAGGGCTGCGCTCGCGCTGGGCCTGCGTCTGTGCCCCGCCGAGCGCGAGGCGCTGCGCGGCGAAGTGGCCAGGCGCGGCCTGGCCGCTCGCTTCGGCTCGCTTCCGATGCGCGATGCCGCGCTCGAGCTCGCGCGGATCTCGCGCGAGGGATTGCGCCGCATCGCCCACGCCGGCAGCAGGGCGGCGGACGAGACGGGCTTCCTCGAACCGGTCTTCGAGCAGATCGAGCTCGGCAAGAGCCCGGGCCAGGTCGTGCTCGAGCGCTGGGAAGGTGAATGGGAGCGCTCGCCGGATCGGTTGATCGACTACGCGCGCTACTGATCGATTCCGCGACCTGCGCGTGCCCCGAGGAGGGTCCGGCTGGATGGCCCAGTTCAAGGTGGTGTTCACGCTCGACGAGGGCGACGTCGCCTACTATCGCTCGCTCTACCGCCAGCTGCGCAAGGGCGCGAAGGAGCACGAGCCGGAGCGAATTCTGGACGAAGCGCGCGAGATCGTGCGCAAGGTCCGCAGCTCGAAGAAGACGCCGAGCTTCGTGAACGAGGCGATCGACGTGCTGGCGGACCTCGTCGACCTGATCCAGGATGGCGACTACGCGGCGCCCGCGGGCGTGCGCGACTCCGTGCTCGCGGCGCTCGGTTACTTCGCGAATCCGGAGGACCTCGTCCCGGACCACGTCCCGGGCATCGGTTTCCTCGACGACGCGATCATGATCCGCTTCGTCGAAGAGGAGTTCAGACACGAGCTCTGGGGCTTCCGAAAGTTCCGCAAGCTGCGCGACCGCATCGAGCAACGGCCGTGGTCGAGCGTCGCGCGCGAGCGCCTGCGCGGGCGCCTCGAGGCAGATCGCAAGGGGATCCGCGCCGACATCAGCAAGCGCGAGTCCAAGGACGAGCTGCGCCGGCGCAGCTCGGGCCGGCTCGGCTTCTAGGCCCTGCGGCCCGGCGGCAGCGTGAGCCTCCCTCGCCCTCGCATCCTGATCGTCGACGACGAGGAGGCCATCCTCGAGACGTTGACCTTCAGCTTCCGCGACGACTACGAAGTGCTGACCGCGAGCAGCGCACAGCAGGCCCTCGAGCTGCTCGACGCGCAGGCTCCGGTGGCGGTGCTGCTCACGGACCAGCGCATGCCGGACATGAGCGGCGTCGAGCTCGTCTCCGAGGTCTGCAAGCGCCACCCGCGCACCGTGCGCATGATCCTGACCGGCTTCACGAACATGGATACGATCGTGCAGGCGATCAACGATGGACACATCTATGCGTACATTTCGAAGCCCTGGGAGCCGGACCACCTGAAGCAGGTGATGAAGCGCGCCGTCGAGCACTATCAGCTGACGGAGCTCAACGAGCAGCTGATCGACGACGTGCGGCGCGCGAACGTCTTCCTCGAGGCGGTGATGGACGAGCTCGACACCGGCGCGATCGCAATCGACGGCACCGGCTGCGTGCGCGCGGCGAATCGGCCGGTCCGGAAGTACCTCGGGCTCACGGGAGATCCGCGCGGAATCGCGCTCGAGAAGGTGTTGGCCGACAGCGGCCTCGAGGTCGTCGCGGCTGCGGCCGCGGCCGCGGCCACGGAAGGGAGCGGCGAGCGCGGAGTCGGCTACGAAGACGTCGAAGTTCGCCGCGCCGAAAAGACCACGCGGCTGCGCATCACGACGCGCAGCCTGCAGCACGAATCCGGCGCGTCGATCGGCCGGGTGATCCTGCTGAAGGAGATCTCGCACGAGCCGCTGCAGCGGCGCTTGAACGAGCTGCTCTCGGAGCTCGTCGAGCAACCGGACGCGCTGCGGCCGCTGCTCGAGTCGTCGCGTATACCGCTGCAGCAGCTGATCGAGACCGCCCGCGGCTCGGGCATCGGGTCGATGGGGATGAAGGAACTCGCGGAGCGCGCGACGCGCACGCTGACCGCGATCGAACACTGGCTCGACGTCGACGACGCGTTCCGGCGCGAGAGCTTCCCGGACGCCCAGCTGCTGCGCGACCGGCTGCGGATCGCACAGCGGCGCTGGCCGCTGCAGGGCGAGCTGCCGAGGCGCGTTGTCGCGCTGCACCAGCGCGTGGAGGACTACTACGAGAGCGGCGAGAACCCTGGCCAGCGGATCCTCTGAAGCCGAAGCGCAGCCCGCGCGCGCAGCGGCTCCCGCGCTGGCGCGCCTCGAGCTGCGCGTCGAGCGGCTCTCGCTGGTCTTCCGCCTGACCTACGCGTTCCACGCGCGCGAGCTGCGCTTCGAGCGCGACTCGGGCGCGGGCTTCGCCCGGATCTTTCCGGAGACCTTCTCGTTCCGCGTCGATCGCCACGATCCCGCGGAGATCTTCCTGCAGCTCGACGACCTCGCGCGCAAGCCGCGCCTGCTCGCGCCCGAGGCCTCGCGCCGCGACGCCCAGCTGCTCGTGAACCGACTCCTGATCGGACTGCCGCGCTATCTGCAGGGCATTCTCGAGCGCCTGGAGGTCGAGGCGCGCGAGCAACCGGATCTGCTCGCGCGCAGCTATGGAGACATCGCAATCCTCGCTCAGGTGATCCAGCGCTTCCTCGCGACACGCAACGTCGACGAGGGTCCGGGTTTGCGCATCGCGGGGCTGCACCTGCGCAAGCTGCTCTCGCACTGCCTGGGCGGTCTGATCGCACTGCGCGTCGATCCGGAATATCTCGAGAGCTATGTATCGGGTCGCGTCGATCCGCTGAACCCTTCCGACGATCTCTCCGAGGCCGGATTCTTCCACATCCTCGCGGGCGGGGATGCCGCCGCCGTGAACCGCGCCGTGCTGCGCCTCGCGCAGCGCGCGTATTTCCGTTGGCTCGAGGAGGTCTGCCTCGACGAGAGCCACGGCGCCTTCGAGGGCGAGGGCTCGCCCTTCGAGAGCCGCGAGCTCGAGGTGCGGCGTGCGGTGCACGCGCGAGGCGGGCTGGAATTCCGCCGCGGCAGCGATCTCTCGCCCTTCCTGCGGCGGCCCGGAAACCGCGACTGCCGGCGGGTGCTCGGCCGGCTCGAATCCTGGTTCCTGCGACAGTACGACGTCACGCATGCCGCGGCCGTGATCCACCACGCCGCGCAGCTCGCGCGCGGTGCGAGCGACGCGGATCTCGTGCTCTCACGCCACGGCTCGAAGAGCTACCTGCTCGCGCTGCTCGGCCTGGCCTCTCCATTCCTCGCTGCCGCCTTTGCCTACGATCGCGCGCCAAGATTCTTCGACGCGCTCGCCTCGCTCGAGCTGCTGGCGATCTACGCCGCAGTGCTGTGGTTCCTGCTCTACCGCTTCTGCTGGAACAAGGACCTCACCTTCTTCCGCGCCGGCGTGCCGCGGATCGGCGCCGGCATCGTCGTCGGCTACCTGCCGATCTTCTTCATCGACGAGGCCTGGGACCTGGCAAGACAGTCCTGGATGCTCACGGGCAGCATCTCGCTGCTGCTCGGCTTCACGACGCTGCTGTACCTCTATATCGAGGTGCAGCGGAAGCTCGGAGATCCGGCCGTGGCCTTTGCGCGCGCGCGCCAGATCTTCCTGCTCGGCCACCTGCAGTCCTTCGGCTTCGGGATCCTGCTGACGGGGCTGGTCGGCGGCTTCATGGTCCGCCGCAACTGGGAGCCGGTCACGGCGGTGGTGCCCTTCGCCGGCCAGCTGCCGGAAGTGATCGGGATCGCACCCTTCGAGCTGTATCCGTCCGCAATCTTCCTGATGAGCTTCATGGCTTTCTTCATCGGGACCTTCTTGCAGCTGATGTGGGAGGACCTCCCGATCACGGAGCCGCTCTGAGATACGGGGCCCGGCGACCCGTGGCACGCAGCCGGGCGGGGATTAAGCTTCCGCCCGCCTGCGCCCTCGGAGGCCGCGTACGCAGATGCCCGCGATCACGATGTATTCGAAGAGCTGGTGCCCCTACTGCGACCGGGCCAAGAGCCTGCTGCGCGGCAAGGGTCAGGAGTGGTCGGAAATCGATATCGAAGCCGACTCGGCGCGGCTCTCCGAGATGCTCCAGCGCTCGGGCGGACGCCGCACGGTGCCGCAGATCTTCATCGGCGAGCGCTACGTCGGAGGCTTCCAAGAGCTCGCGGCGCTCGAGGGCGCGGGTGAACTCGACGCGCTGCTCGGCATGGAGCGCAGGGAGGCAGAGATTCAACATCGCAAGGTCGTGATCATCGGCAGTGGGCCGGCCGGCTACACCGCAGCCGTCTACGCCTCGCGCGCCGAGCTGAAACCGCTCGTGATCGCGGGGCTGCAGTTCGGCGGCCAGCTGATGCTGACCACGGACGTCGAGAACTAC
Organism: uncultured Spirochaetales bacterium; assembly: GCA_964437835.1. Taxonomy (GTDB): domain Bacteria; phylum Myxococcota_A; class UBA9160; order UBA9160; family SMWR01; genus CAYTJA01. The sequence goes on from CAYTJA010000063.1 coordinate 6,072, forward strand.
CCGGGCTTTCCCGAAGGCGTGACGGGCCCCGAGGTGATGGATCTGTTCCGCCGCCAGGCCGAGCGTTTCGGCGCCGAGATCGTGAACGAGGATGCGACGCGCGTCGACCTTTCGCGGCGCCCCTTCCAGGTGGAGACGGCCTCCGCGGCCTACACCGCAGATGCGCTGCTGCTCGCGACCGGCGCCTCGGCGAAATGGATCGGGCTGCCCTCCGAGCAGCGGCTGCAGAACCGGGGCGTCTCCGCCTGCGCGACCTGCGACGGCGCGCTGTTCCGCGGCAAGCCGATCGCGGTCGTTGGCGGCGGCGATACCGCACTCGAGGAAGCGCTCTTCCTGACGCGCTTCGGCAGCGTCGTCTACTTGATCCACCGGCGCGGCGAGCTGCGCGCTTCGAAGATCATGCAGGAGCGCGCGCGCGCGCATGCGAAGATCCAGTTCGTCTGGCACTCGGCCGTCGACGAGGTGCTCGGCGACGAGTACGTCACCGGCCTGCGCGTCAAAGACGTGCGCGATGGCAGCACGCGCGAGCTCGCGGTCGAGGCGCTCTTCGTCGCGATCGGCCACCAGCCGAACACGCAGCTCTTCGCGGGCCAGATCGCGCTGTACCCGACGGGCTACATCAAGGTCGAGCCGGGCACGACCCGCACCAGCATCGAGGGCGTGTTTGCCTGCGGCGACGCGATGGACGCGACCTATCGCCAGGCGGTCACCGCGGCGGGAACCGGCTGCATGGCCGCGATCGATGCGGAGCGCTGGCTGGCCGAGCACGGAATCGGCTAGGCAGGGAGGCAGGCGCGCTGCGATGCCGCTTTCCAAGGGGACACTCGAACAGCTGATCGCGCACTCGACGGACATCGTCTGTGCGACCGATCGCCACGGCAAGATCGTCTACTACAACGACGGTGCGTCGCGCAGCCTCGGCTACACCGAGCAGGAAATCCTCGGCCAGTTCGTCGGCAAGGTGTACCCGGACGTCGCTGAGGCGCGCCGCGTGATGCAGGCGATGCGCGACGCCGGCTACGGCGGCATCGGCAGCGTGAATGCATTCCAGACCAGCTTCCAGGCCAAGAGTGGGGAGCAGATTCCGGTCGCGATCACGGGTACCGTGCTCTACGACGAAGAGGGCGGCGAGGACGGCACCGTCGGCTTCGCGAAGGACCTGCGCGAGATCCTGCGCAAGGACCAGCTTGCGACGCTGGGCGAGGTCACCGTCGGCCTCTCCCACGAGATCAACAACCCGCTCTGCGTGCTCGTGAACCAACTCGAGCTGCTCGAACGCGACGTCGAGCGGCTCGCAGGCGACCGCGATTGCTCCGTCGAGTACGAGCGCGTCGACGCGATGCGTCGCGAGGTTTCGCGCATCAGCGAGATCCTCGAGCGGCTGGGCAAGATGGCGCAGAGCCAGCAGTACGAGACGGTCGAATACATCGGCCCCGCGCGCATGATCGATCTGCGCGCGCCGCGCGCCGCGGCGGAGCAGGACCCTCGCCTCGCCGGCAAGCGCGTGCTGGTCGTCGACGACGATCTCGGCCTGTGTCGCTCGATGGCCGAGATCCTCGAGGGCTACGGCTGCACGGTCGAGACCGCCTGCGACGGCGCCGAGGGCCTGCGCCGCATCGAGACGGGCCGCTTCGACGCCGTGCTCTCGGACGTCGTGATGCCGAACATGGACGGCTACGAGCTCTTTAAAGCGGTCCACGAGCGCTGGCCTGAGCTGCCAGTGCTGATGATGACCGCATTCCACTACGACAAAGACCACATCATCAAACGCAGCCGCATGCAGGGCCTACAGGGCGTGCTATTCAAGAAGCCCGTCGACCCGAAGCGCCTGCGCGACGTGCTGGTCGAGGTGCTGAATCGCCAGGGGTCTTGCCCCGCGCAGTGAGACGGAGGCGAACGCAGGTCAGGGCTGCGCGCCGAAGCGGCTAGCGCCGCGCGGGCGGTGCCGGAGTGCGTGCGGCGCACAACGCCGTGATTTGCCGCGCCCCGGCGCGGCGCAGCGCGCGGGCTGCGGCGGCCAGCGTCGCGCCGGTCGTGACGACGTCATCGACCAGCCAAACGCTCGCGGGGAGGGCCAGGCCCGGACGCGCGCGGAACGCCTCGCGCACGTTGCGGATGCGCGCGCTGCGGCCGAGGCTCGCCTGGCTCGGCGTGTCGCGCACCCGTTCGAGTGCGACCGCATCGAAGCGCAGGCCGCGCGCGCGGGCGAGGTGGCGCGCGAGCAGGCCCGCGGGATTGAAGCCGCGCTCGCGCAGGCGCTGCGGGTGGAGCGGAATCGGCAGCACCAGATCGGGTCGCGGCGCAGCAGCGGCGTCGGCCTCCGCGGCGGCACAGCGCAGCATCCAGCGCGCGACGGCCGGCGCAGCGGGATCGAGCCCCGTGAGCCCGTGGCTCGGGTACTTGAAGCGCTGGATCCAGCGCTCGGCGGCGCCCGCATAGCTGGTGCCCGCGTAGCATGCGACGAGCGGCGCCGGCGCGCGCCCGCGCAGATCGTCCGCAACGGCGACGAAGGCGCGCCTGCAATCGGCGCAGACCGCACCCTCGGCTTCGACGCTGCCTCCGCAGGCCGCACACACCACCGGCAGCAGCAGCTCGAGAGTGCCCTGCCAGGCGGCGCAGGCGAAGGCCCGCAGCGACTGCATTCGGAATCTCCCCGGGACCGGGGCCGGGTAAAACTAGCGGAAGATCGGCGTCCGCGGAACTGCAGCGCCGGGATTCGAGGGGCGCGAGGAGCGGGTGCGCCTGCATGGCGCGTCGCTACTCAGCGCGGTCGGAGATCCTCCGGCCAGGCCGACGGGTCTTCGGCGGGGTAGATGCGCAGCGCCTGGCCGGTCGCCGTCAGCAATTCGTCGCGCTCGCAGCCGAGCGCGGCCGCCGCGGCGGCGAGGCCGGAGTTCGTGACACCGTTGATGCCCGGGGCGATCGTGCTCGCGCCGCACTGGAAGAGCCCGCGGATGTGCGTGTCTACCGAGAAACTGAAGGGCCCCAGGTTCCCGAGCGTCTTCTCCGTGCCGTAGATGCCGCCGCGCGTCGCGTGGAGGTAGTGCAGGTTGGAGAGCGGTGTCGCGAGCGCGCGAAACACCGTGCGCTCGCGCAGTCCGGGCACGAAGCACTCGACCGCATCCAGGATGCGCTCGGTCAGCTCGGCCTTGAGGCGCGTGTATTCCGGCGGCCGCTGGCCCGCTGCAGTTCCCTGCCAGCGCGCGAACGCGTCGATCGACGCGAGCGCGAGCGCCTCGACCGTGTGCAGCCCGTCGCTGCGCAGCGTGGGATCCTTGAGCGTCGTCGCGTTGAAGAAGAGGCCTTCGATCGGCTCGTGTCCGTCGAGCGCGCTGCGCTCGGCGTAGGCGTAGGCCGCGTCGACGTCGGGCGTGCGGCTGAACCAGATGTTTCCCGAATCGATGCCGGCTGCGCGCAGGTCCATGTCCACGGCCAGGAACAGGCTCAGCGTCGAGAGCGAGTAGCGCAGGCGCTCGATGCGGCGTCGCAGTCGAAAGCCCAGGTGTTCGGGCGCTACGAGCTGCCCCCAGGTCACGCCCGGATCGGCGTTCGAGATCACGAGGTTCGCGCGCAGCTCGCGACCGTCGGCGAGCTGCACGCCGAGCACGGCCCCGTTCTCGATCAGGATCCGGCTGACCTCGGTGCCGAGCACGACTTCGCCGCCGTGGCGGCAGATCTGCCCGATCAGGGCATCCGGGATCGCGCGCCCGCCGCCGCGCGGATAGCAGCCACCGTCGAGGTAGTAGCCCTGCAGTCCCGCGTGCAGCGCCGTCGGCGCGTGCGCAGGCGACATGCCGTGGTCCCCGGCCTGAATCGAGAGGATCGCTCGCAGCAGCGGATCGTCGCTGATGCCTGCGAGGAAGTGCCGGAGCGGCCGCAAACCGTGCAGCAGCACCGTTGGCATCTGCCGCACCTGCTTCGCGGCTTCTGCCAGCGTGTGGATCGGCGCGGAGAAGCCGATCTCGTCGATCATGCGGCCGATCAGGTCGAAGTAGCGATCGATACCCTGCGCTTCGGCGGGAAAACGCTCCTTCAGGCGCGCGGCAAAGCGCTCCTTGCCTTTCGGGATGTCGAAGCGCTCGTTGCCGACGAAGGCGCGGTCGTAGCCGTCGGGGTCGAGTTCGAAGAACTCGAGATCGTTCGCGACGCCGAGGCCTTCGTAGATGCGCCGCAGGTTGCCGCCCGGGCCGAGCGCGCCGACGTAATGGATGCCCGGGCTGAAGCGAAAGCCCTCCAGCTCGAAGGACTGGCTGTAGCCACCCGGCTGCGAGTGCTGCTCGAAGACGACGACGCGTCGCCCGGCGCGCGCGAGCGCCAGCGCCGCTGTGAGGCCGCCCGAGCCGGAGCCGACGACGATCGCGTCGCAGTCGCTCATAGGCGGCGACCTTCAGCGGCGGGCAGCTCGGGGCCCTGCGAAGCGCGCGCGCCGCTGCTGCAGGCTTCTGGGGACGGCTCCGACGCGAACACCTCGACCGTGGCCGGGTCTGCGCTCGTACCGGACGCTCAGCCGAGCGCCCAGAAGCGCTCCGCGTTTTCGCACACGATCTTGTGTCGCTCCGCCTCGGGGACGTTCACGAACAGATTGTCGATCGTCTTGCGCGAGTAGGGCCAGTCGTTGCCGTGGTGCGGGAAGTCCGTCGACCACGACATGTTGTCGATGCCGACCTGGTGCCGCACCGAGACCCCGTTGTGGTCGGAGATGAAGGTCGCGAGGCAGTGGTCCTTGAAGTACTGGCTCGGGACCTTCTTGACCTTGGTGTTCGTCCAGTGCCGGTTGCGCCAGTAGCGGTCGTCGACCATCTCGAGAAAGTGCGGGATCCAGCCGCAGCCGATCTCGATGAACCCGATGCGCAGCTTCGGGAAGCGGTCGAAGACGCCCTGGAAGATCATCTCGACCAGGATCGGCATACTGTACATGAAGGCCGACGCGCCGATCGCCACGCTGCCCTTGTTGGTCGCGCCGAGCTTCTTCTGCTGGGCGGCGAGGAGGATGTGGATGCTCACCGGCATGTCCAGCTGGGCGCACGCGTCCCAGAACGGGTCGTCCTCGGCGCGCAGGTCGTCACCGCCCGACGGCCAGGCCGAGAGCGCTACGCCGCGGAAGCCCTCGCGCTTGGCGCGCTCGAGCTCCGCCACCGACGTCTCGATCCCGACGTTGGGCATCTGGAAGATGCCGATCAGGCGATCCGGGTCAGGCGCGCAGAAGCCCTCCTTCAACCAGCGATTGTAGGCCCGGATGCCGGCGAGGTGGGCGTCGCGGTCTTTGCTCTTCATGAAGGTGAGCACGGCGCGCTGCGGCGGGTAGAGCATCTCGGCATCGACGCCGTCGGTGTCCAGCACCTTGAGTCGCTCGGCGCCGTCGTGGCAGGAGGGGTGGATGTCGACGCCGTAGCGCTTGCCGGTCCACTTGAGCTCCTCGGGGTGGGTGCCGACGCAGGTGACGAGGCCGAGCGGCTCGGGCGTGGTTGCGCCCATGTAGAGCCACGCGTGGCCGCCGTCGCGATCCTCGACGAGCTTCGGGGCGGTGTCTTGGTGCTTGCGCTCGAGCCACTTCTCCCACAGGTCGGGAGCCTCGACGGTATGAGAGTCGGCGGAGATGACGTGGTACTCGCGTCGTGTCGTCATAGGGTTATCCTCAGAATGGGTTGTCGGTCGACGTTGTCTTCGAAGGTGAT
>CAYTJA010000064.1:0-9201 GCA_964437835.1 uncultured Spirochaetales bacterium
GCGCCCGACGCCGCGGCGATCTTCAACCACCCCCCCCTCTCCACGAACGAAACCACCCGCATCCGCGACGTCGCGGTCGTCGCTCCCCGATTCGGCATCGTCAACAGCGGCTCGTCGCCGACCCTGACCCACATCCGCATCGACGCGGGCGGGGTCGGCATCTTCAACAACGCGGCGTCGCCGACGCTGACGGACATTCGGATCACCAGCTCCTTCCCTGGCTCGGCAACGGCGGTGCTGAACGAGGGCTCCCCCGCGTCGATCGTGATCACGGGGCTCGTCGTCGAGGCGGTGGGGATCGGGGTCGAGAGCCTGAGCTGCGACAACGTCGAAATCCGCGATTCCCGCTTCTCCGACGTGGCCCTCGACGCAATCTCGGCCAACCTCTGCGATATGCAGCTGGTCGACGTCTTCGTGGATGACACCCCCGACGCCGTCGTCCTCAGCAACAGCGACGCGACGATCTCGCGTCTCCTCGTCACCGGAGTCCAGCGGGGGGTCGTGCGCGCCGGGGGTAGCGTGACGATCGACCACTCGTCGATCGACGCGATGTCCGTATCCCTCGTCAACTCCGGCGGCGGGCCCCCGGGCTTCGTCGGGAACACGAAGCTGATCGGGACGGTTCTGGGGAACTGGGACTGCGTCTTCACCTACAAAGGCGGCTCCTACTCGCCACTCGACGCGAACTGCCTGTGAGGTGGGCTGCCGCCGCGCTCGCGATCGTTTCGCCGCTCGCGCTGCTCGGGTTCGCGATACCGGCCGTGGCGGACGGCGCCTCGAGCCAGAACTTCACGCTCCAATCGATGACCTTCGTCGCCGCGGCCGGCAGCGGAAACTCGGCGAACTTCGAGAGCGAGGTAGAGGCTCCGACGACCTTCGTCGGCGTGTCCAACAGCGAGACCTTCAGCGTGGAGCCCATCCCCGTCCCAGAGCCGTCAGGCACCCTGATGCTCGCGCTGGGCGCGGGCTGGCTGGCGATGTTGGCGAGCTGGCGGCGCAGGGCACGCTAGCCCGTCAAGACCTCCAGGATCCGAAAACGCGAGCGCGGCGGCAGTCCGAGCGCCGCGAGGACAACCCTGATCGAGCGCGAATCCCTCCCAGGAAGCGCCGTGCGGTGTGCTCGTTCACGCCGAAGGAGCGCGCGATGTCGGCTTCGTTCCGGGTTTGTCCGCGGCTTTGCACCGCCATCATCCAGAAACGCCGGAGAGCATTTGACGGAATGCCGATTCCGGACTGCGGGTTGTCGCGGTCGAGGAAGGTCTGCACGAAGTTACCCCGCGGCGCCGTCTCCGATGCGATCATCCCGAGCGCGCAGTTCCATCCCAACCCGCGCAAGGAGGCCTGATGTCGAACGCGAGTTCCCCCGACGGCTCGGTGCACCTGCCGGCACGCACGATTCCGGCGCCGACCTCGATCAGCCCCGAGGCGAGACTCGGCCTGGCCCAGGCCGCGGCGCTTCCGCTGGGCGTGTATCCGCCGCCCTCGGACAAGGCCGCGTGGAAGCAGTACGTCGCGCGGGCCGATGCCGGCTTCAAGCCCATGTTCGACCGAATGCGCGGCGCCGCCCGCGCCGACGTCGAGAAGACCCGCATCGCCGGGGTGACGGTGTACGTCGCCACGCCGCACTCGCCGCGCGCCGATCGCAGCCAGCAGGTCCGCCTGACGCTGCACGGCGGCGCGCTGGTGATGCTCGGGGGCGAGTTCGTGGGCGGCGAGGCCGCCATGACGGCCAGCCAGAGCGGTTGCCTCAGCTATTCGGTGGACTACCGCATGCCGCCGGATCATCCCTATCCGGCCGCCGTCGACGACGGCGTCGCCGTGTACCGCGAGCTCTGCAAGCGTCACGAGGCGAACCGCATCGCGATCTCCGGAGGATCGGCGGGCGGAAACCTCGCGGCGGCCGTCACCTTGAAGGCCCGCGATCAGGGGCTGCCGCTCCCGGCGGCTGCCGTGCTGCTCACGCCAGAGCTCGACCTCACCGAATCCGGGGACAGCTTCGAGACGAACGCCCTGATCGACGTGGTACTGAAGGGCCGCCTGCGCGAGTGCAACGAGCTCTACGCGAACGGCCACGACCTGCGCGACCCATACCTCTCCCCGCTCTTCGGCGATTTCAGCAAGGGCTTCCCGCCCACCTTCCTGCAGGCCGGCACGCGCGATCTCTTCTTGTCGAACACCGTGCGCATGCACCGCGCTCTGCTAGGCGCTGGCGTCGAGGCCGAGCTCCACGTCTTCGAGGGCATGCCCCACGGCGGCTTCATGGTGGACTGCCCGGAGGGCCGCGAGCTGCAGCAGGCGGTGGAGCGCTTCCTCGCGAAGCACTGGGGCTGACGCCGGGAGGATGCGAATGTCGACCCCGAGCCGTCTGGTTGCGCTGCTCACCGCGGTCGTCGCTGGGCTCGCTGCAGGCTGCATGTTCGAGCCGGCGAACGAGACGGCGCTGCGCAGCCGGCGACAGAGCGTCGAGTTCCGTGGCGTGACGCTCTCGCCCCGCACGACCGTGCGGATCGACGCTGCGGCCGCGCCGAATGGACCCTTCGCGCTGATCGCTACGACCCAGGCGAGCGCTGTCCCGACGCTGATCGGCGGCGCCGTGCTCTACGAGTTCTCGGTCTCCGTCGCGGTGCCCAGCGCGCGTTGGGCGCAGACCTGCACGGGCAGCGAGAGCTTCGTGCGCGCGCGCGGCGGCAGCCTGATCTTCACGACCTACGACCATCAGGCGATCGCTGGAATCTCGGGCGAGCAGTGCATCGAGGCCGAGATCGCCGATGCCGTGCCCTTCGTCTTCGCCGCCAACACCTGCGCCTCGGACTACGGCGCGCCGGCACGCCTGACCGCGGCAGAGGGCGCGCTCCCGACCAGCGTCCTGGCGCGCAATCTCCGCATCGTGAATCCGTACCAGGCCGAAGACTACGCCTGCCTCACGCAGGTCGACGGCGAGCTGCGGATCGTCGATCCGTCGAACCGCGACCTCGCGTTCCCGGATCTCGCGTCGGTCAGCGGCGATCTCGCGATCCGCTACCCGCGCGAGCCAGGCGACACCGCGTCGCGCCGCGTCGAGCTGCCGGCGCTCGCGTCCGTCGGCGGCAGCGTAGGCCTCGAGAGCCTGCGACCGATGGGTCCCAATCCGGGTGGACCGCTCTCGATCGACTTCGGTCTGCCCGCGCTCACGCAGATCGGCGGCGCGCTCTCGATCGAGTTCGAGGGAATCGGAGCAGGCTTCGATGCCGTCCGCGGGCTGCCCGCGCTGGTGGCGCATGCGGGCGACCTGACGCTGCGCAATCGCTTCGTGCTGGACACGTCCTACTCGAATCTGTTGCCGGCGCTGTTCGATGTGGGAGGGAACGCGACCCTCGAGCTGGGCCTCACCTGCAACGGCGTGTTGTCTGCACTCGAGAACGTCTCGGGCGATTTTTCGCTCGAGGTGGGCACGCTGACGGGAGGGACGGATCTCGACTCTCTCTCCGAGATCGGCAACCACGCGACGCTGCAGATCGCCGTGCCGTCCGGCGGCGAGCTTCCCGCGCTCGCGAGCGTCGCGGGCTCGCTCGCGGTGATCTACGACACATCAGCGCCCGCGCAGCCGCTGCCGCCCTATCTCGCCAACCTGGGCAGCGTCGGCGGAGAGCTGCGCGTATCCGACTCCTTCGCGCTCCCGGTGCCAGGCGACGCGCCGCTGACGGTCGGAAGCCTCGAGCTCGATGCGAACCCGGGCCTGATCGATCTCGCCGAGACGCTCGCGCATGTGTCGGTCGCGCCGACCGGCGCGATCTCGATCACCGAGAACCCGAGCATCACCGACTGCGAGGCGCAGGACTGGGTGGACTCGCTGCCCGGCCATTCCGGTCCCGTGACGATCGCGGGCAACGATGCCTGTTGAACGAAGTCAGGCCGGCAGCTTTCTTCCCCATCGATCGGGGAGAATCTGCGGCGACCTCCCGCTCGGGATCGCCAAGCGCCTCAGCTCGGCGGATGCCAGCGGCGTCCGGCGGCGAGCTTTCGGATCAGCACTTCCTGGCACACGCTCGCGACGAGCGCTCCGGCGCGCGTGAAGAAGCGGCTGCGCGCGAGGCCGCGGCCAGCGCGCGCGATCGGACTTTCCTGGACGATCAGCAGCCAGTCGTCGATGCGCGCGGGTGCGTGCAGCCAGAGCGCGTGGTCGAGCGAGGCGCCCATCACTTCGATGCCGGCCGCGTGCTTGCGCGCGACGACGTCGACGAGCATGTAGTCGCTCGCGTAGGCGAGCAGCGCGCTGTGGAGCGCGGGGTCGTCGGGCAGGCGCTCTGGCCAGCGCAGCCAGATCAGCCGCGGACCCTCGAGAGGGCGGCCGTCGAGGAAGAGCGGTGCCTCGGCGGTGCGGAACTCGAGCGGCGGCGGGATCTCGAGCCACTTGCGCGCCGCGATTCCGGGATCGGCGGAGCGCTGCTGCACCAGCTCCTGCAGCGTCGGCAGCGCTTCGGGCGGCGGCGCAATCGGCATCGGCTCGCTGTGCTCGGGGCCGACTTCATCGCGGTGGAAGGAGACGGTCGCGCTGAGGATCGGCGCGCCTTCCTGCAGCGCCCGCACGCGGCGCGTCGAAAAGGATCGGCCATCGCGCAGGCGCTCGACCTCGAGCTCGATCGGCAGCTCGTGGCGCCCGCCCTCGAGGAAGTGCGCGTGCAGCGAGTGCGGCTCGCGGGCTTCGACGGTCCGCGTTGCGGCGAGCAGCGCCTGCCCTAGCACCTGACCGCCGAAGATGCGCGGGAAGCGCGCGTCTTCGCTACAGGCGCGGAAGCGGTCCGCGCCGAGCGGCTCGAGCGCGAAGGCGGCGAGCGTGCCGCGACAGCTGCGCGAGAGGCGCTCGGAGAGCCATGCGGGCAGCGGGGCAGGGGCGGGCGCCGTCATGCGTCTGGGGAGTCGCGCGCCGCGGACTAGCGCGGCGGACCGAGAATGTAGGCGCCGGTCGCGGGATGGTGGTACCAGCCGCCGGCCGCGTGGGTGCCGCCGTCGACGTGCAGCGTATTGCCCGTCACGTAGCTCGAGAGCTCCGAGGCGAGGAAGATTGCGACGCCCGCGACTTCGGAGGGCTGCGCGGCGCGGTTCATCGGGATCATCGGCTGCGGGCCCTCGGGCGTCTGGCCGGCGGGCATCACGCCGCGCAGGCCCTCGGTGTCGCAGACGTCCGGCGCGATCGCATTGACGCGAATTCCGTGCGGGGCGAGCTCGAGCGCGAGGGTAGCCGTGAAGTTGATTGCGCCGGCTTTCGCAGCCGCGTAGGTCGCGTAGAGCGGCGCCGCGCGCACGCCCTCGATCGAGACCACGTTGATGATGCTGCCGCCGCGGCCCTGCGCGACCATGCGGGTACCCACGCTCTTGCAGCAGTGGTAGATGTGCTTGAGGTTCGCGCGGTGCAGGGCGTCCCAGCCGCGCTCGTTGGTCTCGAGGAAGGGCTTCGCGAAGACGCCGCCGGCGTTGTTCACGAGGATATCGACGCCGCCGTAGTGCTCGCAGGTCGCAGTGACGGCGCGCTCGACGGCCTCGCCGTCGCGGACGTCGGTCGGGAGGGAGAGCGCGCGGCCGCCCGCCGCGGTGATCTCTGCGGCCGCGGCTTCCGAGCGCTCGGGGAGCAGCTCGAGGATCGCCACGCGCGCGCCGAAGTTCGCGAAGCCGCGCGCGATGCCCCTGCCGATTCCGGCGCCGCCGCCGGTCACGATCGCGACCTTGCCTTCGAGGGAGACCTGTTCCGGGCGCATGGGTCGGATCTATACCACGCCGCCGCGCAGCGACGACAGGGCCGGCGTCGCTGCGCGGGAGTAGAGGGCGCTGCGCCTCCCGCTAGAATGCGGAGCTCAGACACGCGAAGGAGCACCCGCGATGGCCGACGAACAATTCATCCAGTACCAGACGCAGGGCCGCGTCGCGGTCCTGACCCTGGATCGCCCGAGCGCGCGCAACGCGCAGCACCCGCCCTTGCTGCAGCAGCTCGACGCGGCCTTCCGGCGAGCGGAGCAGGATCCGGAGCTGCGCGTGATCGTGCTGAAGGCGAACGGCCCGCACTTCTCGGCCGGGCACGACATCAGCCCCGAGGCGAGCAAGCACTTCTCGGGCGCGATCGACATGAAGCACGGCATCCTCGGCCACTACGCGTGGGAGGAGGAGCACTATCTCGGCTATTCGCGCCGCTGGCGCGACATCCCGAAGCCGACGATCGCAGCCGTGCACGGCAAGTGCATCGCGGGTGGCCTGATGCTCTGCTGGCCCTGCGACCTGATCATCGCCTCGGAGGACGCGCAGTTCAGCGACCCGGTCGTGCGCATGGGCATCGGCGGAGTCGAATATCACGGCCACACCTGGGAGCTCGGCGCGCGCAAGGCGAAGGAGCTGCTCTTCACCGGCCAGTTCATCGACGCCGCCGAGGCGCACCGCCTCGGCATGGTGAACCGCGTGGTGCCGCGCGCAGAGCTCGAGAAGCACACGCTCGAGCTCGCGACCCAGATCGCCGAGATGGACCCCTTCGCGCTGCGCATGGCGAAGCAGGCCGTGAACCGCACGCTGGATGCGATGGGCCAGTGGCAGGCGATGCAGGCAGTCTTCGACATGCACCACCTGGCCCACGCGCACTCGCGGCTCTCGCACGGCGGCAACGCGATCGCGGGCCAGACGATCGCGTCGATGAAGTCCGCGAGCTGAGAGCGTCCTCGCGCTCGCCCCGCTCGGCAGGCGGCAGAACGACGTCGCTGGAGCCGCAGCGTGCGAGCGGTGGCGCGCCGGGTCCGAAGCCGAGCTCGAACACCCGCTGCCCGGCTGCGACGTCGGCAGCGTGCTGGGCCCCGATCAGGCTCTGACGGCCGAGGGAGCGGTCGGGGGGCGATCAGGCAGCTGCCGACGCCGCTAGCAGCAACGGCTGTCGCGGTGCCAACACCGGCGGAGTGAATCGCTCGGCAGCCTGTACGCTCTCGAGGCGGCAGACAAGACTTTCGATTCGTCTCGGATCTGAGGCACGTTTGCGATCCGGGGGCCTACGGGGAAACACGAGGAGTCGGCGGCCATGGCCAGGATCCTGATCACCGGAACCAGCAAGGGAATCGGCTACGAGGCGACGCTGCTGCTCGCGCGCGCGGGGCACGAGGTGGTCGCGACGATGCGAAACCCCGCCGCCAGCAACCTCGAGAAGGTCGCCAGGGAGGCGAAGCTCCCGGTGACGGTCCTCCCGCTCGACGTGGATGACGACGCATCGGTGGCCGAGGTCTTCCGGCAGGCGGGAGATTCGATCGACGTGCTGATCAACAACGCCGGCATCTTCAGCATCAACGCCGTCGAGGACGAGAGCCTCGAGCAGTTCCGGCGCGTGATGGAGACCAACTATTTTGGCGCCGTGCGCTGCACGAAGCAGGTGCTCCCCGCGATGCGCAAGCGCGGTTCCGGCTGCATCATCAACGTCACCTCGATCGCCGGGCGCGTCGTCTTCCCGGCGACCAGCGCCTACGCGGCATCGAAGTTCGCGCTCGAAGCGTTCACCGAATCGCTCGCGCAGGAGGCAAGAGGCTTCGGCATCAAGGTGGCCCTGGTGGAGCCAGGCATCATCGATACGTCCATGGCCACGACCAGCCTGCCCCAGTACGAGGCGAGCTCGCTGTATGCGCACGGACGCCGGGTCACCGCGTTCTTCACCAATCCCCAGAAGCCGGTGGCGTCTGCGAACCTCGTCGGGGAGTTGCTCCGCTACGTGATCGAGAGCGACGATCCGCGGCTGCGCTACCTCGTCGGCCCCGATGCGCTTCCGTTCCTGGGCTGGCGCGCCTCCGTGAGCGACGAAGATTGGATCGGCATGAGCGCCCTCGAGAGCGACGCGGACTACTTCGAGCGGGTTTTCATGGATACTGGGGTCGATCTGCGTTCGGCGTGATGTTGCGACATCGAGGAGGTGCCGCCCGATGAGGCCACGAGCCATGTGGAAAGACCAGCAGATCCGGCGCCATTTCGACTCCGCGATCCTCGAGGAGCCCCCCCGCGTCCTGCACGAGAGCGATCTGCGGCAGACGCGCGAAGCCGGAGTGCGCCCGTGAGCGAGGATTCGAAGCCGGAAGAGCGCCCGCTGCGGCTCGGCATCTCTTCGTGCCTGCTCGGCATGCAGGTGCGCTTCGACGGTGGTCACAAGCGGGATCGCTTTCTCACCGACCTGCTGGGGACCTTCGTGGACTGGGTCCCCGTGTGCCCGGAGCTCGAGGTCGGCATGGGGGTGCCGCGGCCTGCCCTGCGTCTCGTGCGCGAGGGCAAAGAGATTCACATGCGCGAGATCGCATCCAAACACGACCACACGCGCGCGATGCGCACGTGGTCGGTCCGCCGCGTCCGCGCACTGCGGCAGCTCGAACTCGCTGGTTACGTGCTGAAGCAGGGCTCACCGAGCTGCGGGATGGAGCGCGTGAAGATCTACGCGGACGGGGGGTTGGCGAAGCGCGAGGGCAGCGGGTTGTTTGCGGCCGCGCTGATGCAGGCGTGCCCGCGCCTGCCCGTCGAGGAGGAGGGGCGGCTCCACGATCCGATGCTGCGCGAGAATTTCATCGAGCGCGTGTTTGCGTACAGGCGGCTGCGCGCGCTGTTTCGCGGTCGCTGGAGCAACGGCGGTGTCGTCGCGTTCCACACCGCGCACAAGCTCCAGCTGATGGCACATTCGCCGGTCGCGTATCGCACGCTCGGACGCCTGGTGGCGGAAGTCGACGGGATACCGCGGGCGTCCTTTCGCACGCGCTACGAACGCGGTTTCATGGAAGCGCTCGCGACGCTCGCCTCACGCGGGCGCAACGCGAACGTGCTCCAGCATGCCGCCGGTCATCTGAAGCAGTCGCTCGATGCGATGGAGCGCGCCGAGCTCGTCGAGCTGATCCACGACTACCGGAATGGCCTCGTGCCGCTGATCGTGCCGACCACGCTGATCGCCCACCACGTTCGCCGCCACGACATTGCGTATCTGAAGGGGCAGATCTTCCTGGCTCCGCACCCCAAAGAGTTGATGCTGCGAAACCACGTCTGATCCCGCTCCGATACTGGATGGACGTCTGAGCTGCAGCGTCTCGTCCTGACCGGGTCGCTCGCAGGCCGACTGATGGAGTACGCAACGGCGAACCCCGAGCCGTGAGCGAAGACGACGGCTGACGCGACCCCGGTCGACCGGGGCTCGGCTACTCCAGATGGCTTCGCAACATCCAGGCGTTCTTCTCG
>CAYTJA010000065.1:0-7425 GCA_964437835.1 uncultured Spirochaetales bacterium
GAGGATGACCTCGGTGACGCCAGTGGACCGAGTCTTCACCCGGTCGAGCACGTCGAAGGTGTAGGCAGTAGTGAATCCCCGCGGCGACTGTTCCGAAGTCAGGTTCCCGTTCTTGTCGTAGGCGTACTCCCAGGCTCCGCCGTTTGCCTGCGTGAAGGTCCGGCGCTGATCGAGGCTGGAGTATGCGATCGAGATTTCGTTCGGGAGCCAGCCTCCACCGGGAATCGAAACGTCCGGTCCATTCACCTTGGTGATGCGACCCTTCGGGTCGCGCTCGAAGATCGTCTGCGGCGCGCTGCTCTGTCCGGGGTATTCGGGCTCCTCGGTCACGAGGATCTGGCCACGCGCGTCGAAGGCACGCCGCACCGTACGGTTCGGCGAAAGCGTCGGGCTCACGCCGGTATAAATCGTGGTCTCCTCCACGAGATGGCGAGGGGACAGGCCTGGGTCCACGCTCGCAAACTCGTCGCTCACGAAGTAGAGCGTGCTGCCTTCGGGAGCGGTCAGGCCATTGGCAGTCAGGTTCACTTGAGTCTGCCGGCCAAGGGCGTCGTAGGAGAAGCTGCGATACGCGGGGCTCGCCGTGCACGGCCCCGGCCCGGTTGTGGTTGTGATCTTCGGAAGGGAGGAGCAGGAGAGCTGTCCGAACTCATTCCAGGCCTGGCGCGTGGAGCGGAAGCTGGCACTCGTGGCTTGAGTCTCGGTGTGGTAGGCCCGCCCCGACCCGTTGAAGTAGGAGCGGGTCACGAGCGGCTCGGGCGCGAACAGGGGTGGGAACCCACCGATCACGGTCTGCGTGACGTGCTGCAGCGCGGGGTTCCCAAAAGTTCCCCCCTCGTCGAAAGTCGTCGACGAGAGCATCAACATTCCTGCCTGACCGCAGGTGAAGCTGGCGATATTTCCATTCGTGCCGGCCGTCTCCCAGCTCTCGGTCGCACGCCCGAAGGCGTCGTGCACGGAACATCTCAGATAGCCATTCGGTTCCTGCACGCCCACAAGCTCGCCGAGGCCAGCGTCGTAGCGGAACTTCGTCTCGTGCAGCTTCCGATTCTTGATCGAGCTGGGGAAGGTGTAATGGGTGGTCTCGAACAGAGTTTCCAGCGTCGGCTTCGCCGTGCTCTGGTTGTTTTGGAGGCTCGCATACGCCTTCGGATCCCAATACCTCCAGGCGTTTCCGCGCAGGTCGTACTCGAACTTCTCGACCAGGTCCTCGGTCTGAGGGATGGCTCCAGGCCCGTTGTCTCGTGTGGTCGTCACCAGCCTGACCGCGGTCGGAAGAGTGCTGTTGTTTTCGTACGTTCGGACACTCCGAAGCTGATCTAGGCCAGTACCGAAGGATTCGAACTGCTCTTTCGGCCGCGCCAGCAGCCACCGGGCATCGTCGTCCTCGTAGCTGAGGCGCACGCGGTAGTCATCGCTCTCGTCATTGGTCGCTAGCGTGCCAGATCCTCCCCAGTCCGTGGTCATGATCACGCGCCCCGTGGCTGCGTCGAAGCTCTTCTCGACCACGTGCACGAGAGCCGCACTACCGGGGCTACGTTCGAAGGTCTCGATGCGTGTGGGGACTGTGATCCAGGCACCGTCGACCCGATTCGTCTCAGGAGTGCCAGGAATCTGCTCTCCAGGCAGGCGCCGCACAGGCGCCGCGGTCCATAGGATGTTCGTCTCGTGGATCGGCGTAACGCTTCCACTTCCAGGCGAGCTATCCACCACTGCTATCCAATACGGCAGACCCTGCTTTTCGGGAACCTGGTGGAACAGCGTTTTGGTCGTGCTGAACCCAACGATCCGCGTGGCGAACGAAGCGCCGAGAAATTCATTCCGAGAAGAATCCCATCGCAGCCCTGCGTAACCATGCGTGCTTGCGAGGTGAGGTGTCTGGACCTGGTCGACGAGCCAGATGTGGTTGCGGGAGAGCTGAATCTCCGCGGGGAGCGTCTCGGGCAGCGGGTCGACCCGGCTCGCGTAGACGCTGCTCTTGTAGCTGATCGTTGTTATGCCACCGATCTCGTTCACGACTTGGGTCAGGAGCGTTGCCGGGCCGGGGTTCAGAAATACGCGCAAGTAGGGCAAGGTCGGTTCGTTCGGATCGACGGCCACCACGTCGGCGAGTCCGTCGCCGTTCATGTCGATCCAGTCCGAGCGCAGGTGCCCCGGTTGGTCGGCCGCCGGTGCGTGGAAGCGGCGAAAGCGAGCAAAGAACGCGGACGCTGTCTCGGCAAGGTATAGGCTCGGGTCCAACCAGTAGACTCCACTCGGCATGAAGCGCCCATCGCCGAGGCCGAAGTGCACCTCGAAGTCCTGTATGTTCGGCCAGTTGTTGCCCAACAGCAGATCGGGTACCCCATCTCCGTTCAGATCTGTAAGGCCGGTGATGACGTCCGTCTCGAAGATTTTCGATACCTCAGGGATCCATTTCGGGTTGTCTCCGCAGGAATTATTGAATCTCTGATGTCCAGCGCCTGCGACTGTTTGCCACGCTCCCCCGAGGTTGAACGAGACGCCAATCCCATAAGGACACAACGCGTGAGGAATTACGTCGGGCAGCCCGTCCCCGTTCACGTCCGCTACGGCGTTGTCGAGGCCGGTGTATTCGGCGGGGATAATCAGCGAGGTTTGATAAAACTGTCCATTAAAACTCGGCCCTGCTATGTCCGTTGGAACGCCATCGCCATCGTGGTCCATCGGAATGGCACTCACAGTGGATAAACCGGTGGAGGGGATCGACATCCACTCACTTCCGGTCAGGCCTCCTGAAGGAGGATAGGTACCTACCGTGAAGCCCGTTCCTGTGTTGAGGTTGACACACGACGAGATGTGGTTGAGATCCGCTTTCCCGTCCCGATTCACGTCCACCAATTGCGTGATGTTCCGCCCGCTCACGGAGTTGCTCCACACCTCGGAGGTGTTGTCCGTGAGGGAATGGTCGGCTCCAAGATTGGTGAATGGGCCACTGTTGTACGCGCTGCAGGAAGGAACTGGATTTTCAGTCGGCTGCCCCCATTGCCAGATCACTGACTGGCCGACGTTGATGAATCCCTCGCTATCGAAGGTTCCGAAGCCCCAGTCTCCGTCGCTCTCGAATCCGTTGAACGCCACACGCCACACTGGAGACCCGCCCGAGTCGACCACCCAGACGAGATCGGGGCGCCCGTCTCCGTTCATGTCGTAAAGACCCTTGCGGGGGTCGCCATCCGTGCCGTTCACGGTCTGTCGAATCCCCGGGTAGGTCGACGTATCTCCGCTCCAATGGACCTCCCCCTCGCTGAGATTGGTAGGCGCAGAGGAGTACGTAAAGGTGGCCTGCGTCGGAAAGATCTGGGGGCTCCCGTTCAGGTAACGGCCTTGCCGCTGGATCGCCGTGAGTTGTGTGATCGGCTGGTTCGGACTCTTCGGCTTGTACGAGAACTCGTACGCGCGTACCTGCTCCGTGGCGGGCTCCAGCGTTCCGTTCTGGCTGGTGTCGATGCCTACGATGAGCTTCGTGAGCCGCCAGCGCTTCTGGATCTTGAAACCGGATCGATAGGAGGTCGGCTGGTCGCAATCGTCGCAGAGAGGATCCTCTCCGCGCTTCTTGGTTCCCCAATCGAATGCGACGATGCGCGCTGCGGAAGGCGACGTGGGGGCCTGCGTATAGTCGAAGCTCCCGTAGAAATAGCTGTACGAGATCGACTTCGGATACAGCCACGCCCAGTAGTTCGTTCCCGCGATTGCGTAGATATCGGGCTCATAGTCGATGTGATAGGCGTTTCCAGACGGATCGATGACCGTATCCAGGTTCCAGCGAAACACTGTCGACGTCGTGAGTGCGCTGCCTTCGGCTTCGCGCGTGAGCCTCGACTTCGCCGCGTCCCGGTAGCCGTAGAGCATTCGAGTGCCGGTCGGGGCCGAAACTTCCCAATAGCCGGCCTGGCACCCCGCCGCGACATAGCGGATTCTGGTTCCGTCGTGGATACGCTTGAAGAAGCGGTATTGGTCCTGGGAATCCTTGATGAGCATCTCGCCGTCGAGCTCGAAGGTGTCGCTTCCAGAGCAAGTGATCTGTCCAGCGTTCGTGCTCTCGTCGTAACTCGGCGCTCCCAGGCGGGTGGAGCGCTCCACCGCGCTCAGCGATAGGCCCCAACCGAATCCGTACTCCGAGGCGCCGCTGGCGGAGGAGTAGTGAAGCGATAACGCGGGCGCGCTGCTGCCGGTGCCCGGGGGCACTTCGATCGGGTAGGAGTAGACGGCAGCACCGCTTCTTTCGCTGACAGAAAGGGCACCCGGGGATCCGACGACGGAGGCGTCGCTCGAGACGGGTGCGCTGCTTCGGGCGTGATTGTAGTCCGCCGAAAAGTCTGCCTGCGCGATGGGCGAGTGGATCGCCAGGATGGCGATTCCACAGGCCAGCATTCTGAGATTCAGGATCCGAGGAGGACCGACCCGGGCATTCAGCGACGAAGGCATGGGGCGCTCCGTTGAATGCCTCGTTCGCCCGAAGAAAGCGCGACGAGGCGCATGTAGCTCAGGACTACCTCCGGCGGAGCGACCTGGTCAAGCCGATTCTCGCTGGCAGGCAGAGATTCCGACTTGACACGTGAGGAAGATGCCGGCGTAGACTGGAGTCGCGTGCAAAGGCATGCCCCGGGAGAGAATCAAATGCGAACGCAGGCTCTTTTCTCTGCAGTGGTGCTGGCCGCAGCGGTCGCAGCAGCAGACCCTGCCGACGACCTGGACAAGGCCTGCGACAACGCTCCTGAAGCGGGTATTCCGCGTGCGGAATGTGAAGATCGCGTCGTCGAGGCGTGGGACGCGATGGCGATCTTGAACGCCGTCGAGCGGATCCGGAAAGGCGCTTCGGTCGAGAGCGTGTCCGCGGCGACTGGTATTCCCACCGCGGAGCTGCAAGCGCGCTGGGAGGAATACGCGTTGAGCATTTCCGAAGGTGAGGAATAGGCGTTCGATCGGAAGGCGAGCGAGCGAGCCGGCGACCCCGATTGGCTGACGCCTTCGGGATTGGCTGCTGGCTTCCGGGTTGGGCCTTCAGTACTCGAGGCAGCGCAGGATGTCGCGGCGCGCGTCGAGCGGGTGTAGGGGTCCAGGCATAGCGGTCGCCCCAGGGGGAGCGTGGAAGAGTTCCGATTGGCCGCTTAGACTTCCTACGCGTCGGGTCGTCGTCGCGTGTCGCGTACGCGTCGGTCCCAGCTTGAGTTCGCGGTCGGCTCCATCACGGTGTTAGCCGGCTTTTTGAAGGGCCAGGAGCTTCCGGCGCACGGTCAGCGGAAACTCAACCACCGCGAACTGCGCCCGCGAGAACAAGTAGCCTTCGCCGCTTTCGTCCACGATCCGGATCAGGTTGTCCTTGGCGGCGCGCGCGTCGGGCACCATCGGGTAGACCTTGCCCAAGATCAGAGAGGCTTCGTTGCCAGCGTTGTCGAGGCAGAGTGCAAACTGCGTCGCGGTGCGTTTCATGACTAGTCGGCGTATGCCTTGATCTTGAAGTCCCGGCGTCCGATTCCGTGCGCCTCGTACCCATGTAGCTCAACTCGCCGGACCGTGCCGTTTGCAAGACGGACGTGCGCCACGCCCTTCCGTTTTCGCCACCGCCCCCGCCCGTGCGTCTTGTTCAGTAGCGCACGGATCTTGACGCCTCTGCCAGCCGCGATTGTCTCGATGCGCTCGATCTCACTGAGGATCTCGAACTTCACTCACGGATTCTCGGTGCATCGTTTCGCGTTGGCAAGTCCGGCCAACCGTACTCGGCCTGAGCCGCGGCGAATCGTTCCCGCTATTAGCAAATGATGATTGAGCGCCGCCGGCTCCAGCCCGGTGTTAGCCCGCTTTGCGGCGAGAGCCACCGTGGGTATGAACAGTCGTCGATATTGTCGCGATGACCGATCGCAGCAACTTCCAGGCGACGCAGACGAGCAACAGTCGAACCTCAGTGCCGGTAAAATCGTGCCCCCGAATGCAAACTACCCGGCATCTGGGCAAGCCGCTTCGGCGCGCAGCGAGCCGCAGCCGAGCGGAGGCCGGGTGGGCCGGGCTTCGCCCGGACCGGGACCCGCAAGGCCCGGCGCGCAGCGAGGCGAAGCCGAGCGGAGAGCGGGTGGGACCGGGCCGCTCCCGGACCGGGACCCGCAAGGCCCGGCGCGCAGCGAGGCGGAGCCGAGCGGAGAGCGGGTGGGCCGTCCTCGGCCCGGGTCCCGCAAAGCCAGCGGGAGGCGCCCCGCGGCGCCTCCCGCCGCTCTGCTACTCGCGCTGCGCGGTGGTCTTGCCTTCGACCGCGAGGTGCGGGCGCAGCCGCTCGAGGCCCGCGGCGCCGATGCCCTTCACCTGCATCAGATCGTCGACGGACTTGAAGCCGCCGCGCTGCTTGCGCGCGTCGATCACGGCCCGCGCCCGCGCCTCGCCGATGCCCGGCAGGAGCTGGAGCTCCTCCTGCGTCGCGGTGTTCAGGTTCACGACCCCGCTGAGCTTGCTCTCCGCGGCCAGCGCGGTTCCCTGGCCGAGGCTGAGCCCCGCCGCCGCGAGGGCGAGCAGGACCCGGAGTGCGCGACCGCGCACCCGCTGCTTGTGTTGCATCGTCATTCGTCGATCTCCCCGGGACCGGGTGAGACTGAGTCGCCGCGGTGGCGCCCTGCGCCGGCGGCAGAAAAGCCAGCTAGTGATCCCTCGACACTGTGTAGTGTACGGCGGCGAGCAAGTCTTCCTTCGCGCGGGCGTCGGGGAAGGGCGCGATCGCCGCCGCGGCGCGCGAAGCGTGCTGATGCGCGCGCTTCATGCTGTCCTCGACCCCGCGGTAGCGGGCGACGAGCGCGAGCACGGGCTCGAGATCGAGGCCTACGCGGGCCTCTTCGCTCTCGGCTCCGAGCAGCTCGAGCTGTTGCGCCCGCTTCAGCACGGCGCCGATCTGCTCGCGCTCCGCGAGCGTGCAGCGCTTCAGCGTGAGCAACAGCGGCAGCGTGACCTTGCCCTCGCGCAGGTCTCCGTAGTGCGGCTTGCCGAGCGCCTCGACTCCGGCGCTGTAGTCGAGCGCGTCGTCGCGCAGCTGGAACGCGACGCCGAGCTCACGCCCGTACTCTGCGAGCTTGCGGCGCTCGGAGCGGGTGACGCCTCCCGGAATCGAGCCGATCTCGCAGGCGGCCGCGAGCAGGGTTGCGCTCTTGCGCTCGATCACCGCGAAGTAGTGGCTCTCGCTGACCTCCGGATCGAAGCTCTTCTCGAGCTGCAGCAGCTCGCCCTCGGCCATCTGGCGGATGGCGTCGGCGAAGATCCACAGGATGTCCGGATTGCCATCCTCGACGATCATCGCAGACGAGCGCGCGTACAGGAAATCGCCGGCCAGCACCGCGCGCCGGTTGCCCCAGAGCGCGTTCGCCGAGGGGCGGCCGCGGCGCAGCTCGGAGAGGTCGACGACGTCGTCGTGGAGCAGCGTCGCGGTGT
>CAYTJA010000066.1:0-3315 GCA_964437835.1 uncultured Spirochaetales bacterium
GCGCTACCGCCTCGCGGAGCTCGCGCTGCAGGAGGGCCTTCCCCTCGTCACGATGCTCGAGGGCGCCGGGCATCGCCTCACGGACACCGGCCACGGCCGCGCGCCGAACGACCTGCTCGCGATGGCGGATCTCTCCGGTCAGGTCCCGATGGTATGTCTGATCCTCGGCGCGGCAGCAGGGCACAGCGCGCTCGCGGCTCCGCTCTCGGACTTCGTGATCATGAGCGAGGCCGCGAGCATGTTCACGGGCGGCCCGCCGCTGGTCAAAGCCGCGACCGGCGAGGACGTGACCAAGGAAGTGCTCGGCGGGCCGAAGGTCTGCGCGGAGATCGCCGGCTCTGCGCATAACGTAGCCGCGGACGACACGGCCGCGATCGACCTCGCACGCCGCTACCTCAGCTATTTTCCCTCGAAGGCCGGCGGCGCGCTGCCGCGCCGCGAGAGCCACGACTGCGGGCCGCGCCGGATCGAAGACATGCTCGCGATCCTGCCGCCGAACGACCGCAAGCCCTACGACATGCATCCCGTGATCGAGCGCATCGCGGATCAGGGCAGTGTGCTCGAAATCCAGCCCGGCTACGGCCGCGCGCTGATCACCGCGCTCGCCTGGGTCGGCGGGCGCGCGGTCGCGTTCGTCGCCAACAATCCCGCACGCGGCGCGGGCGCGCTCGACTCGGCCGCCGCGATCAAGGCGACGGACTTCCTCGAGACGCTCGGCCGCTACGGCCAGCCGGTGATCTTCCTGATCGACAACCCCGGGGTGCTCGCGGGCACGCGCGCCGAGCGCGAGGGCATCCTGAAATGGGGCGGCAAGATGTTCCGGGCGGAGCGCCGGCTCGCGAACCCGAAGATCTCGATCCTGATGCGCAAGGGCTTCGGCTTCGGCCTCGTGAACATGGCCGGTACCCCTTTCGATCGGCAGAGCCAGATGTACGCCCTGCCGGGCGTGAATCTCGCCGCGATGCCCGCCGAGAGCGGCGGCCGCTCCGCAAAGCTCGACGCGGAGACTCAGCGCAAGGTCGAGGAGGCCCAGCGCGCCGGTCCCTACGCAATGGCGAACCGGCTCGGTGTCGACGATGTGATCGACCCGCGCGAGATGCGCAACGCGATCCTCTCCGCGCTGCTGCTCTCGGAGGCCCGCGCGTGAAGTTCGACGCCGCATTGATGGGGGACTTCAGCGAGATCGGAGCGAGCGCGCGGCGCCTCGAAGCGCTCGGCTTCGACGGCGCGTGGAGCTTCGAGGGCCCGCACGATGCCTTCCTGCCGCTCGCGCTCGCCGCGCGCGAGACGCAGCGACTCGAGCTCGGCACCGGCATCGCGGTCGCGTTCGCGCGCAACCCGATGCTGTGCGCCCAGCTCGCGAACGACCTGCAGCTGCTCTCGCGCGGGCGCTTCCTGCTCGGGCTCGGCAGCCAGATCCAGCCGCACATCGAAAAGCGTTACAGCATGCCGTGGTCGAAGCCCGCCGCACGCATGCGCGAGTTCGTGCAGGCGATCCGCGCGATCCGCAGGGCCTGGGAGACGGGCGAGAAGCTCGCCTTCCGCGGCGAGTTCTACACGCACACGCTGATGACGCCCGTCTTCAACCCGGGCCCGAACCCGGACGGCGCTGCGCCGATCTTCGTGGCCGGCGTCGGCCCCGCGATGGTCGAGGTCGCCGGCGAAGTCGCCGACGGCTTCCTGGTGCACCCGCTGCACACGCCGGAGTTCCTGCGCGCGCAAACGCTGCCGGCCCTGGAGCGCGGCCTCGCCAAAGCGGGCCGCGCGCGCAGCGACTTCGCGATCTCGGCCCAGACGATCTGCGTGATCGGCAGCAGCGACGAGCAGATCGCGCGCGGGCGTCAGAAAGCCAAAGGCCAGATCTCGTTCTACGCCTCGACGCCCGCCTACAAGGGCGTGCTCGAGCACCACGGCTACGAGTCGCTGCAGCCCGAGCTGAACGCGCTCTCGAAACAGGGCAAGTGGCTCGAGATGATCGGCCGCATCGACGACCGGCTGCTCGACCTGATCGCCGTCTCGGGTCGCCCGGCCGAAGTCGGCCTCGCGCTGCGCGAGCGCAACGCGAGCTTCGCCGACCGCACCACGCCGACGCTCTACAACGAGACCGAGCCGGACGCCGTCTCCGACCTGCTGCGGTCCGCGCGTTAGGGGGGACGTCGTTGGCTATTGCTAGCCTTGTGGGTGATCGGCCGGCGTAGCCGGCCTGCCCGCACGGCAAGCCTTCGGCTTGTCTTTTCGGCTGCCGAAAAAGGCGCTAGGCAACGACGCCACCGCTAGTCTGCGCCGTGGATGCCGCGCTCGCGGCCTTCCCAGAACGGCGCGCGCAGCGCGCGCTTCAAGATCTTGCCGGCTCCCGATTTCGGCAGCGCGTCGGAGCGCAGATCGATCGCCTTCGGAGTCTTGTAGCCCGCGAGCTGCGCGCGGCAATGCTCGCGCAGCTCGGCCTCGCTCGCGCACTGGCCGGGCCGCAGCACGACGGCCGCCCGCACGGCCTCGCCCCAGTGCGGATCCGGCACCCCGAAGACCGCGCACTCGAGCACGGCCGGGTGGCGGTAGAGCACCTCCTCGACCTCGCTCGAGTACACGTTCTCGCCGCCCGACACGATCATGTCCTTCGCGCGATCGACGAGGTACAGGCAGCCGCGCGCGTCGAGAAAGCCGAGGTCTCCGCTGTGGTACCAGCCGTCGCGCAGCACCTCGGCCGTCTGCGCGGGCTTGTTCCAATAGCCCCGCATCACATTCGGCCCCGCGACCGCGACCTCGCCGACCTCGCGCGGCCCGAGCTCGCGCCCTTCCGGGTCGACGATACGCAGCCGCACGCCCGGAATCGGCCGCCCGGCGCTGCCGACGCGTTCATCGTCGATGCAGCGCTCCGTGTGCTCGAGCGCCGTCGCCATCGGCGCGAGCTCGGTCGCGCCGTACATCGAGACCAGCTCGGTGCCGGGCAGCGCCTCGCGCACGCGGCGCAAGAGCGACGACGAGGCCGGCGCCGCGCCGTAGCCGAGCAGCCGCAGCGAGGAGAGCTCGCGCGCACGCACGCGCTGCTCCTCGAGCATCGCCGTCAGCATCGTCGGAACGCCGAACATCACGCTGGAGCGCTCGCGCTCGATTGCGTCGAGCACCGGGGCGGCCTCGAAGCCGGGCAGAATCACCTGGCGGGCGCCGACCCAGAGGCAGAGCAGCGCGTGGAAGGTGCCGGCGGTGTGGAACATCGGGCTGATCAGCAGCCAGCTGTCGTCCTCGGTCAGGCGCACGGCCATGTTCAGGTGCATCGCGTCGGCGAGCTTGTTGCGGTGCGTGAGCATCACGCCCTTC
>CAYTJA010000067.1:0-4140 GCA_964437835.1 uncultured Spirochaetales bacterium
CTGCGCAGCTCGGGTGCTGTGAAATCCGCCGGGGCGCGCGGAGCGGAGCTCGAGAGCAGGGTCGAGGCGCTCGCGCTGCCGAAGGAAGGCACCCCGGCGTGTGAGGCAGCCGAAGCCGGATTTGCGCTGATCCAGAATCTGGTCCTGGTCGAACAGCAGATGGACGAGTTCGACGCTCGCTTCTACCAGACGCTCGTCGCGGATATCGCTGCAGCCAAGGATGCCGCGAATCTGGCCCGCAGCCGGGCCGAATCCGTGCCCGTCGAACAGGAGGACTACCGCGCCGCGTTGGAGCGCGGGCGCCGCGCCTTCGATGACGGCGACCGCTTCGAGAAAGCGTTTCAACCGAGCGACGCACTACCCGCCTATCGGGAAGCCGAGAAGGCGTTCTCCGATGCAAGAAGGGAGGCGAACGAGCAGGGGGAGAGCGACTTCGCCGCTCAGAAAGCCAACGACGAACGCGAGCGCGCGCGGCTCTCCGCGCGAACCGCGACCGAGGAGGCAAAGAGAGCGGGGGCGCAGATCAAGGATGGCGGCCGCTGCGCCGCCCTGGGCGCCCCGGCAGCCCGCGATGCGTGCGATCGCGCAGACGCCGCACTCGAGGGCGCCCTGGATGCCCTCGAAAATGGAGGGTACCCGACGGCATCCGAGCAGTCGGGAGTGGCGTTGGCGGGCTACCGAGAGGCCTCCGAGGCGGAGGCACGTCTTCCGAAGCCGCCCCAGATCGAGAAGTTCTTGCCGGAGGACGCGGCCTTCACGGCCTACCGAAACGCCGCGCTCCAATTCAAGGTGACGGCCTCGGATGTCAACGGCGACCCGCTCGCCTATCGCTGGACCTTCGATGACGAGCCGCTGGACGCGACCAGCCCCGTGCTGAATCTTCGCGCTGCGCAAACGGGCCGGGTCGAGGTGACGGTCTCGGACGCAAGCGGCGGTAGTGACAGCCATCGCTGGCAGATCTCGGTCGAGAACCGGCGGCCAAAGCTGCGCGTCACGCCCGCGTCCGACCCGTCGGTCGCAGCGGGCGAGAGAGTCGCCTTCTCCGCCGATGCGACGGACCCGGACGGCGATCCGATCGAGATCGAGTACCGGCTCGACGGCAAAGCGGTCGCTGCGGACCGCTACTACAAGTTCCAGGCCAGCTCTCCGGGAACCCAGCAGCTCGAGGTCATCGCGACGGACGCCGCGGGTGCAAGCGTGAGCGCGACGCGGCGGATCCGGGTCGTACCCTCCGAAGAGGCCTGGAAACAAGCAGCGAGGACTGCGATCGAGGTGAGCTACGAGGGCGCGCTGAACGAGCGGAGCCAAGCGCGCTTCGAGCAGATCTTTCCTGGCGGGGCGAGCGACCTCTATGGGGGCCTGCTGCTCACGAAGCTGAGCGGGTCGGATGCCGTCGTCAGCGCCAAACTCGTGGATGCGACTCAGCTCGATGCGAGCGCGAGCCAAGTCAAAGTCAAGTTCTCCCAGCACGAGGAAGGCTCCCTCGACAAGGCCGACAAGTCGTGTGAAGCCACGCTCGCGAAAGCGGCGACCGGGTATCAGATCCAAAAGGGCAGCTTCCGCTGCCGATAGCTCGGACCTCACCCCCGCGAGCCGACGCTCAAGCCGCGGCCGCACCCCGCCGATCTGCGGGCGGGGGGACCTCTAATGCGCCGAGTTCGAGGCCACGCGATCTCGGGGCTGCGGGCGGCTCTCGCGGCTGCTGGGGCATATCTGATCGCATCGGCCGCAGCAGCGGAGCCGGCGACGCAAGCTGGAGCCTTCCCCCTCGAGGCGGGAGACGCTCTCGGTTGGCAGCTCTTTGGAGACCCGGCGCAGCGCAGCGACGTGGTGTCTGGAGCGGAGATCGCGACTCCCCACGCCGAGGCCTCCGAGCCGATTCGCGCGGAGCTGCTCCGCTGGCTGCTCGAGAGCGGCGAGCGCGAGGCGCGCTGGAACCAGCAGCAGCCGCGCTAGCTAGTCTTGTGGTCCCGGTCCGGGCGCAGCCCGGACCACCCCGCTTCGCTCGGCTGCGCCTCGCTGCGCGCCGAGCCTTGCGGGTCCCGGACCGGGAGCGGCCCGGTCCCACCCGCTCTCCGCTCGGCTTCGCCTCGCTGCGCGCCGAAGCGGCTAGCGCGAGCTGAGCTCGCGCCGACCCGACTACAGCAGCCCGAGTTCCCCGGGGTTCGGCCGCGTGCCGCTCTTTGCCACGCGCCCCGTTCCGTCGCCTGAGCGCTCCGCGAGCGCACCGCGCATCGCCTCGACACTGAAGCCCGACGGCTTTACGGCATCCAGGAATTGATCGAACCACGCCTGGAAGTCTTGCGCCTGATTCGCACTCTCCTGGCGGTTGGCCAGCGCATCGACGTTCCACGCGTGTTGTGCGATCGCGACCAGCGAATCGAGGGCACGCTTGTCCGCGGGAGAGGCTTCGATGAACTCGCGGAAGCCCTCGCCGCTCACCGGCCCCCGGGCCTGCCCCCGGTAGCGCTTTGCGGCGCTGCTGAGCGCCGCCTGAATCTCCGCGCGCTCGGCAAACAGCTTGGTGAGGCTCGACTCCGCGCGCTCGATCAGCTGCTTATCGGTCGTCGTCGCTACCTGAATCGGCCGGTCCGAATCCTCACAGGCCTCGGGAAGGGGATCTCCGGCGCGCTTGGCAGCATTACACTGGATGTAGAGGATCACGTCTCCCGCGAGCGGCGGCGGCGTGGATTCCTCGCGGTCGAGGCCGCCGAGCACGCCAGTTCTCCGGGTGATCTCCTCGATCACCGTCGGCAGCTGCGACAGTCGACTTCGCAGCGGCCCCGCTCCGGTGAAGCTGCGAACGCCGATGCTCCCGGTGGCTCCGGCGATACCGAAGTACTCGGGCTCCAGTCTTTCGTTCCCCGTGAAGATGCTGCGGAACTGCGTTCCGGCGGGGACGTTCTGCACCGCGTCTCCGGTCTGGCTGGCGACGACGAAGGAGCGGTCCGGAATGCCCGCGTCCGCGAGGTCCACGGGGCGAGAGAGAGCGAAGTCGTTGGCCACCCAGTTCACGCCAGGGTCGGCGCCCGAAGCCGCCCGACGCTGAACCTGGATCGACGACGCGCCTGCGATGCCGATGCTCACCGCAGAGAGGTCGCTGACGCGCACCTGGTCCCCCGAAAGCGCGAGGGGCCCCGGTACCGAGACGCGCGCGCCGCGCTCGATGCCGCCCTCGAGCACCTCGCCAATCTCGAGCCGGCCACCCGCCTCGAGACTCAGCCCCGCTCCTCCAGCGGGAAGATTGGTCAGCACCGCGCCCGTCGGAGAATTGGCATCGGCCTGGATCCCGACCTCTGCCGGAAGCCGCGTGACGTCCGCCAGCAGATCTGCCGGAAGACCCGCGAGCTCCTTTAGCGCCGGCGGCACCACCGCCTCGCTGCGGTGGAAGAGGATCTGGAGATCCCGCCCCGCGCGAATCTCAGGCGCCTCGCTAACCAATTCCGGTCCGCGTACCCACAGCCGGCTGCCGTTGTCGCGCCGAAATTCGATCGCGAGGTCGCCGCTCTCGGCCACGATCGCGCGGTCGACGATCACGTTGTCGCCCTCGATCCGCACCGAATCTCCGGCGCGGACCCCCAGCCCGGCTTGCGCCACGTCGCCGATCTGCACGGTTCCGCTCGTCGCCGTCTTCAGCGTCACGTCGCCGGCGCCGCCCGCGGTCGCCTGCTGGACGACGAGGTCGCCCGCCCCGGTCGAGAGCACGATGTCTCCGGCCGCAGTCGTCGCGCTCTTCACCGTCAGCTTGTGTCCGCCGCTCTGCGAGACCTCGATCTCGCCGGTCCCTGTCGAGAGACTCGTCGCGGTTGCGGGGGCGGGTGTCACATTTGCGAGCAGGACGTCGCCGTCCGTCGTGTCGGCCGAGAAGCTCGTCGCCGCGATCTCGAGCGGGCCGATGCCAGTCTCCGCATCCAGATCCACCACGGACGCCGTGAGATCCACGGCTGCGTCCAACGGGCCCTGCGTGATCGAGCCCTTGGAGTTCACCACGATCCGGTCATCCATCGCGGCGAGCGTTCCGTCATCCGCTGCCGTCACGCTGCCGATCTGCACGTTTCCGCTCGTCGTCGTGGTCAGCGTCACGCTGCCCGCGCCACCGGCTGTCGCCACCTCCACCGCGAGATCGTCCGCCACATTCGA
>CAYTJA010000068.1:0-20314 GCA_964437835.1 uncultured Spirochaetales bacterium
CGCAGCGAGGCGAAGCCGAGCGGAGAGCGGGTGGGACCGGGCCGCTCCCGGACCGGGACCCGCAAGGCCCGGCGCGCAGCGAGGCGCAGCCGAGCGAAGCGGGGTGGTCCGGGCTGCGCCCGGACCGGGACCACAAGGCTATCCATCGAGCTTCGTTCGCCTGCGGCTCCCTGCGCGGGCAAGAGCCCTTGCGGCGCGCTCAGGTCGCGGCGGTGGTCCCGAGCCAGCGCATCAGGCGCGTTGCGACCTCGGCCGGCGGTTGCGTCGGGCGCGGAAGCTGCGTGCTCTTGCGCAGTGTGGTTCGCAGGTGCACGAAGCGCAGGCCCGGCTCGGGATCGGCGATCGCGTCGCGGAACTCCTGCGGCGTCTGCGGGCGCAGCACCTGCGCATAGCCGCAGGCCGCAGCCACGAGCGCGAGATCGGTCGTGTTCGAGACGCTGCTCTGAGCGCCGGTCGACTCGTGGACGCCGTTGTCGAGCAGCACGTGCACGAGGTTCGGCGGCGCTTCGGCTCCGAGCGTCGCGAGCGCTCCCATGCGCATCAGGACCGCGCCGTCGCCGTCGAGCGCGATCACGCGGCGCTCCGGGCGCGTGAGTGCCAGGCCGAGTGCCAGGCTCGAGACGCAGCCCATCGAGCCGACCATGTAGAGCTGGCTCGGGCGGTCCTCCAGCGCGCAGAGCGCGCGGCCGCTGTAGCCGGTCGTCGCGAGCACCGCGTCGCTGGGCCGGACCGCGGACTGCAGCGCGCGCAGCGCGTCGTCGGGGTCGAGCGCCGTGCGGTTGCGCGATGCCGGCGCGGAGGCACGCGACGGAGCACTGCGCGGCGCGCGCTGCGGGCGCAGCGGCCCTTCGAGCGTGCCCTTGCGTGCGATCCACGCGACCGGCGCGCGCGTGCGGCGCATCGCGTCCAGGGCCCGATCGAGCGCAGGCGCGAGATCTGCTTCGCGCTCGGGGAAGAGCTCCCAGCGCAGCCCCAGCAGCTCGAGCAGCCGCGGCGTGATCTCGCCCATCATCGCGTGCTGCGGCTCGTCGGGCGCGCCGCCAGGCTCGCCGCGCCAGGTCGTGACCAGCAGCAGCGGCAGCTCGAAGCTCGCGGTCAGCGAGCTGAGCGGGTTCACCGCATTGCCGAGGCCCGAGTTCTGGAACATCGCGAGCGCCGGCCGCCCGCTGCCGAGGTAGGCGCCGCAGGCGATCGCGACGGCGTCGCCTTCGTTCGCGGCACCGACGTAGCGCAGCGCGTCCGAGTCGATCGCGGTGTTGATCAGCGGTGTGAGGTAGGAGCAGGGCACGCCGGCGACCAGCGGACAACCGCGCTCCTGCAGCGCTTCGAGAACGATGTGGGCGCGGATCATCGGGCTTCCTCACGGCGCTCTGTGCGTCCCCGTTCCGGCGCGTCTGCGCGCCAAGGCGCGCAGGCCGCATCAGTCGGCGGGCCGGAGCTCTCCCGGCAGCACGCTGACCGCGTCTGGGAACGCGAGGCCGGAGAGTCGCGCGTCACGACGGCGACGCGGCGCGCGCTCACTCGAAGACCACTGTCTTGTGGTCGTAGGCGAGCACGCGGTCTTCGAGCTGCCAGCGCACCGCGCGCGCGAGCACCACCTTCTCGAGGTCGCGCCCCTTGCGCACGAGATCCGCGACCGAGTCGCGGTGCGAGCAGCGCGCGACGTCCTGCTCGATGATCGGGCCCTCGTCGAGGCTGGCCGTCGCGTAGTGGGCAGTCGCGCCGATCAGCTTGACGCCGCGCTCGCTCGCCTGGTGGTAGGGGCGGCCGCCCGCGAAGGCCGGCAGGAAAGAGTGGTGGATGTTGATGATCCGCTCCGGGTAGCGCTCGATGAACTCGGTCGAGAGCACCTGCATGTAGCGCGCGAGCACGACGAGATCGATGCCGAGCTCCGCGAGCAGCGCGAGCTCGCGCTGTTCCTGCGCGCGCTTGTTCGCGGTGTCGATCGGGAAGACCTCGAAGCGCAGTCCGAACTGCGCCGCGATCGGCGCGAGCTCCGGATGGTTGCTCACGACGAGCGGCAGCTCGCAGGCGAGCTCGCCCGACCGGTGCCGCAGCAACAGGTCGACGAGGCAGTGATCGAGGCGCGAGACGAAGAGCGCGACGCGCTTGCGGCGGTCCGCGTACGCGAGCCGCCAGTGCATCGAGAAGCGGCCCGCGACCTCGGCGATGCCGCGCTCGAGACCGCTGCGATCGGTGTGCAGCTCGGAGAGATCGAAGCGGATGCGCTGGAAGAACTGGCCGGCGAGGGCGTCGGTGTGCTGGTCGGCGTCGAGAATGTTCGCGCCGAGGCCGTAGAGGAGCTGTGCGAGTGCCGCGACGAGCCCGCGCCGATCCGGGCAGGAGACGAGCAACGTGGCCAGCGCGGCCGGATCCGCAGTCGACACGCAGTGCATCTTAGCCGCGCCGGGGACGTCGTTGCCTCTTGCCCTTTCGGCAGCCGAAAAGGCAAGCCAAAGGCTTGCCGTGCGGGCAGGCCGGCTATGCCGGCCGATCACCCGCAAGGCCAGCCGTAGGCAACGACGTCCCCGCCCTACGCGAGCATTCCGCCGTCCACGATCAGCGCCTGTCCGCACCAGAGTTGACTCCGCAGCCGCGCGCCGGCTACGAATGCGGGGTGCAGAGCCCCACCGCAGGTTCAACGAGGCTCCGCCTCAGGCCGACGAGACATGCAAGCCGACGAAGTCGGCGCGCAGCGAGGCGCAGCCGAGCGAAGCGGGGTGGTCCGGGCTGCGCCCGGACCGGGACCACAAGTCTGGTCCCGCGCGAACCGCACTCGCGCTGCTGCACATGCCGGTAATACTCTCGCCCGCCGCGCGCCGGCTGCTCGACGGCCCGAATTACGCGCACCTCGCGACGCTGCTGCCGGACGGCGCACCGAAGGTCGAGCCCGTCTGGGTCGCGCGCGAGGGCGATTTCGCGCTCGTGACGGCGGACGCGAAATCGCGCAAGGCGCTGAACATGGGCCGCGACGCGCGCGTCGCGCTCTCGATCACCGATTTCGCGGATCCCTACGAGCAGCTCTTGATCCGCGGGCGCGTCGTCGAGCAGAGGTCGGATCCCGAGCTGCGTTTCCTCGACGCGCTCTCACAGCGCTACACGAGTGCGCCCTTTCCGCGCCGCAACTGGAGCTCGCGCGTGATTTTCGTGATCGAGCCCTTTCTCGCGCGGCACGCCAGGTTCCCGCTCGTCCACCGCCCGGCGCCCGCTGCCGCGGACCCCTCCGCCCCGGCTCCCGCCACAGGTGATCCCCCATGTCGATCGAGCAGCGCGACGCCTTCCTGCGCGGCGAGCGGGAAGTGAAGCGCGGATGAGCGCGGGCGAAAGGCTCGCGGGGAAGGTCGCGCTCGTGACGGGCGCCGCGCGCGGGATCGGCGCCGAGATCGCCCGTCTCTTCGCGGCCGAGGCAGCCGCCGTGTGGCTCGGCGACCGCCGCGACGACGCCGGCGCGGAGGTCGCGCGCGAGATCCAGGCCGCGGGTGGCCGCGCGGCCTATGGCCACCTCGACGTCGCGTCCGAGGTGGACTGGCAGCGCGCGGTGGCGGATGCCGAGGCGCGCTTCGGCGGCGTCGACGTGCTGATCAACAACGCCGGAATCATTCGCGTGAAGCCGCTCGCCGAGACGAGCGCCGACGACTTCCGCAAGCTGCTCGAGACGAACCTCGTCGGCGCCTTTCTCGGGATTCGCGCGGTGCAGGGCGCGATGCAGCGCGGCGGCGGTGGCTCGATCGTGAATTTCTCCTCCGTGCAGGGCCTCGAGGGCCGCCATGGCATGACGGCCTACAGCGCGTCGAAGTTCGGCGTGCGCGGGCTCAGCAAGAGCGCCGCGATCGAGCTCGGCCCGCTGCGCATCCGCGTGAACACGATCCTGCCCGGCCCCACGCGTACCGCGATGACCGAGCGCGTGGGCTGGACGGACGCGGACTACGAGCGCGCCTACGGCGGCACCCCGCTCGGACGCCGCGCCGAGCCGATCGAGATCGCCCGCCTCGCGCTCTTCCTCGCCAGCGACGAGTCGTCGTTCTGCACCGGCGCGGACTTCACCGCCGACGGCGGCGTCACCGCGGGCAAGCCGCGGGAGTAAGGGGGCCGGGGCGCCGACGGTGCTTCGTCGCCGGGTCCGATCGGAGCGGCGTTCGGAAGGGCGT
Source organism: uncultured Spirochaetales bacterium (assembly GCA_964437835.1). GTDB lineage: Bacteria > Myxococcota_A > UBA9160 > UBA9160 > SMWR01 > CAYTJA01. Next base: position 4,149 of record CAYTJA010000068.1, read on the forward strand.
GCGCGCGCGGCCCCGCGCCTGCGGAAGGCGCACCGGAGGAAGCTGTCCGCGCGTATGATGCGCGCCGGGAGGCAGCGCCATGGAGGAGCTCGCGGGCAAGGTCGCCGTCGTCACGGGCGGCGGGAGTGGGATCGGGTACGGGATGTGTGTGGCCTTCGCGCGCGCGGGGATGCGCATCGCGGTGGCGGACATCGAGCTCGAGGCGGCCGAGCGCACGGTGGCGAAGCTCAAGGGCTCCGGCGCGCGCGCGATCGCGGTGCGCACGGACGTCTCCGAGCGCAAGGCCGTCGAGGATCTGGCCGATCGCAGTGAGCGCGAGCTCGGCGGCGTGCACGTCGTCTGCAACAACGCCGGCGTCTTCACCGGAGGCGACATGCTGCAGTCGAGCGAGGCCGACTGGCAGTGGTGCCTCGGCGTGAACGTGATGGGCGTCGTGCACGGGAGCCAGGTCTTTGCGCCGCGCCTCGTCGCGCAGGGCTCGGGGCAGATCGTGAACACGGCCTCGGTCGGCGGCTTCCTCTCGGAACCGAGCATGTCGATCTACTGCACCACGAAATTCGCGGTCGCGGGCTTCAGCGAGGCGCTGAGGATGCACCTCTCGCGCAGCGGCGTCGGCGTCTCGACGCTCTGCCCGGGCCCGATCAAGACGAACCTCGCGAATTCCGAACGCCTGCGCCCGGGTGGCTCCGCGCGCGGAGCCAGCAGCTCCCAGATCCTCGCGCCGATGATCGCGGACGGCATGTCTCCCGAGCAGATCGGCGAAATCGTGCTGCGCGGCGTGCGCGAGAACGCGGAGTACATCTTCACGCACACGCTGTTCCGCGACCTCTTCGAGCAGAAATTCGCGCGCGTGAAGAAGGCCTTCGACGCTGTCAACGAATAGCGCCAGCCGCCGCGGAGCGCAGCGAGGCGAAGCCGAGCGGAGTGCGGGCAAGCCGTTTCGGCGCGCAGCGAGGCGAAGCCGAGCGGAGTGAAAACAAGCCGCCCAGGCGCGCAGCCAACCGCAGGCGAGCGCAGTGCGGGAGCGCCGGGCTGTGCCCGGCCAGGGACCCGTCGGACTAGATCGAGATCGGCAGCGTCGCGAAGCCGCGGAAGAACTCCGAGCGGAAGCGCTCCGCGCGCGATTCATCCACCTCGTAGTGCGGCGCGCGCGCGAGCAGCTCTTCGAGGATCACGCGGCCCTCCATGGCTGCGACGTGCTTGCCGAGGCAGAGGTGCGCGCCGTGGCCGAAGGACAGGATGCGCTTTGCGTCGCGGTGGAGGTCGAAGCGGTCGGGGTCGCGGAACTCGCGCTCATCGCGGTTTGCCGAGGCCCAGAGGTACATGACCTTCTGGCCGGCGCGCAGGCGCTGGCCGTGGAATTCGACGTCTTTCACGACGATCCTGCCTAGCATCTGCGTCGGCATGTCGATACGCAGTGCCTCGTGGAACGCCTGCGGGACGAGCGCGGGCTCGACTGCTGCCTGCGCGCGCTGCTCGGGCTGTTGCCAGAGCCGGTGGATCGCGGCCGAGGCGACCTTCGGGAGCGTCTCGGTGCCGCCGACGAGCAGCAGGATCAGGTGGAAGCAGACTTCCTCGTCCGCGAGCTCGCGGCCCGCGAAGTCCCGCGCCTGCGAGAGGAAGAGATCCGCGGCGGCGTCGCCGGGCCGCGCGCGCCGCGCGCGCGCGAAGTCGATCAGGTACTGGCGCATCTGCAGTCCGGCCATCAGGCCCGGCCCCGCGAAGTCCTGGCCCCCGGGCTCGCGCGAAAAGATGCCGTTCACGAAGCCGGCGAGCAGGTCGGCGTCTTCGACCGGCAGGCCGATGATCACGCAGGCCGCGCGCACGCTGACGCGCATCGCGTAGTCCGCGATCGCGTCGCCGCCGCCGCGCTGCACCAGCTCCTCGGCATGCCGCTGCACGACCTCGCGCACGAAGGGCTCCAGCCGCCGCACGGCCGCGGGCTGGAAGAAGGGAGCGAGTCGCTTGCGCAGCAGCGTGTGCTGCGGCGGATCGAGCTGCTGCAGGTTCGAGCCCCAGCCGTCCGGATGCCCGGCCGGCATGAATTCGGGCGGGATCGGAGACGCCAGCAGCAGCTGCGAGGAGGTCACGCCCTCGCGGCAGGAAAAGCAGTCGCGCTCACTCTCCGCACGCCAGATGTCCTCGAAGCGCGACAGGAACCAACAGTCGTACTTCGGGTCGTAGTGCGCGGGGGCGGAGTCGCGCAGCCGGCGGTAGGCCGGGAAGGGATCGCTGCAGGTCGCTTCCGAGAAGGGGTCGTAGTCGGCGCTCACGGCGCGCGGATCCTAGTACATCACCTGGCCGCCGTTCACATCGAGGAGCTGCCCCGTGATGCAGGCGGAGAGCGGTGAGGCAAAAAACAACACCGCCCCGGAGATCTCTTCCGAAGTCGGGATCCGCCGCAGCGGGATCTGGGAGCAGAGCTCGTCGTGGATCTGCTGGTACGGAACGCCGCGCTGCTTCGCCTGCAGCTCCAGGAAGCCCTGCACCGGCGCGCCCCAGATGTAGCCCGGCAGCACCGCATTCACGCGAATCTGGCTGGGGCCGAGCTCGCGCGCGAGGCCCTGCGTCGCGAGGTTCAGCGCGGCCTTCGAGGCTCCGTAGGCGACGAAGCCCGGATTCACGACGCGGGTCGACATCGTGCTGATCATCACGACGGATCCGCCGCCGCGCTGCTTCATCGAGGGCACGACGTTCTGGGTGAGCCGCAGCGATCCCATCAGGTTGACCTCGAGCGTCTCTCGCCAGCGCTCGAGGTCGTCGTTTTCGAAGGGGGTCATGGTGCCGGCGTGGTAGGCGTTGTTCACGAGCACGTCGACACCGCCGTGCGCTGCGATGGCAGCCTCGGCGAGCTTCGCGCAGTCCGCGGCGACTGCGATGTCGGCTGCGACGCAGGTTGCGCGGCGCCCGAGCGCGCGCACTTCGGCGGCCACGGCTTCGAGCTTCGCGGGCGTGCGCCCGCCGAGCACGAGGTCGGCGCCGTCGCGCGCCAGGCGCAGCGAGATGTCGCGGCCCATGCCGGGGCCGATGCCGGAGACGATCGCGACCTTGTTTTCGAGCAGCATGGCTTCAGCTCTCCGTGTCGATGCCGAGGCTGGCGAGGCGCTTCGCGACTCGCGCCGTTTCCTCGGCCGTGATTGCGAGGTGGGGGTCGCGCGTATTCGTGCCCGAGAAGCCGAGCGCGGCCAGGCAGGCCTTGACGTAGCGGACGGACATCCCGGGCACCTCCGCGGTACCCGTCATCAGCTGCAGGATGCGCGCGTAGGCCTGCTGAGCTGCCGCGAAGCGCCCGGCTGCGTGATGTTCGATCAGCGATTGGCACAGGCGCGGCGCGGTATTCGCCTCGGTGGACAGGAAGCCGTTGCCGCCCATCGCGAGCACCGTCAGCGCGTGCATCGGCCCGCCGACGTGGATCTCGACGCGCCCGGCGAGCGCCTGACACACGCGCGAGAGATACGGGATCTCGGGGCTCGTGACGTTGAAGCCGATCAGCTGCGGGTAGTCGCGCACCAGCGCGTCCATGAACTCGACCGGCAGCGTGTAGCCGACGAAGCTGTGGCTCGACACCACGCAGGGCAGATCGATCGCGTCCAGGCAGCTGCGAAAATAGCGCTCGAGCGTATCTGGAGTGGGCTTGCCGCCATGCCCCATGTCGAGCGAGTAGAGCTGGATCGCGTCGATACCGGTGCCCGCGGCCCGCTTCGCGAACTCGAGCATCTCGGCCGCGCGGCGCGGCTCGACGCCCATCGCGCGTACCGGGACGCGGCCAGCGAGCTCCTCGACGCCGATCCGCAGGCTGCGCTCGACTTCAGCGTGCGAGAGCGCGTAGCCCTCGCCCGGCGAGGAGCCGGCGAGGTAGACGCCGACGCCGGCCTCCCGCAGCCGGCGCAGGTGGCGGCGCAGGGCGGCCTCGTCGAGCGCTCCCGAAGCGTCGAAGGGCGTGATCGAGCAGCAGAAGGTGCTCGGCGCACGGGCTGCGGCGGAACTTCGAGAAGTCATGGAATCCCTGCGTGAGGATCGGCGATCATACACGCGCCCGATGCTGACCCGCCCGCTCGCTCTGCTGCTCACGGCCCTGACTGGCATGGCCGGGCTGGCCTACGAAGTCGCCTTCCAGAAGTACCTCGCGATCCTGCTCGGCTCGCACAGCGAGGCGACGGCCGCGGTGCTGGGCCTCTTCCTCGGCGGCCTGGCCGCCGGCTACGCGCTCTTCGGGCGGCTCACGCGCAGGGTCTCCCGCGGCGAGCTCGGGCTGCCGGGCGCGACGCCGCGCGCGCGCCTGCTGTGGCTCTACGGCGCGGCGGAAGCCGGCATCGGCGTCTGGGCGCTGCTGTTTGCCTGGCTCTTCGAGCTCGTGCGCGCGCTCTCGGTCGCGCTGCCGGGCGGCGCTTCGGGCCTGGCCTTCGCGGTCGACGTGCTGCTCTGCGCGCTCCTGATCGTGCCTCCGAGCCTGCTGATGGGCGCGACGATCCCAGTGCTCACGCAGGCGCTGGCCCGGGACCTCGCCGACGCGACCCGCATCCACGCCGCGATCTACGCGATCAACACCGCTGGCGCGGTCGTGGGCAGCCTCGCAGCGGGCTATTCGCTGATTCCCTGGCTCGGGCTGCCCGGTGTGCTGCGCGCGATGTCGGGCGTGAATCTGCTGGCCGGGCTCGGCTTCGCGTGGCTCGCGCGCCGCGAGTCCGCTGGCGCAGCGCCCGCATTGGAGCAGGAGATCGCGGCCGCGACGCCGCCCCGCATCGAAGGCTTCGCGAGCTATGCGGCAGTCGCAGCGCTCGCGGGCTTCGCGATGATGGCGCTGCAGACGGTCGTGATCCGCGTCGGCGGCCTGGCACTCGGCGCCTCGCAGCTGACCTTCTCGATGGTCGTCGCGGCATTCGTCGCGTGCATCGCGATCGGCAGCTTCGCGGTCTCGGCGCTCTCCGCGATCCCGTCCTGGGTGCTGCTCGCGAACCAGTGGCTGCTCGTCGCGATGTTGGCTTTCCTGTACGGGCGCATGCCGGCCGCGCCCTACTACGCGCACCTGCTGCGCGCGCAGTTCCGCGACTTCGACTCCGCCTTCCTGCCCTACAACTTCCTGGTGTTCTGCGGGCTGCTGGCAGGGCTCGGCCCCGCGCTCGTGCTCTCGGGCGCAGTGCTGCCGCTGCTCTTCCACGAGCTGCGCCGCCGCGTCGGCGATCTCGGCTCGGCGGCCGGATCGCTCTACAGCTGGAACACGATCGGGTCGCTCTTCGGCGCGCTGATCGGCGGCTATGCGCTGCTGTTCTGGCTCGATCTGCACCACGTGTTCCGGGTCGCGATCGGCGCGTTGATCCTCGGCGCGGCGCTGCTTGCACAGCGTCTCTACGCGATCTCCGCGGGCGGGGCGCTCGCGCTCTTCGGCCTGCCGGGGCTGATCGCGCTCTGGCTGCTCCCGCCCTGGGATCCCTACCTGATCGGCAGCGCGGTCGTGCGCGAGCGGCGGCCGCAGGCCTGGACTTCGCGCGGCCCGGAGGCGCTCGCGCGGGATCGCCACAAGAACTGGAACATCCTCTACGCGGGCGACGATCCGACTTCGACCGTGATGGTCGTCGAGACGCAGCGCAGTGACGGCCGCAAGAGCCGCTCGATCTTCAACAACAACAAGTCCGACGGCTCGGCGACCGCGGACTATCAGACGATGGCGCTCGCGGGCCTGCTGCCGGCGCTCTTCGCCGAGGAGGCCAGGCGGGCCTTCGTGATCGGCTGGGGCACGGGCGTATCGGCCGGCGAGCTCGGGGCCCTCGACTCGATCGAGGAAGTCGTGGTTGCGGAAATTTCGTCCGGCGTGCTCGAGGCCGCGCCGCTCTTCGACTCGGCAAACCTGAACGCGTCCCAGAACCCGAAGGTTCGCGTCGTGCGCAGCGACGCCTATCGCGCGCTGCTGCGAAGCCAGGGCCGCTACGACGTGATCGTGTCCGAGCCGAGCAATCCGTGGATGGCGGGCGTCGAGATGCTCTACAGCGCGGAGTTCTTGACCGCCGCGCGCGATCGACTGACACCCGGGGGTGTCTACGTGCAGTGGTACCACCAGTACGAGACGGACCGCGCGGCGGTCGAGCTCGTGCTGCGCACGCTGGGCTCGGTCTTCGAGCGCGCGGCGGTCTGGTACGGCGGGGGGCCGGACTTCCTGGTGCTGGGTTTCCGCGAAGGGGTGCGCCCGGGCGACCTCGCGCGCTTCGCGGCGCGTGCCGCGCGCCCGGATCTCGCGGCCGGTCTCGCGCGCAGCGGCGTCGCGGAGCTGCCGGCCCTGCTCGCGCACGAGCTCTTGAACCCCGAGCAGTTCCGCGCGGTGTCGACGCCGGGCCCGCTCCACACGCTGACGCACCCGCGGCTCTCGGATCTCGCGGCGCGCGCGTTCTTCCGCGGCGCGCGCGCGGATCTCGCGCTGCTCCAGGGCCGCAAGCGCGCGCGCTCGCAGGATGCGACCCTGCTCGCGCAGCTCACCTCGACGGCTAGCGGAGAGGCGCTGCAGCTCGCGTGGGAGCAGGCGACGCTCGAGGGCTGCGCGCGGCGGGAAGACGTCTGCCAGCTGCTGGCCGCGGGTTGGCGCCGCGCGTCCGGCGCGGAGCTCCGGATCCAGCGCGCGCTCGAGGCCGCGCGCCAGAGCCAGGACTATTTCGGCGAGGCGCTGCCCGAGAATGCCGGCGCCAGCGACCCGGACCCTGGGAAAAAAGCGCCGGGGGCTTGATCCGACGCGCGCGGCCGCGTAGTGATAGCGGCATGCCGCAGGCCGCACCGGGGTCGCCGCCGCGACCGGATTCGTTTCTCGAGCTGGTCGATCCTCACAGCTACGCGCTGCACGGCTACCCGCACGAGACCTGGGCGCGCCTGCGCCGCGAGGCTCCGGTGCAGCGCTGCGAGCCGCCCGGTTGGGAGCCCTTCTGGGCGATCACGCGCCACGCGGACATCTGCGCGATCTCGAAGGACCCGCAGACCTACTCGAACGCGGAAGGCATCATCCTGATGACGGAGGAGCTGGCGCGCCGCCAGCGCGAGCAGGGCCGCCAGGGCTTCGCGGGCATGCGCACGATCATCGAGATGGATCCGCCGGAGCACCGCGGCTTCCGCAAGGTTGCGAGCGGCTGGTTCACGCCGCGCAGCCTCGGGCGCCTCGACGCCGTCGTACACGAGAGCGCGCAGCGCCTCGTCGACGAGCTGGTGGCCGAAGCGCGCGAAGGGGGCGGCGAGGCGAGCTGCGATTTCGTAGCAAAGGTCTCGGCGCGGCATCCGCTGCGCATCCTCTCGACGATCCTCGGTATCCCCCGCGAAGACGAGCCGACGATCCTGCGCATGACCAACGAGCTCTTCGGCAGCGACGATCCGGATTTCCAGCCGAGCCCCGATAAGCAGCGGAATCAGCAGCAGCTCGCCATCGAGTTCTACCAGTACTTCTCGAAGATCATCGCCGACCGCCGCGCACAGCCGCGCGACGATCTCGCGAGCCTGCTCGCGCACGGCGAGATCGACGGCCGGCGCATGGGAGACGTCGAGACCTTCGGCTACTACCTGATCACCTTCACGGCTGGCCACGAGACGACGCGCAACGCCGTGAGCGGGGGTCTGCTCGCGCTCGCGCAGCACCCCGACGCGTGGCGCGAGCTGCGACGCGATGCGTCGCTGATCCCATCGGCGGTCGAGGAGATCGTGCGCTGGACGACGCCGGTCAACTACATGAAGCGCAGCGCAACCCGCGACGTCGTGTTCCAGGGCCAGCAGATCCGCGCGGGCGATCGCCTGCTGCTCTTCTACGCGTCTGCGAACCGCGACGAGAGCGTCTTCGAGCAGCCCTTTCGCTTCCGCGTCGACCGCCGGCCGAATCCGCACCTGGGCTTCGGCATCGGCGAGCACTTCTGCCTCGGAACGCACCTCGCGCGCGCGTCGCAGCGCGCGCTGCTGCGTGAGCTCACCAGCCGGATCGAGTCGATCGAGCTCGCGGGCGAGCCCGCGCGGGTGCACGCGGCCTTCGTCGCCGGCCTGAAGCAGTTGCCGATCCGCTACCGCATTGCGGCAGCGCCCTAGCGCAGAGCTTCGAGGAGCTGCATGCTGCGCGCCGCTCGTCTGTTCGTCGTGCTGCTGGTGGGGCTGCTCGGCCTCGTCTACGCGATGGGCAGCGGTTGGCTCGGGTCGCACTGGGGCGCGGGAAGGGTCACGCCACAGGCGATTCCCGAATCCGTGGTCGCCGAGCGCCGCATCTCTCAGCAGCGCGCGGCCGCGGCCGCCGGGGTCTCGCAGGCGAAGCAGATCCTGTTCGGCGACCTCCACGTCCACAGCAGCTACTCGACCGATGCGTTCCTGATGGCGCTGCCGCTGAACGGGGGGCAGGGCGCTCGCCCGGTCGCCGACGCTTGCGATTTCGCGCGCTTCTGCTCGAGCCTCGACTTCTGGTCGATCAACGATCACGACGTCGCGCTGACGCCGCAGCGCTGGCGCGAGACGATCGACGCCGTGCGCGAGTGCAACGCGGTCTCGGGAGATCCTGCGAATCCGGACGTCGTCGCCTATCTCGGCTGGGAGTGGACCCAGATGGGCAGCACGCCCGACAACCACTACGGGCACAAGAACGTCGTGCTGCGGGATCTAGAGGACGCCGCGATCCCGACGCGGCCGATCACCGCGCGCGTGGCCGTCTCCGACGAGCTGCGCGAGGGAGCCAGCGCGTCGCCGCTGCTCGTGGGGCTGCTCCCGCTCGCGCAGCGCGACGCCTCGACGCTGGACCTGATCCGCTATCTGCGCGAGACGACCGAAGTTCCGGCCTGTAGCGAGGGCGTGCCCGTGCGCGACCTGCCCGAGGACTGCCGCGAGACGGTCGCGACGCCCGCGCAGCTCTTCGAAAAGCTCGACGACTGGAACGTCCCCTCGATCGTGATCCCGCACGGCACGACCTGGGGCTTCTACACGCCCGCGGGCTCCGCCTGGGACAAGCAGCTTCAGGGCGCGATGCACGATCCTCAGCGTCAGACGCTGATCGAGATCTTCTCCGGTCACGGCAACTCGGAGCAGTACCGGAGCTGGCAGGAGATCGCGTTCGACGCGAGCGGCCGCGCGCTCTGCCCGGAGCCTGGAGCGAACTATCTCCCTTCCTGCTGGCGCGCGGGCGAGCTGATCCGCGAGCGCTGCCTCGTGGACGACGAATCGGCGCAGCAGTGCGAGCGCCGCGCCGTACAGGCGCGCGCCGACTATCTCGCCGAAGGCGTCGAAGGACATCTCGTGGTTCCGGGCGCGAAACCGGAGGAATGGCTCGACTCGGGGCAGTGCCGCGACTGCTTCCAGCCGGCCTTCAACTTCCGCCCGAAGAGCTCCGTGCAGTACATCATGGCGCTGCGCGATTTCGAGCAGCCCAAGGCAAAGCGACGCTTCCAGTTCGGCTTCATGGCCTCTTCGGACAACCACTCGGCGCGCCCCGGCACCGGCTACAAGGAGTACGCGCGCGCGGACATGACCGAAGCGCGCTTCGAGGGCATGGGCCGCGTGATCCGGGATGCGCCGGTGCAGCCGGAGCGCGAGCGCGTCGCCGTTTCGCAGCGCATCGATCGCAAGGCGATCGCGCAGCGCTTCTTCGGCTCGCGCGAGAGCGAACGGCAAGCGTCGTTCTTCCTGACAGGCGGTCTCGTCGCGGTGCACTCCGAGGGCCGCAGCCGGGAGGCGATCTGGGACGCCCTGCAGCGCAAGGAGGTCTATGCGACCAGCGGGCCGCGCAGCTTGCTCTGGTTCGATCTCGTCGCAGCGGGCGGCGCGGGCTCGGTGCCGATGGGCGGTGAGGCCACGCTCTCGGGGCCGCCGGTCTTCGTCGCGCGCGCGGTCGGGTCCTTCGAGCAGCAGCCCGGCTGCCCGGATTTCTCGCAGGCGTCGCTTTCGGCCGAGAATCTCGAGCGGCTGTGCCGCGGCGAGTGCTACCACCCGAGCGAGCAGCGCCGCCTGATCACGCGCATCGAGGTGGTGCGGATCCGGCCGCAGAACCAGCCCGGGGAGCCCGTCGACGCGCTGATCGAAGACCCGTGGCAGGTCTTCGCGTGCAGGCCGGATCCCAGCGGTTGCAGCGTCAGCTTCAGCGATCCCGACTTCGCGGCCGCGCAGCGCGACGCGCTCTACTACGTGCGCGCGATCGAGCAGCCGAGCCCGGCCGTGAACGCCGCGGGGCTGCGCTGTGAGCGGGATGCGACGGGGCAGTGCCTCAGCGTCGATCTGTGCGAGGGGCAGGGCGCTGCCGGCGACGATTGCCTGGCCGAGACCGAAGAGCGCGCGTGGTCGTCGCCGATCTTCGTCTCGTATGCGAAACCCTGAGGAGCATCACATGACTTCTGGAGCCGAGTCGATCCTCGCGGGTATTCGCGTCGTCGAGATGTGCACCGGCATTCCGGGGCCGGTTGCGGGCATGCTGCTCGCGGAGGCCGGCGCCGACGTGATCAAGGTCGAGCGGCCGCGCGGCGACCCGATGCGTGTCTCGCCCGGCTTCCGCACCTGGAATCGCAGCAAGCGAGGCGTCGCGCTCGATCTCGAGCGCGATCCGGATCGCGCGGAGTTCTTCCAGTTGCTCGAGACGGCCGACGTGCTGCTTCACGGCCTGCGACCCTCGCAGGCCGCGCGGCGCGGCCTCGCGGACGCACAGCTCGCGCAGCGCTTCCCGCGCCTCGTCGTCTGCTCGGTGCTCGGGTATCCGGTGGGACACGCGGATGCCGAGCGTTCCGGCTACGAGGTGCTGGTGCAGGCGCGCATGGGACTGATGGGCGAGCAGATGGGCGTGCGCGACGAGGGGCCGACCTTCCTGCGCCTGCCCGTCGGGAGCTGGGGCGCGGCGTGGCTCGCCGCGAGTGGCGTGCTCGCACGGCTGCGCGCGCGCGAGCGCGACGGCGTCGGCGGTCCGGCACACACGAGCCTCCTGCAGGGGATGCTCGCGCCGATGATGCAGTACTGGGCGCACGCGACGCAGCCCTCTGCGTCCTTCGCGCGCGGGCTCCCGCGCAACCTGCTGCCGGGTCTCTTCGAGTGCGGCGACGGCGCGTGGATCCACATGATGGGGAGCTTCGACCGCGTCTCGGAGTTGCCCGAGATGCAGGCGGCCCTCGCGCAGGCGACGCCCGCCGCGCGCCAGCGCGTCGCGCGCGAGCTCGCGCGCTATGTCGCGCCGCCGACGCTCTCGCGCGATCCGGCCGGCATGGCGGCCGCGTTCCGGCAGCGGCCCGCGGCCGAGTGGCTCGAGATCCTGTGGCGCAACGACGTCGCGGTGCAGCTCTGCGCGCTGCCGGGGCGGGTGCTCTCGGATCCGCAGGCGCGCGAGAATGGTTATGTCGCCGAGATCGAAGATCCCGAGGTCGGGCGCGTGACGCAGGCCGGGATTCCCTACGAGGTCTCGCCGCCGTCGCGCGTGCGCGGTCCGGCGCCGGCACTCGGACAGCACACGCGCGAGGTGCTCGCAGAGGCAGCGCAGCTCACCAGGGAGCGCTCCGCGGCTGCCGCCGGTGTGCGCGCGCCGTCGGGCGCGGCGCGCGGCGCGCGGCCCGGCCCGCTCGCGGGAATTCGCGTGCTCGACTTCGGAAACTATCTCGCCGGCCCTTTCGCGCCGATGCTGATGGCCGACCTCGGCGCGACGGTGATCAAGCTCGAGGCCACGACCGGCGACCAGATGCGCCCGGTCGAGCGCTCCTTCTGCGGCTGCCAGCGCGGCAAGCGCTCGATCGCGGTCGATCTCAAGTCCCCGGAGTCACGGCCGATCCTCGAGGCGCTGGTGCGGCGCTCGGACATCGTCCACCACAACCTGCGCCTTCCGGCCGCGCGCAAGCTGCGCATCGATTGCGACAGCCTGCGCGCGCTGAAGCCCGATCTCGTCTACTGCCACACCAGCAGCTACGGCCCGCGCGGCCCGCGCGCGGACTGGCCCGGTTACGACCAGCTCTTCCAGGCCTGCTCGGGCTGGGAAGTCGCGGGCGCAGGGCCCGGCAACCCGCCGATCTGGCACCGCATGGGCATGATGGATCACCAGAACGCGTTCGCATCGCTGTTTGCGACGCTGCTCGCGCTGCGCGAGAAGGAGCGCAGCGGGCGGGGTCAGTTCGTCAAGGCCTCGATCCTCGGGGCGGCAGTGCTGACTGCCAGCGAGCTCTTCCTGCGCGCCGACGGCTCGCTGCCGGACTTTCCGGGCGTCGACGCCGCGCAGACGGGAATCTCGCCCGCCTATCGCATCTACGAGGTCGCAGACGGGTGGGTCGCGGTGGCGGCGCTCGGCGCTGCTCGCATGCGTGAACTGCTAGGCGTCGCGGGGGTGCGCGCGGCGGAGGAGCTCGAGCGCGCGCTGCGGCCGCGCAAGCAGGCGGAGCTGCTGGCGGCGCTCGAGCGCGCGGGAGTGCCCTGCGAGGCCGTGCGGACCGGCCAGGAGCAGGAGTTCTTCGAGCGCCCCGAGCACCGCGCGGGGGGGCTGGTCGCCCGCTACCCGCACGCGACGATGGGCGAGATGGAGCAGGTCGGCGCGTACTGGAATCTCGTCGATCTGCCGCTCGCGCTCGAGCGTCCGCCGCCCGCGCTCGGCGAGCACACGGCCGAGATCCTGCGCGAGCTCGGCCACGGCCAGGCGCAGATCGACGACTGGGTCGCGCGCGGCATCGTCGCGATCGACGCGCGCTTTGCGCCGCAGCGGATGCTCTGACAGCGCCGTGCGTCGACTGTCAGCGTCCGCGAGCAGGGCCGCCCGCGTTGCGGGCGCGCTCGGCGTCTGTCTCGCGGCCTGCGCGGCGCCGCGCGCGTTCCCGGGCCCCGAGCGTCCGCGCGAGCAGCTGGCCATCGTCGCCGGAGCTCGGACGCCCGAGCGCAGCCCGTTGGAGCAGCGCGTGAAGATCAGATCGATTGCGATCCCGGACGGGAAGACGATCTGGAGCGGAGGGTCGGATTCGGTGCTGCTGCTGCCCGGCCGCTATGTGCTGCGCATCGAGCGTCGGTTCGGCGACACGGGCATCGCGAAGCGCTTGCTCGAGGGCCTGCCCGGCGGCGCTGCCGACGCGGACGCGCAGGAGCTCCAGATCGAGCTCGAGGCGGACTGGAGCTACCGGATCTTCTACGACTGGAAGGCCGGCGCCTTCGCGGTACTGCGCGAGCCGGGCGCCGCGCGGCCGCGCCAGTACAAGGGCATCGGCGCGCCCGCGGCAGCCGTGCGCTGCCAGCCGGAGGGCGAGCCGGCGCTGGTGGGGTGTCGATTCCCTCCCGCACGAGACGAGGTTTGCTACCGCACGGTGATCGAGGCGACCTATCGCGGTGGCTATGACCGCGTCGAAACGAAGGTGCGCGGCCGAGACGACGCCGTCGCCGCACGCGCTGCGCACCGCCTCGGCCAGCAGCGACTCGAACGACGGCACCCCGAACTCGCTGCGACTGCGGTACTCGAGGTCGTCGAGCTCGAACGACTCGCGAGCGCCGACCCCTGTGATTGACCCCTACGGGGCGAGCATCCCGAGAGCTTGACTCCCGCAGCGCGACGCTCCAGGCTGGGAGTCAGGGCTGGAATCCGGGAGGTTCCAATGGGCAACTGGCGAAGCTCTTCCGAGCGCCGAGCGCGATCCGCATGGGCTTGGCCCCTGCTGCTCTCGCTTGCGTTCTCGCTCGCTGCGGGTTCCAGCGCATCGCGCGCCGACTCGCGCGCCGAGAACTCTACCTACTACCTGCTGTCGCCAGATGCCGCGATGTGCCCGACCTGCGGCAGCGGCGTCATCGCGAAACGCGTGAACCGAAGCTGGCTGGTCGTTGCCGAGCTCGACCTCGCTGCGGTCGAGCTCGATCCCGAGGAGCTCACGCGCTTCCAGGAGGCGGTGCTGCGCGGAAGTGCTCTCGTGCGCGGAGACATCGTTCCGAACGCGGCCGCTGTGTACCCCTTCTACGTGCTTCACGTCAGCGAGGTCTGGTTGCCGGCGACGCAGAACGCAGCGGCCGGGCGTTTCTTCCGGGTGCGCGACAACGGCATCGTCTGCATCACGACGCCGTGCTTCTCGCTGCATCGCGCGCCTCTGAACGCCTGGTGGCACGCAGAGCTTTCTAGCCTGGACCTCCTCGGAGTCGGAGCGGACGCTGCGGCGCTGCTCGCCGCGCAGCAGGCACTCTTCACCAGCTCCCTGATGGTTTCCGGTCGCGTTCAGCGCAGCGCCGATGGCGGCGTGGAGCTCAGCGCGAACCAATTCTTCTTGCGGGCCGACGGCCCCCAGGCCCGGACTTCCTGCGGGCCATTCCTGAGCTGCGACCGCGAAACCGAAGTGTGCCGGAGTCGGCAGCCGATCGGCCCTGCGATCGTGTACGAGTGCGTGCCGGTCCCCTCCGGCTGCGAGTCGGACCGCAGCTGCGCCTGCGCCGCTGCGGCCCTCTGCACGGGAGCCTTCGCCGTCTGTCGCGACGACCTCGGCGACAATCGGATCGATTGCGAATGCCCGCTCTGCCAGTAGAGGCGTCGTTGGCGCCGGCTGCATGCGACACTGGCGCCCGACGGTTGGACCTCCCGAAGCTCGGCATCTCGCTGTTCCGGTTGTCGGGAGCTAGTCGACGCGCGTTCGGGAGCGGCGGCGCCGGGGCTCAGCGGGATTCGGCAGGGGGAACGGGGAAATGAGAAGACTCGCGGGCAAGGTCGCGCTCGTGACGGGTGCGGCGCGTGGCACCGGTGCCGAGACGGCGCGGCTCTTCGTCGCCGAGGGTGCGCAGGTGCTGCTCACGGATGTGCAGGACGAGCTCGGCCAGCTCGTCGCGAAGCAGCTAGGCGCGAGCGCTGCCTACGAAGCCCTCGATGTGACTTCGGAATCGGAGTGGCAGCGCGCGGTCGGCGCCTGCGTTTCGCGCTTCGGTCGCCTCGACGTGCTCGTGAACAACGCCGGCCTGTTGCTGATCAAGCCGATCGAAGAGCTCTGCGCGGCCGACTGCGAGCGCCTCTGGCGCGTGAACCAGCTCGGCCCCTTCCTCGGCATCCGCGCCGCGATCCCCGCGTTGAAGGCTGCCGGCGGTGGCTCGATCGTGAACATCGCCTCGATCGACGGCCTCGTCGGCAGCGCCGGGCTGGCCGCCTACGGCCCGACGAAGTGGGCCCTGCGCGGCCTCACGCGCATCGCGGCGCTCGAGCTCGGCCAGTACGGGATTCGCGTGAACGCGGTCTGCCCCGAGGCCGGAAGTCCCGAAATGCGCGCACCCTATGTACCGGCGGGCGTCGACCCGGCAAAGATCCTCGCGATCGCGCACACGCTGCTGCCGCAGCAGAAGCGCCGCGCGCCGATCGAGCTGGTGCGCGACGTCGCGCGCATGGTGCTGTTCCTCGCGTCGGACGAGAGCCTCTCCTGCACCGGCGGCGACTATCCCGTGGACGCCGGCTGGACGGCGGGCCGGCTCTCGCCGAAGGCCTGAGCATGCGGAGCGGACTGCGCGCGCTCTCGGAGATCGCCCGATTCGACGAGGAAGTGGACGTGCTCGTGGTGGGCCTCGGCTGCGCGGGCGCGGCAGCGGCGATCGCAGCGGCGCCCGCCGGCGCGCGCACGCTCGTGCTCGAGCGCGCGAGCGGCGGCGGCGGCACCTCCGCGCTCTCGGGCGGCGTTCTCTATCTCGGCGGCGGCACGCAGCTGCAGCGCGCGTGCGGCTTCGAGGACTCGCCCGAGGCCATGTTCGCCTACCTGATGGCGTCCGTCGGCGACGCGCCGGACGAGGCGAAGACGCGCCTCTACTGCGAGGGCAGCGTGACGCACTACGACTGGCTCGTGGCGCAGGGCGTACCTTTCAAGGAGACCTTCTACCTCGGCGTCTCGGGCGAGCCGCCGACGGACGACGGCCTGGTCTGGTCGGGCTCCGAGCGCTGCCAGCCGTTCTGCGACGTGGCGAAGCCGGCGCCGCGCGGCCATGTGCCGCAGCATCCGCACCAGACCGGGCACGTGCTGATGAAGCACCTGATCGAGAGCACGCGGGCGAGCGGCGCCCGCACCGAGGGCGACACGCGCGTCACGGCGCTCGTGCTCGACGCTGACGGCGCGGTGGTGGGTGTGGTGGCGACGCGCTTCGGCGCTGAGCGGACCTTTCGCGCGCGGGGCGGCGTGATCCTCAGCACCGGCGGCTTCATTCACGCCGACGACATGCTGCAGCGCTTCGTGCCGCTCGCGCTGCGCTGCAAGGTGCGCGTGGGCGCGGAGGGCGACGACGGC
>CAYTJA010000069.1:0-3490 GCA_964437835.1 uncultured Spirochaetales bacterium
ATTTCTCGGCCGGCTGACGATCCCCGAGAGCCTCCAGGGCGTGATCGTGCGGCGTGTGGACCCCACCGGAGCCGCCCGGGTACTCGAACGCGGCTTCGTGATCCTCGAGGTCAACCGCAAACCGACGCCCACGGTGGCCGACTACGAGCGTATTGTCGCGGCCGCCCGGCCGGGCGACGTCCTGGCCATCTACTACTACGACCCCACGGTCGCCCAGCGCTCGCTGGTCACCGTCATCGTCGACTGAGTCCGAGAACCGATTCGATGAAGGCACGCATTCTGGTCATCGATGACGAGGCGGAAGTCCGCCGCTCGGTCGGGATGATCCTGCGCTACGACGACTACGAGGTCATCGAGGCGTCGAGCGGTCCGGAAGGCATCGCGCTCGCCGAGCGCGAGCTCCCGGACCTGGTCTTCCTCGACATCAAGATGCCGGGGATGGACGGGCTGGAAGTGCTGCAGAAGCTGCGCGCCGCGAACGACGACCTGCCGGTCGTCATCATCTCCGGGCACGGAACCGTGAGCACCGCGGTCGAAGCGACCAAGGCGGGGGCGTTCGACTTCATCGAGAAGCCACCCTCGAGCGAGAAGCTGCTCGTGTCGATCAGAAACGCGCTCGAGCGGAGCCGGCTGTCGGACGAGAACCGGTCGCTCAGGCGCGCCGTCGAAGTGCGGCATCAGATGGTCGGCGAGAGCGCGTCGCTGCGCCAGGTGTGGGATGCGATCAAGCGGGCGGCGCCGACCAACGCGACGGTGCTGTTGCAGGGCGAGAGCGGGGCCGGTAAGGAGCTCGTGGCGCGATCGATCCATCGCAACAGCCTGCGCAGCCGCGAGCGCTTCATCCAGGTCAACTGCGCCGCGATCCCAGAGGAGTTGATCGAGTCGGAGCTCTTCGGGCACGAAAAGGGATCGTTCACCGGCGCCACCGAGAAGCAGATTGGCAAGTTCGAGCAGGCCGATCGCGGCACGATCTTCCTCGACGAAGTCGGCGATATGAGCGCCAAGACGCAGGCCAAGGTGCTGCGGGTGCTCCAGGAAGGCGAAGTGGAGCGGCTCGGCTCGGCGCGTACGATCAAGGTCGACGTCCGGGTGATCGCGGCGACGAACAAGGACCTCGAGCAGGAGATCGAGAAGAGCACGTTTCGCGAGGACCTCTATTTTCGCCTGAGCGTGATCCCGATCCGCGTACCGCCACTGCGCGACCGGCGCGAGGACATCCCACTGCTCGTGCGGCACTTCGCGGATCTCTTCAGCCGCGACAACAACCGGCGGCTTCCGCGCTTCACGCCCGCGGCCCTCGAGCACCTGCAGAAGGCGCGCTGGAAAGGTAATGTCCGCGAGCTCAAGAACACAGTCGAGCGCCTGATCATCATGACGCCGGGAGAGACCCTGGACGTCGACGACCTGCGCGACATCGTGCGGCTCGAGCCGAAGCCCGCGGCGACCTCAGACAGCGACAAGGAACGCCCCGGCACGCTCCGCGAGTTCAAGGAGTCGGCCGAACGCGCGTTCCTCGTCGACAAGCTGCGCGAGAACGCCTGGAATATTTCGAAGACCGCGGAAGTCATCGGGACGCCGCGCAGCAACTTGTACAAGAAGCTCGAGCAGTACGCCATCAGCCAAGAAGGAGACGGATAGGACGTCAGTGCACGGAAGCCGCCGCAGCAAGCCAGACAATCGCCCTTCGACTCGCCCCTTCGGGGCTCGCTCAGGACAGGCCCGGAGTCTCACGCATGAGGTCGGGCCCGCCCTGAGCGAGCCTCGAAGAGGCGAGTCGAAGGGAGGAAAGTCCGAACTCCGAAGGGCAGTGCGCCGGGTAACGCCCGGTCAGGGTGACCTGAAGGATAGTGGCACAGAAAATATACCGCCCGCCGTCGCGTCCCTTTGGACGCGACGGCGAGTAAGGGTGAAAAGGTGCGGTAAGAGCGCACCGCGCTCGTGGTAACACGAGTGGCAGGCAAAACCCCGCACGGAGCAAGACCAAATAGGGAGGCGTTACCAGGACTGCCCGTCCGAAGCCTCCGGGTAGGTCGCTTGATCCCGTCAGTGATGACGGGGCTAGAGGAATGATTGTCGCCCCGCCGAAGCCCGCAAGGGCGGAGGCGGGGAACAGAATTCGGCTTATGGCCGGCTGCGGCGGCACTTTTTCAGCATTGGACTATGACCCAATACCTCGTCACCGGCGGCGCCGGATTCATCGGCTCGCACTTGTCGGAAGAACTGGTGCGCCGCGGCCATCAGGTGCGCGTGGCCGATTCTCTCGTCACCGGCAAGCGGAGCAACCTGGCGCACCTGCCGTCGGTCGAGCTCCTCGAGGGCGATGTCTCCGACCTCGCGTTCGCGCACCGGGCGGTCGCCGGCGTCGACTACGTGCTGCACCAGGCGGCGCTGCCATCGGTGCCGCGCTCGGTGAAGGATCCGATCACGTCCAACCGCGCCAACGTCGACGGCACGCTCAACATCCTGGTCGCCGCGCGCGACGCGGGCGTGCGGCGCGTCATCTTTGCCGGCTCGTCCTCCGCCTATGGCAACACGGTGACCTCGCCCAAGCACGAGGACATGCCGACGAGCCCGCTCTCGCCCTACGCGCTGCAGAAAGTGGTGGGGGAGCAGTACCTCCAGATGTTCACCTCGCTCTACGGGCTCGAGACGGTGACCATCAGGTATTTCAACGTCTTCGGTCCGCGGCAGGATCGCTCGTCACCCTATTCCGGCGTCATCTCGCTCTTTGCCAGCGCTCTGCTCGAGAACCGCGCGCCGACCATCTACGGCGACGGCGAGCAAAGCCGCGACTTCACCTACGTCGCTAACGTCGTCGACGGCGTCCTGCGCGCGTGCGAAGCGACCGGCGCCAGCGGGCGCATCATCAACGTCGCCACCGGCACGAGCATTTCGCTCAACGCGCTCTTCGAGGCGATGCGGAAGCTCATCGGCGCGACCGTCACGCCGGAGTACGCCGGGCCGCGCGCGGGGGACGTGCGCGATTCGCTCGCCGATCTCCGGCTCGCCAAGGAGATCCTGGGCTACAAGCCGATCGTCCCGTTCGAAGAGGGGCTGCGACGGACCGTTGAGTGGTATCGGAGCCTGCCGGCGAAGACGGTCTGACCTGGGCTCAGTGGCGCTCCCGGGCTTCGACGTCGATCGCCAGGCGCGAGATTCTGAACGGCGCCTTCTCCTCGAAATCGTAGGTGAAGGTGCCCTCGTTGCCGTCTGTGAGCAGTGCGACAAAGACAATCTGCGCTGGTGTCGACGTGACCAGGCGCGCGATCTTGATCGCCGCGAAGTCGCCGCGCAGGCGCTGAAACAGCTTGGCGCGCTCCTCGGCTGGCCGTTTCGCCAGGAGCTCTGGCGTCATCGTCTTCTCGTTGGCTGCCAGGAACGTCTTCTCGTCGCCGGTGTTGAAGGCCTTGAGGTAGGCGTCTACCAGCCGGCCCTGGGGCGTATCGGGAAGCGCGACGGGCTTGGGCGTGGTGGCCTGCAGGCTGAGGAG
>CAYTJA010000070.1:0-2429 GCA_964437835.1 uncultured Spirochaetales bacterium
GTCGTCATCTGTCGCTTTTCGTGCGGGTGACTCGGCATCTGGCAGAGCGCAAGGGTTTCGAACTTGCGCGCGAGCTCGGTTCCGAGCTGCGCCGCGAGCTCCGGCTGATCGCGGAGCAGGTCGCGGGTCTCCAGCGAGTCGGCCTCGAGATCGTAGAGCTCGCGGCGTCCGTCCGAGCCCCGGATCAGCTTGTGGGCGCCCACCACGAGAGTGCGCAGGCGGCGCTGGAAGGGACGCGGATCCCACCCCGGGTGCAGGGGCAGTACCTGGTCGATGGCGATCTTCGGCGCCGAGGGATCTTCGGCGAAGCGCACGCGATCCTGCTGGGGAGCGAGCAGGCTCACGGCATGCGAGCGGAGGCCGGGCGGCGCAGCGATTCCGGTCAGCTCGAGCAGCGTGGGGAAGAGATCGAAGCTCATCACCGGGCGCGGCTCGCGTCCCGCTGCGAGCCGGCCCGGGGCCCACACGACTAGCGGGACGTGCAACAGCGTCTGGTAGACCGAGTACTGATGATCGAGCATGTGGTGCTCGCCGAGCTGCTCGCCGTGATCCGCCGTCAGGATCACGATCGTGTCCTCCAGATGGCCCCCCTCGCGCAGCCCTTCCAGCAAGTCTCGGAGCAGCTCGTCGAGCTCGAGCAGCGTGGCGTCGTAGGTCGCCTGCGTGAGCATGATCTCGTCGTCGCTGTACTCACGCAGGCCCACGGTGTACTCCCACATGCGACTCCAGGATCGGTCCACGCGGTAGGAGCGATCTACGTCCGCGGGCGCCAGCAGCCGCTCGCGGAAGCGCCGGGGCGGGATGTAGGGGCGGTGGGCCTCCATGTAGTTGAGGAAGACGAAGAAGGGCTGCTGGCTGTCGCTCGACGCGAGCCACTTCAGCGTGGCGGTCTTCGCAATCTCCCCGGCCGCCTTGATGTGTACCGGCTCGAGCGTGCCGCGGCCCGCCCGCGCCGCGGCGAGCGTCTCGGGCAGCTCGGTGCTTCGATCGTCCGGCGAGAGCTTCGCGCGCACCAGGCGCAGCGCCTGCTCGGCCCACTCGGGGCTCCAGGGGTGCTGCTCCTGGTCGAAGCCCTGCGCGAAGTTTCCGGCCGGATCGGCGGCGATGTGGGGATTGGCCGAGTACAGGAAGGTCCGGTAGCCGGCGCCCTGCAGCAGCTCGGCGATCGTCAGATAGGAATCGTCGAGGCGGGCATTCTCGTTGTGGGTGCAGTGCTCGCTCGGGTAGAGCCCGGTGAACATCGAGGCATGGGCGGGCAGCGTATAGCCCGCGGGCGAGAGCGCGTCCTCGAACACGCGCGCGTGCTTCGACCATTGCGTGAGGAACGGCGCGGTGGAGCGCGGATACCCGTAGAGATCCAGGTGATCGGCGCGGACGGTGTCCCAGACGATCCAGAGGACGTTGGGTCGGGCCGACAAAGGCCGGGCCGCTCGGTCGTTCCCGGAGCAACCGGAGAGCAGCAGCGCTGCCGCCAGAGCCAGACCCGCGGCACCCATGCCCACGGCAATGTTTTGGTCTCGCTCACGCACGCTCGTGTCGTCTCTGGAAGCGATCGCGGAGACCGCAGCAAGCGAATCTAACCCAGGGGCGCGGCGCGGCGCCAGAAACCGGACGGGAACCAGCCGCTGCAAAAACGGCATGTCGCGAGCGCCGTCGGCTGCGACTGGCGTGATGCGCGAAGGAGCTTCGCTGGCCGAGGATCGGGTCGAGCAGATCGTGAACTGGGTGCACTTCTCAGGAGACAATCGCGACATGGCGCTCGGAGAGTTAGGCGGTTCTTCGGTAGCGCTCTCTCCGCGCCACACCGAGTGCGACGAGACCGCTGCCGATCAGGAGCAGCGACGTCGGCTCGGGGACGAGTACGCCGGTCGTAACATCGAGCTTCACGATTGTGTCGGCTGCCCAACGGATGGCATTCAGCTACCGGCCCGCCACCGCGCGAGCAGGGGCTGACGCACTCCTCCTCGAGCGCCTTGCAGGACAGGAAGCATGGGTTGCGGCAATCGAAGCGGAATCAGTAAGCCATTCGCCTGCGGCTCAACGGATCGACGCTCAGCTGCGCGGCACTGCGCGGCCGGTGTCAGCCACGCACCGATGGTGTTGCCGAACAGTACCACGGCCCAACTACGCCGAGCAGTGCCGTGTCAGCTGCAGCGCTTTGGGCGGCGCGCGTACTACCGACTCACACAGGCCGCCAGCGCAGCGTAGGCACCCTCCGGCGGCCGCCGGTCTCGCGACTCCGCACGACAACCATAGCTGGCGGTCGTCAGCTGCAGCGTCTTGTTGAGCCGGGCTATTCTAGCTAGATTCTAGCCAGAATGCGCTTCGAGATCGTCTTGGCCCCGGAAGCACGTAGAAGTTTCCGAGGCTTGCCGGCACGGCTGCGCGCCCAGGTCCGCGACGCCCTCGAAACGCATCTGCGCCACGCG
>CAYTJA010000071.1:0-2114 GCA_964437835.1 uncultured Spirochaetales bacterium
CTTCGTCCGCGGCGAATCTTCCATGAACCCGCGGGTAGGTTACCGTTGATCCCCCGGTGGCGTCTAGCCCAACTTCCCCAGTTGGGCATCCGGAAATAAATTCTTCGGGAACGGCGCGCCGGGAATGCGAGGGTTGTTCGCCCGGCAGAGGCAGAATCGGTGTGTAGTGCCAACCGTCTGGCCTTGCGCGGCGCGCGCGTTGTGGCGATAGCCACGATGGCGAGGGGGTGGGGGGTGTACCTGCGGCACACGGTGGTGCGGAAGGGTGGACGGGCGCACCGGTACTGGCGGTTGGTGCGTTCGGTGCGGCACGGCCGGAAGGTGGTCCAGGAAACGGTCGCGCACCTCGGCGAACTCGACGGCGAGGGGCGCGCGCGGGCGCGGCTGCTCGCGCAGCAGATCACCGGCGGGTGCGAGCAGCACAACCTGTTCGAAGAGACGATGACGGGAGACCAGCCCGTCGCGGTCCGACTGAAGGAGCTGCGCGTGGAGCGCACGCGTGCGTTCGGCGACGTCTGGCTGGGATGGACGCTGTGGCGGGCGCTGCGACTGGAAACGCTGTGCGCCGCGCTTTTGCCGGCAGGCCGCGAGACCGTGCCGTGGGCGCAGATGGCGGCGGTATTGGTGATCGCGCGGCTGTGTGAGCCGTCGAGCGAGCTGCACATCGCCGAGGACTGGTATCGCAAGACCGCGCTCGAGGATCTGCTGGGGCTGCCCGCCGAGCGGAGCGACGACAATCGGCTCTACCGCGCGCTGGATCGGCTCTTGCCGCACAAAGAGGCGATCGAACAGCATCTGCGCGCGCGCCTCGGCGAGCTCTTCGCCCTGGAGTACGACCTGCTGCTCTACGACGTGACCAGCACGTACTTCGAGGGGCTGGCCGCGCAGAACACGCTCGCGGCCCGTGGCTATAGCCGCGACCACCGCCCCGACTGCAAGCAGGTCTGTATCGCGCTGGTGGTGACGCGCGAGGGGATGCCGCTGGGCTACGAGCTCTTCGCCGGGAATCGGACCGACGTGACCACGGTCGCGGAGATCGTCGGGACGATGGAAGCGCGCTACGGGCTGGCCAACCGGGTCTGGGTCATGGACCGCGGGATGATGAGCGCGGAGAATGTCGCGTGGCTGCAGGCGACCGGGCGCCGGTATCTCATCGGCGCGCCGAAGAGCGAGCTACGCAAGTGGGCCCGGGAGATTGCCGACGCCACGGACTGGAAGTGTGTCCGCGACGGGGTGGAGGCGAAGGTGTGCACCGGACCCGACGGGGCGGAGACCTTCGTGCTGTGCCGCTCGGTGGAGCGACGCGAGAAGGAAAAGGCGATGCACGAGCGCTTCGCGCAGCGGATTGAAAAAGCCCTCGGCACGCTCGGGGCGCGCATCGAGCGGGCGCGCAAACCGCTGGAGCCCGCGCGCCTCGAACGACAGATTGGGCGGCTCCTGGGGCGCAACAGCCGCGCGGCCGCGCGCTACGCCATCCGCATCCTCGGGGACGCCACGCGTCCCGCGGGGCTGCGCCTGGAGTGGTCGATCTGCCCCGAGTGGGACGAGTGGGCCCGCCACAGCGAGGGGTGCTACGTGCTGCGCACCAACGTCCGCGACTGGGACGCCGAGACGCTGTGGCGCACCTACGTCCAACTCAGCCAGGCCGAGGCCGCCTTCCGGATCCACAAGAGCGAGCTGTCGATCCGCCCGATCTGGCACCAGAAGACCGACCGCGTCCGGGCCCACATCCTGGTGTGCTTCCTCGCCTACGTGCTGTGGAAGACGCTCGAGCAGTGGCAGACCCGCGCCGGACTCGGCAACAGCCCGCGCACCATTCTCGACGAGCTCCACACTATCCAAAGCACCGATGTCGTCTTGCCCCTGGCGGAGGATCCCCATCGCACGCTGCGTATCCGCTGCGTGGTACGACCCGAAAAGGCTCAGGCCATCCTCCTCGACCGCCTGGGCCTCAGGCTCCCGGAGCGCCTCAGACCGCCGCCGTCGATCCCTGAAATGTAGTGCCAACTTCGCAACCCAAGTATGCGTATTACCGAGACTCGACCCCTTGAACTGGGGAAGTTAGGCTAGCTTAGTTGGGTCAGATCGCCGCGGTGCGTCAGGGATAGGGAATA
>CAYTJA010000072.1:0-1779 GCA_964437835.1 uncultured Spirochaetales bacterium
CCCGGGCCGAAGGCGACGCGATCGCGCTCGAGCAGTTCCGCCTCGCGACAGACGCGATCGAGGGTCCCGGACTGCGACTCGCTCCCGTCGCCTTCGCAGCAAACGGGAGGCTGGAGGGCGCTTCCTTTCGCGGCGAGGTGGTGCTCGACGCGACGGCGCTCGAGCTGACGGCACTCGATCCCGCGCTGCTCCTCCCGCGCGCGACGCTTCACTTTGCGGGGGCGCTCGTCGCGGGCGCGGAGCGGATCGAGTTCACGGGGGATCGCTGCGCGGAGCTGACGCTCGAGCGCGGCCCGCTCCCGGGCGGCTTGCAGCTCCTGCGCCCCCATCTCTTCTGTGTCGCGCCCCTCGACGGCGAGCCCTGGCTGCGCGTGGACCTCTCCCAGGTGGGTGGCGTCGCGTGGGCGATTCGCGCCGAACTCGCCCCGCTGGAACTCGCGCTCGCCAGCTCGACAGCGGCCGGCCGCGCCGAGCCGCTCGTGAACGGCCGCACGCCACGTCTTCAGGTTGGGTTCTACGGGTCGGGAGATGACGCGCGCCTCCGGGTCGCAGGCGATGGCGGAGCTCTCCACTTTCCCGCAGCGGGTATCGAGCTCGCCGGCCTCGCGCTCGATACCGACGTGGCCAGCCTCGCGCCGCTTCGGTACGCGGGGTCTCTTCGGCTCGCAACGCTGCGTCTCGACGGCGAGCCCGCGGCGCTGGCGCCGATTCAGACCACCCTGAAAGCTGCGGGCAATGCTCGCTCTGCGCGCTTCGACCTCTCCGCGCGCGATCGCAGCGGCGCACTCACGCTGACGGCGAGCGGCGTCCAGGACTGGGGCCGCGGGAGCGGGACCGCGCGGGTCTCGGCAGGTCCACTGGAGTTCACGCCGAGCGGCACGCAGCCCGTGGCGATCTTCCCGGCCCTCGGCGCGACACTGAGCGCGGTCAGCGGCGAACTCCGCGCAAACGGCGCGCTGGCTTGGAACCCGCGAGGCCTCTTCTCCGATCTCGTGCTCGTCGCGCGCGACCTCTCCGGCCAGGCGCCCGACCTCGCGCTCGAAGGGCTCTCGGGGAGCGTGCGCATCCTGCGACTCTCACCCTTCGAGACGGCGCCGGCGCAGGAGCTGAGCTTCGAGCGCCTCGTGGCGGGTCCGTCGCTTGCCGCCGGCAGGCTGCGCTTCGGGTTCAGCGAGGGGCCGCGGGTGAGCGACTTCCAGGCTTCGGCACAGCTGGCAGGCGGAGAGGTCCGAGTCACGGGCGCGCTCGATCTCCGCGAGCCTCGCCAGCAGCTCGTGGTCAGCGCCGACGGCGTCGACATCGCGGAACTCCTCGCGTTCGACCCGATCGAACATCTGCAGGCGACGGGGCGTCTGCGCGGCCGGATCCCGCTTCTGCTCGAAGGCGGCGAGATCCGTCTGGATGGAGGACGCATGGCTTCACTGGGA
The DNA here is from genome assembly GCA_964437835.1 of uncultured Spirochaetales bacterium. Taxonomy (GTDB): domain Bacteria; phylum Myxococcota_A; class UBA9160; order UBA9160; family SMWR01; genus CAYTJA01. The sequence goes on from CAYTJA010000072.1 coordinate 1,428, forward strand.
GGCGGGGTCGTTCGCTACCGCCCGGCGGATGCGGCAGCGAGCCTCGGCGGCGACGCGACGCGAGTGGTGATGCAGGCGCTCGAGAACTTCCAGTACGACACGCTCACGCTGGAGCTTGGGGGGTCGTTGCAGGAGAAGCTCGTCGCGAAGTTCCATCTCGAGGGCCGGAATCCGGACTTGAACCAGGGGCAGCCCGTCCATCTGAATCTGAACGTCGAGACGGAGTACGGGCAGGTGCTGCGGCAGATGCTGCCGCTTTTGAAGCTCACTGAGCGCATGCTGGCGCGACCTGCGGCGCAGTCTCGCGCGCCGCGCAGCTGATCGGCGTTGCGTGCGGCGCCTTCGGAGTGGG
>CAYTJA010000073.1:0-1869 GCA_964437835.1 uncultured Spirochaetales bacterium
AGTCCCGGATTCAATCCCTCTCCGTCTCCGCGGGTCCCGGGCCGGGAGCGGCCCACCCGCTCTCCGCTCGGCTACGCCTCGCTGCGCGCCGAAGCGGCTCGCCTGATGTTCTCGACTCCTCGCTCGTAACTGCCGGATCCGCACGCTGGTCCGGCGACACACAACAGTGACGCGGGAGCTGGCGATGGGACTCGAACCCGCAACCTGCTGATTACAAATCAGCTGCTCTGCCAATTGAGCTACGCCAGCCCGCAGCACCGAACAAACACAGGGCCCACGCGAGCCGGCAGCGATCGACCGCGATGATTTCCCCCCCAAGAGACACGCGTGCTCCGCGGCCTCGCGCACTTTCTCGAACGATGCAGCGGGCTCGGCAATCGGCAGCAGAACCCCCGGCACCCGCTGCAAAGCAGGCGCGCTGTGCGATCACCGCCGTCGTCTGGCTGTCAGGCCCGGCTGAAGAATTGGCTGTAGGTATAGGAAATTCAATGCGAACTCGCCAGGATCTCCCAGCGGCGGAGCTCGAAGAGCAGGACCGCCCCAGCCGCCGCGACATTCAGCGACGCGACCTGGCCGGCCATCGGGATGCCGAGCTCGAAGTCGACCGCCTCTCGGATGCTCCTTCGCAGTCCGCGCCCCTCGGCTCCGAGCACGAGCACACGCGGGCCGGGGAATTGCTCGGGATCCGCGCGCAACACGTCGATCGCGCCGTCCGCCGCCGCGCCGTAGATCCAGAAACCATGATCTTTCAAATACTTGAGGGAGCGATGCAGATTTACCACACGGCAGATGGGAAGCCACTCGACCGCCCCGGCGCTCGCCTTTGCCACCGCTGCGGAGAGTTCCGGCGAGCGGCGGTCAGTCAGGATCAATCCCCCGACACCGGCGGCTTCAGCGACCCGGAGCAGGGAGCCGAGGTTCTGGGGGTCTTCCACACCATCCAATGCCACGAGGGTACGGCCCGAGGCAGCGAGCTCCTCGAGAGTGGGCTCGGGCAGCGGCCCTGCCTCTAGCAGGACCCCCTGATCCCGGCTGCCCGGGGGCAACAGCCGAGAGAGCTCGGAGCCCTCGACCTCCTGGACCTCGAGCCCGACCCGCTGCGCCGCCGCGTAGACTTCGCCGAGCTCGCGAGCCCCGCGACGCACGCAGAGCCGCAGCATTCGGCGCCGGCGCGCGCGCAGCGCCTCGAGCACGGGGTGGATGCCGTAGATCCGCTGGACCTTTGCTCGTTCGGGTCTGGCTGCCGTTCTGCGCACGAGCCGCGAGCGTAGCCAGCCCTGGCGGAGACGGAGCTCCTCTGCGCTAGAGCTGGGAGCGCATCGCCTCGAGGGTCTCGAGGAAGCTCTCGGGCTCGTCGATGCGCGGATGGTTCAGCAGGTCGAACTCGAGGTAGGAGACGAGCTCGCCGAGCGCGACGCGCACCGCGCGCTCGCGATCGCCCGGGATGCGGCGCGCGCGCTCCGAGAGTAGGACCGGATCGAATTCCCCGGCTGGCCCCAGCGAGATGCCCCCGAGCAGTGCCGGATGCCGGACCGCGAGCGTCAGCACGGCCTTGCGCATCAGTTCGAATGCAAACGACGGCGGCGCCATGAACTCGGTGCTCTTCGTGCCGTAGCGCAGGTTCTCGTGCGTCGCGAACACGCGCTCGTCCGCCGGGGACACGTTGCGGGCGAGGTCCTGGGTGTCCGTCTGGATCCCGTAGACGAGCGCCGTCGCGACGCGCTCCGAAACCGCGATCCCGTTGGCGAGCAGCATCTCTCCCACCAGCGTGGAGGTGGCGCCGTAGGAGGAGTCCACGAGCGCCAGCAGGACGCCCTCGAGCGGCTTCTCGGTCGGATGGTGGTCCACGACGACGTCGGGAGAGAGCCC
>CAYTJA010000074.1:0-4836 GCA_964437835.1 uncultured Spirochaetales bacterium
CGGGTCCCGGTCCGGGAGCGGCCCGGTCCCACCCGCTCTCCGCTCGGCTTCGCCTCGCTGCGCGCCGAAGCGGCTTGCGAACTTGCGGGTCCGGGAGCGGCCCTCCCGCACTCCGCTCGGCTTCGCCTCGCTGCGCACCGAAGCGGCTTGCGATTCCCCTACACGCCATTCAGAACACCCCGTGATGGTGCGCGAGCCACGCCAGCCCGGCACTCGTAACCCACACGCCCGCGAGCAGGCCCGTGAGCGCCCCCGGCCGCCTGAGTGCCGAGATTTCGGCAGCCGCGGCGCGCAGGCTGCCGACCGCCAGCAGCGCGAGCAGGAGCAGCGCCGAGATGCGCCGATCGCGCAGGCCGAGCAGCATCGCCATGCCGAGGAAAGCGGCCGCGTGCCCGACGAGCACCAGCAACACCGGCCACAAGGTGCTCTCGCGCACGAACACGAGCACGAAGCCCTCGACCCAGGGCGGCAGCCCCGGCTTCGACTTCGCGCTCACACGAGCCCCCGCATCGGCAGGGAGCATAACAGCTGCGGAACGCAGCGCTAAGACACGCCGCGCCGCTGATGCTTCCAGGCGCTCCACGAGCGCCTGCAGTGGGGGTACCGAGCGGAACGCGCCGAGTTCCGCCGAGGTCGCTCTCGTGCAGCTCGCTCTGACCTAGCAGCTCGAAGCGATCCACGTCGCAGTCGGTCCAGCGTCGGTCGGCAGCGCCGGTGGCTTCGAGCAGCGCTCCGAAGTTTGCGGACCCGCCCGGGTGCAAGCCGCTTCGGCGCGCAGCGAGGCGAAGCCGAGCGGAGAGCGGGTGGGGCCGGGCCGCTCCCGGACCGGGACCCGCAAGGCCCGGCGCGCAGCGAGGCGAAGCCGAGCGGAGTGCGGGTGGGACCGGGCCGCTCCCGGACCGGGACCCGCAAGACCCGATGCCCGGCGGCCGCCGCGAGGCGCGTGGCCCTGGAGCGCGTTCGCTGCATGCACCACGCATCGGCAGGGGGACGCGCTTCCTGAGCAGAAACTCCCGCGATTCCTGGGAGTTATGGGTGCGCTCCCGCGCGGCCGGGAGCGCGGCTGCGGCCCGCCCGGCCAAAGGCGATTCGAGACCACATCCCGCGGGGCAGCCGAGTGAAACTCCTGCGTGTCACTCTCCTGCAAATCGCGCCGCTCGGCGCGGCGCGGTCCACTTCCGGAGGACACGCGATGGAACGATCCGAGCATCCCGAACCGGATTCCGCGGAATCCAGCTACCGCGCACGACACCCGATCGGTCTCGGCGAGATCGGCCTCGACGGCGTGATGGCCGGCGTGATCGGCGCCTCGGCCATTGCGCTCTTCTTCCTGGTCGTCGATCTCGTGCGCTTCGAGCCGCTGTTCACACCTTCGTTGCTCGGGAGCGCGATCCTGCTCGGTGTCCCTCTCTCTGCGGACCACAGCATCGACATGAGCATGGTCGGCGCCTACACGCTGCTGCACGGCGGGCTCTTCGCGCTGATCGGCTGCGTCGGCGCGTGGGCGCTGGTGCGCCGCGGCACCAGCCCGGGCCTGGGTATCGTGAGCATGATCTTGTTCGCGATCTTCGAGTTCGGCTCGATCGCAGCCGCAGCGGTGTACCTGCCGACGCTGATCCCGCTGCTCGGCGCGGGCACGCTCTCGGTCGGCAACCTGCTCGCTGCGTTTGCGATGGGCGCCTATCTACACGGCTGGCAGCCGCATCCGGGAGATCGGCTCGCTGCGGTGCACTGAGTTCGCAGCGGAGTACCGGTGCGATCCGGTGCTCCGCCTGGCCTCGGGCTTCACGGCTCCGAGCTCACATCCAGCGATCGTCGCCGAGCCCGAGCTCGGGCCATGCGCCGTAGACCACGGGCTGGCAGTTGCCCCAGCCGATCGCGCCGCCGACCGGATCCGTGACGCGCACGCTCGTGTCGCGGATCTGATGCAGGCGCCGCGCCTGCTCGGGCGTGCTGCAGTCCGGGATCCGCTCGCCCTCGAGGTGCAGCGCGCCGCGCCACTCGCCGTGGTGGTGAGCGTCGAAGCCGAAGTAGAGGCCCGCGCCGAGCTGCACGCCCGTCTGGCCCTGGACTTCGACGACTAGCGGGCGCTTGCTGCCGTCGGCCAGCGTGCAGTCGAGCTCGCCACCCAGCAGGCGGCGGTTGTGCGGGTCGAAGCGCAGCTGCGGGACGATGTTCGCGATCGTCTCGATGCGCCCGTCGGGGTGCTCGATCTTCGCGGTGGTCAGCTTCTGCTCGAAGCCCTGCCCGCGCTGCCAGGTGAAGTGCAGGTGCATCGCATAGCGGGTGCCGTCGCCGCGCTCGAAGAGCAGCGGACACCAGATCATCATGAAGCCGATGCCGGGCGGAATGCCGTCGCCGACGGGCTCGACGTCAGCGGGCGGCAGGCCGACGTCGTAGCGCACGCCCCAGGAGTGATCGCGGGTCGAGACCCAGCGATCGGGGCTCATCTCGTGGCGCCGGCCGTCGACCTCGATCCAGCCCGAGGCGACGCCCGTCTGGTGGTAGCGCACGAGTTCCGCCTGCAGCCTGAACGCGCGGCGCATGTGGGTGCGCTCCTCCAGGCAGGGCGGCACGGCAGCTTCGAAGAGCCAGTCGAAAGCGATCGGCTGACACGCGTTCTGCTCGAGGCGGAAGCGAACCCGCTTCAGCGGCTCGACGACCTCATAGTGGATCGGGCCGATCGCGCTGCGCTCGGGAGCGTCGGAGAGCCGGCGCGAGGAACGCACCGTGATCTGCTCCACGCCGCGCGAGAGCGCCGCGTAGGCATCCATCACGTTTCGATTCGTGTACTTGCCGAGGCCGAAGCCGATCTGCAAGCTGCCGTCGCGCGCCATCGCCATCGCGCAGACCTTCTCGGTCCAGGCAGGATCGGAGCTCGCGACGACGGCGAAGGTCTCGGGCACCTGGTGGACGAAGAGCTCGTCGAGTGCGGTGATCGGGGAGATCGGATTGGCCATAGCAAGCCTCTTAGGCGCGCAGCGAGCCGAAGCCGAGCGTAGGGCGGGTGGGACCGGGCCGCTCCCGGACAGGGACCACAAGACTAGCGTCTCCAGTAGCTGCCGTCGAGCATCTGCTCGAGCACGTTTCGGTGCGGAATCGACTCGTCCGGGTTGGCCGGCCAGCTCGCCTGCCCGAAGCGGACCTGGCGCGCGGTGATGCGCGTCATCACGATCCCGTGGCGCAGCGCCGCATACACCTCGTACCAGTCGAGGTGCCGCACGCGGTGTCCCGATAGGCGCTCGTAGCGAGCGGCGACCTCGGCTGCGCGCAGGAAATCCGGCATGCCGGGCAGGCCCATGCGCCGCGTCAGATCATCGAAGAAGACGTGCATGAAGCAGAGCCAGCCGAGGTCGAGCTCGCGCGGGCCGAGCGCGGCCATCTCCCAGTCGAGCACCGCGACCGGCGCGAAGCCCTCCGGCTCGTACATCACGTTCCCGATCCGCGAGTCGCCCCAGCTGATCACGCCTTCGCCCTCGTCGGCGGGCCAGTGCTGCAGCAGCCAGTCGAAGCTGCGCTCGAGCAGCGGGTGGCGCCGCTCGGCGCGCGCCCAGGCGTAGAAGCGGCGCTGGTTCTCGAAGTGGCGGCGCAGCGGCGTCGCGCCCGGCAGGTCGAAGTCGAGGAACTGTGCGCTGCCCGCGTCGACGCGGTGGAGCTCGGCCAGCACTCCGACCGTGGCGTCCTGCAGCGCGCGCTGCTGCTCAGGCTTCGCTTCGGAGAGCCAGCTGCCCATCGTGTAGGGCATCACGTCGGGCGGCACGCGCCCGGCGATGCGGTCCATCACGAAGAAGGGAGTGCCGAGCGGTCGGAGATCTGCTTCGAGCCAGCGCATCGCGGGCAGCGGAAGCCGGCTCTTCTCGCGCAGCAGGCCTAGCAACCGGAACTGCTGCGCGAGGTCGTAGACCGGAAAGATCGGTTCGTCGGCGGGATCCGGAGCGAGGCGCGCGACGAAGGCGCCGCTGCGCTCAGCGCCGGCCTCGCGCCAACTCGCGTCGAAGAGCAGCGTCTCGCTCGACATGCCCGAGGCCAAGGGGCTCGTCAGCTCGGGAATCCGCGGCGCGGCGCCCGCGGGCAGACGGCTGGCGAGCCATGCCTCGAGGCGCGCGCGCAGCTGCTCGGGATCGCGGCTCGACCGCTGCGTCGCGGCCTGTTGCTCCGGCGACGCATCGATCATGCGAAGACCACCTCGCGTACACGCTGCGTATCGATGAACTCGCGCACTTCGCGGATGCGCCCCTCCGCGACGCGGAACAGGAACACGTAATCGCTCTCCCAATCGCGGCCCTTGACCGTGCGCGCCGCGAGCGCGAGCCACACGCAGACCCACTCACCGTCGGCGAGCAGCAGCCGCTGCTCGCTGCGCATGCTCGGGGCGTCGTAGAGCGCGAAGGCCTGGCCGAGCATCGCGAGCACCTGCTCGCGCCCGCGATAGCTCCCGGCCATCGGCGAGCCCGGCTGCACCCACCAGAGCGCGTCGTCGGCGAGCAACTCGCCGAGCTGGGGATCCCCGGCAAAGGAGCGCTCGAACCACGCCCGCACGACGTCCGCCGCTGCTTCCGCACCCATGGCGCCGGCATTCTACCCGCAGGCGTTGCGCCTCATTCGGTGGCGACGGCCGAGGTGGGCTCGTCGTGCTCGTCCTCGATCTCGCCGACGATCTCCTCGAGCACGTCCTCGAGCGTCACGAGGCCCTCGACGGGCCCGCCCGGGTTGCGGACGAGCGCGAGGTGGCCGCGCTGGCGGCGGAAGCGGCGCAGCGCCTCGAGCAGCGGCAGGTCGGCAGAAATCAGCGTGAGCGGGCGCAGCAGGTCCTCGAGCACGAAGAGCTGCTGCTCG
>CAYTJA010000075.1:0-3900 GCA_964437835.1 uncultured Spirochaetales bacterium
ACGTTGCCGAACAACTTGCGCCCCGCGCGTTTCTCGGCCGCCACGGCATGGATGCCCAGCGCCTCCACCATGTCGTCGGGATAGATCGGCGTCACCTCGACCACGCGCTCGAAGCGACCGGGCGCCACGAAGAACGGGCGCAGCGTGTCGGGGTGGCTGGTCGAGCCGACCACCAGCATGTGCACGTGCGCGACGGCGCGGTCGGTGAACTCGGCGAGCACGTCGAGGATGGGGCCCACCGGCAGATCCTGACGCCGCCCGCCGATCTCCTCGGCCTGCAGGAACTCGAGCTCCTGGAAGAACACCGTGGTCGGCGGCAGCTCCGAGAGCACCTGCGTCCAGACCTCGAGCAGCTCTCCCACTTTGGCGCCGTGGTGCATGATCTCGAGCGCGAGACGCGGCACCTGGAGGCGCAGGAAGCAGGAACCAGCGCGTGTCGCGAGCGCTTCGGCCAACAGGCTCTTGCCGCATCCCGCCTGGCCGATCAGCAGGAGCCCCGTGGGCGGGAAGGTTCCCCAGCTCTGGTAGACGTCGGGGTCCGTCACCGCGCAGGCGTAGGTGAGGACTTCTTCCTGCGCGGCGCGCAGCCCACCGATCTGCTCCGGCCCGACGGCCGGCGCGACGCGGAACTCGGCCGCGCGCGCGAGCGGCGGGAATTTGCGCTCGGCGCTGTTCCACAGATTCTGCGCGCGCTCTTGCAGGATCTCGAGCTCGGTCACGTCGCCTCCGCCAGCCGCGCAGTGTGACGCGCCGCTCGGGTCCGCTCAACGAATCCCAGCCGGCGTCCCGCTAGGATGGGCGAATGCGACCTGCCCGCCTCGATCCTGCGGCCCTCGCCAAGGCGGCGCGCCATTTTCGGCGGGTCGACCCCAAGCTCGGCGCCGTGGTGCGGGCAGTCGGGCCCTGCGATCTGCGCCCGCTCGGCCGGCCCTATCGGTACCTCGTGCGCTCGGTGCTGTACCAGCAGCTCGCCGGGAGTGCCGCCGCCGCGATCGAGCGCCGCCTCCACTCCCACTTCGGTGGAGACGTGCCGCCGCCGCCGCTGCTCGCCGCGGCTTCGGCCGAGGAGCTGCGCGGGATCGGCCTCTCGCGCCAGAAGGTGGCGGCGATGCACGCGATCGCGGGCGCCTTCGGGAGCGGACAGCTGAACGAGCGCAGGCTCTTCTCGCGCAGCGACGACGAGGTGATCGCGGAGGTCACGCAGATCCGCGGCGTCGGCGAATGGACCGCGCACATGCTGCTGATGTTCTCGCTCGGGCGTCCCGACGTGCTTCCGGTGGGCGACTACGGCGTGCGCAAGGCCGCGCAGCAGCTCTACCGCCTGCGCGAACTCCCGAAGCCCGCGCGGTTGCAAGAGCTCGGCGAGGCCTGGCGCCCGTTTCGCAGCGTGGCCGCCTGGTACCTGTGGCGTTCGCTCGACCTGCCGAGCGGGAGCTGATCGCAAGCGAAGCGCGCAGCCGGCAAGCTGAAGGCGCGCAGCGAGGCGAAGCCGAGCGGAATTAACGCGGTAGGAGGCGAGCGGAGTCGACTTACCCGAAGCGCGCAGTGGTTTCTACTCGGCTTCGCCCAGCTTTAGCCCGCGCCTTGCGCGTTCGCGCGCGGCCTCGATCAGCTCGCGCGGAACCGGCTCCATGCGCGCCATGCCCGCGCGCAGGACTGCCGGCGCGGTGAGGCGCAAGATTTGCGCCGAGACGAGGCCCGGATCGCGCGCGGGTGCCGTGATCTCGAAGCGGCCCTTTTCGATCACCTCCAGGATCGCTCGCACCACCACCTCGGGCGGATGCTTGCGGCCGCGGAATCCCGGCGGCTCGTCCTCCTTCTCCCAGATCTCCGTGTCGATCGCGCCCGGGATCACGAGGCCGACGTGCACACCGCTGCCCGCGAGGTCGTTCCAGAGCCCTTCCGTGAAGGCGTTCAGCGCCGCCTTCGAGGCGGAGTACAGGCCCTCGCGCGGCGGCACCACCTTCGCCGCGAAGGACGACACGTTCACGATCGTGCCGCCCTGCGCCTGCTTCAGCAGGACGGGGAGGGCGGCGTAGGTCGTCCACACGCACGAGAGGAAGTTGACCCGCATCACCAACTCGGCCTCGTCGGCCGAGGTGTGCAGCGCGTGCTTGTGCTTCGAGATCGCGGCGTTGTTCACGAGCACGTCGAGGTGGCCGAAGTGCGCTGCGGTGTCCGCGATCACAGCCTCGGCGCTCGCCCGCTCACCGAGGTCGGCGACGACGTAGCGCGAGGCCGGGGCGGTTGCGCGCAGCTCGGTCTCGAGCGAGCGAAGCAGCGCTTCGCGACGTGCGACGGCGATCACCGTGACGCCGCGCTGGGCGAGCGCCAGCGCGGTGGCCCGCCCGATTCCCGACGACGCGCCTGTGACGACGGCCACGCTTTCAGGCCCGAGACTCCGCATCGCACCTCCTCGCGACCCGTGCGCTCGCCCTCTCGCAACGGTTCCGCGATACTGCGCGGCTTCGTCCCCATCGTCTAGTGGTCAGGACACGGCCCTTTCAAGGCCGCGACACGGGTTCGACTCCCGTTGGGGACGCCAGCTTCCGCGAAGGTTTCGCCCTCGCGTGACTCGACTCACACCGTCGGTGCTCCAGGAACCCGATGCGTGTGAGCGATGGAAAACACAACTCCCGCTCGTTGGCAGCGCCACGCAGCGCGCAGATGGCTCAGCGTCCTCTGTGCCGCGGCCCTGCTCGGTTCTCTCGCCTACGCGGTCGATCGCGACAAAGTGATCGCGTGGCTACCGCCTGCGGGCGCGGTCGACGGCTACCGCGTCTTCGTCGGCACCCAGACCAATCAGTACGCACAAATGCTCGACCTCGGCTTCGTCCCGATCGACCCCGACGGCAAGGCGCGTGCGACGCTGCGCCTCGACGCCGCCACCAGCTTCTACCTGGCGATGACCGCGTACAACGGCGTCGGCGAGTCGACGCGCTCGAACGAGCTGATGGTTCCCGCGATTGCGTGCGATGCGACCGCGTGCGGCGACGCGAACTCGTGTACCGCGGACAGTTGCGATCTCTCCGGCTGCACGCACACCGCGATTCCCGGGGGCACCGCCTGCGCCCTGAACGGCAGCTTCGGCGTGTGCAGCGGCGGCAGCTGCCAAGCGGCGCAGTGCTATGCGAACTCGCATTGCGACGACGGCAACCTGTGCAACGGCAGCGAGAGCTGCACGCTCAGCGGAAGCTGCGCCGCGGGCCTCGCGCCGAGCTGCGGCACGGCCACTGCTTGCGCCGTACCCGGCTGCGACCCGGTGGTCGGCTGCGTGATGAGCCCGCTTCCCGACGGGACGGTCTGCGCGGCCGGCAAATGGAAGAACGGAAGCTGCCAAGCCGGCGCCTGCGTCATCAGCTTCGATCCCAACAAGCCGGGCAAGGGCCGCCCGCACTAGAGCGCATCTCATCCATCGCTCCCGTCGCCGGGCACGCGTGGCGTTGACGCGAGCGCACGCGTGCCAAGCATCGCGCCCATGCACGACCCCCGAAACGACGACGCACGCCCGACCCAGCCCGATGAGCTGAGCCGGCCGGACGTGGCTTGGAGCGTCTGGGACCCCTGGCTGCTGGCGCTCTTTGCACAGGAGCTTCGGGTTCGTAAGACGCAAACCATTCACTGAGGCCCCCCACCAACCCGCATCTTTCCCTTGCAAGAGCTTGATCGAGCGGGGAGAATGCCGAGCGCGCGGCTCCCACTCGCGCTCGCATGGAGGGGAAGATGCGAACCCGCCGACTCGTGTGCTCTCTGCGTCATCTCGTGTTGGCCCTGCTGGTTGGAGCGTTCGTCGCCCTCGCCGCGACTTCCGCGCTCGCGCAGGACCCGCCTCCCGCGGCGGCCGAGCCCGTCGAAGAGACAGCGCCCGCTCCGCCGGTGCCTGAAGCGGAGGGCGTCGAG
>CAYTJA010000076.1:0-1573 GCA_964437835.1 uncultured Spirochaetales bacterium
GTCGCCCGTCAGGCGCTCCGGCGCAAGTCCGGGGCGCGCGGGCTGCGCTCGATCCTCGAGACCGTGATGCTCGAGCTGATGTACGACATCCCGTCCCGAGACGACGTCGAGGAGTGCGTGATCAGCGAAGAGGTGATCGAACAGGGCAGCAATCCGCTGCTCGTGCTCAAGCAGGAGGCCGAGTCCGCCTGACCCCGTTTCCCCCAGCGAAGAGAGAACCATGGGAATCTTCCGCGACGACGACGATGCCAAGCGACCCTCCAAGAGCGGTCCGGCGCAGGCCGGGGGGGCGCTTCCGCTGCTTCCGCTGCGGGACATCGTCGTGTTTCCGCACATGGTCGTTCCGCTGTTCGTGGGCAGGCAGAAGTCGATCGAGGCGCTCGAGGAGGCGATGAGCGGCAGCCGCGAGCTGCTGCTGTGCGCGCAGCGCGAGGCCGCGCAGGACGAGCCGAACCAGCACGACATCCACGAGGTCGGAACGCTCGGCCCGATCATCCAGCTGCTGCGCTTGCCCGATGGGACGGTGAAGGTCCTGGTCGAGGGCAAGTCGCGCGCGCGCATCCGTGGGTTCGTCACCGACGTTCCGTTCTTCACCTGCGAGTACGAGCCTCTGCCCGACGACACGCGCAACACGGTCGAGGGGCAGGCGCTGGTGCGCACCGTGCACTCGACCTTCGAGGCATACATCAAGCTGAACAAGAAGGTGCCGCCGGAGACGTTGAACACCGTCACCGCGGTGACCGAACCGGGCCGGCTGGCCGATACGATCGTTGCGCACCTGAACCTCAAGCTCGAGGAGCGCCAGGAGCTGCTCGAGACGCTGGCGCCGGCGAAGCGCCTCGAGGACGTCTACGGCCGCATGCAGGCCGAGATCGAGGTGCTCGAGGTCGAGCGCAAGATTCGCGGCCGCGTGAAGAAGCAGATGGAGCGCTCCCAGAAGGAGTACTACCTCAACGAGCAGATGCGAGCGATCCAGAAGGAGCTCGGCGAGCGCGACGAGTTCAAGAACGAGATCGAAGAGCTCGAGGAGCAGCTCAAGGGCAAAAAGATGCCCGACGACGCGCGTGCGCGCGCCGACAAGGAGATCAAGAAGCTGAAGATGATGTCGCCGATGAGTGCCGAGGCAACCGTCGTCCGCAACTACATCGATTGGATCATCTCGCTGCCGTGGGAGAGCTACAAGGAAGAGAACCACGACATATCCCTCGCCGAGCGCGTGCTGGCCGAGGACCACTACGGGCTGGAGAAGCCGAAGGAGCGGATCATCGAGTACCTCGCGGTGCAGTCGCTGGTCCAGCGGATGAAGGGGCCGATCCTGTGCCTGGTGGGGCCACCGGGCGTCGGCAAGACCTCGCTCGGCAAGTCGATCGCACGCGCGACCGGGCGCGACTTCGTGCGCGTGTCGCTCGGCGGCGTGCGCGACGAAGCGGAGATTCGCGGCCATCGCCGCACCTACATCGGGGCGCTGCCCGGCAAGGTGCTCCAGAGCCTCAAGAAGGCCGGCTCGGGCAATCCGGTGTTCCTGCTCGACGAAGTCGACAAGATGTCGATGGATTTCCGCGGCGACCCGTCG
>CAYTJA010000077.1:0-33389 GCA_964437835.1 uncultured Spirochaetales bacterium
CCGTAGAAGAGTCCGCCGCGCAGCACCACCCAGTCGAGGCCCGATTGGCGGACGCTGTCCTCCATCGCGAGCGCCGCCGCAATCGCGTGAGCGGCGACGTCGCCGTGCGCTCCCGGCACGTACAGCGTGTCCTCATCGGCCCAGGCCTGCCCCGCGCCACTGTTCACCATCGCAATACTCTGTTGCAGGATTCGCGACACGCGGGCGTCCTGGCAGGCGCGAAGCCAGATCGGCGTACCTTCCCGGCGCACGCGATCGTTCACGGCAAAGTCACCCGTGCCTCCGCCGGGCCTCGGGAGCGCCGTCGCCAGGTTGATGCCGAGGTCGCAACCCTCGAGCCCGGCGCGGAGCGATGCGAGGTCGAACACGTCCGCGCGATGGAGCTCGGCTCCACACGCAGTCGCGATGGCGGCTGCCTCGGGTCGCCGCACCAGGGCGCGGACGCGGTGACCCTTTGCGACGAGCCGCGGCACCAGGTGGCGGCCGTAGACCCCGGTCGCGCCGAGGACCCCAACGCACAACGTCATGCCGAGCCTCCGGGAGTCCTCGAAACCGAGAATGGCCCCACCTCGATCGTGCAGGGCCAGCTTACTGGAGGCCGAGGCTCCCCAGTGCACGAATGCAACTACTGCACAGCGAAGGTCGAGACCCCGCCTTGCGCGAGCCGCAGCGGCTGTCCCTCCGCTACACCTGCAAGCGCTCCAGCGGATAGGCCTGCGCCAGGGCCTGGAGCCATGCGGCATCGCGGAACGGATGCGGCGACTCCGCGAGCGCGATGCCCCGCCGCGCGAGGTCCTCGGAGAAGACCGAAACGACACCCTCCGGTGTCAGGTCGTCCGAGTGCTCGTCGTAGAGCGCCGCGGCGCGCTGATCGGCGAAGCTGTGCGCCTTCCACAGGATCGAAAGCCGGAGGCGGCCCCGCGGATAGTGCCAGCGCAGCTCGGCGGCATCGACGACGTCGGCAGATGCATCGGGCCGATAGTGCAGCTCTGCGCTGTCCGTGAAGGCCGAGAGGGGCGGGTAGTCCTCGGGCTGCCCGATCGCGCCGACACGGTGGAACATCGAGTCGTTGTCGCCGACGATCGCCACGTTCCCGAAGGGCGCCGCCTCGGTCTCGACGGGTCCGCTCGGCCCCTGCGGCCAGTACTCGAAGGCGCCGGCGGGACCGTCGTACCACCACGAAATCGCGCTCGAGATCGGGACCGACCAGCGTCGAAACAGGCCGGAGGCCCCCATCAGCACCAGCAGCCGCTCGCGCCTGGAGTTTGCGGCGTGAGGCGGGCGGAGATCTAGCGACCCTCGAATTTCGGGGCGCGCTTTTCCTGGAAGGCCTTCAGGCCCTCCTTGAAGTCCTGACTGCGCGAGGACAGCTCGAGTGCGAAGGCCTCGTTCGCGAGCGACTGGCCGAGCGAGGCCTCCTGCGACTGGCGCAGGCACCACTTCATCAGGCCGACCGCGACCGTCGCCGAGCGCGCGAGCTCTGCGACGAGGGCCTCGGTCGCGGCGTCGAGCTCGGCCTCGGGCAGCGCGCGGTGGATCGCACCGCAGGCCGCTGCGTCGCGCCCCGAGAGCTCCCGGCCCAGCAGCAGCATCTCCCGCGCTCGCGCCAGCCCGAGCGCGCGCGGCAACAGCCAGCTGCCGCCGCTGTCCGCGGAGAAGCCGCGCGCGGCAAAGGGCTCCCAGAAGCGCGCGTCGTCCGCGGCGAGCGTGAAATCCGCCGCGAGCGCGATGTGCAGTCCGATGCCGGTGGCAAAGCCGCGCACCTGACAGACGATCGGGGTCTGGACCTCGAGCAGCACCGGAATCAGGCGATGCGCCTCCTGCGGCAGGCGTCGCTGGATCGAGCCGACGCGCGGGCGCTCGCCGCCAGCATTCTGCGCGAGGATGTCGGCGCCGCTGCAGAAGTGCGCGCCTTCGCCGGAGAGCAGGATCACGCGCACGGATTCGTCGCGGCCTGCGGCTTCGATCAGGCCGGGCAGCGCTTGGCGCAGCTCGAGCGAGAGCGCGTTGCGTTTTTCGGGCCGCTCGAAGCGCAGGCGCAACACGTCGCCGTCGCGGTAGACGCCGAGACCCGCGACCGCCGATTCGTTGCGCAGAGGTCCCGTCATCGCGCCGCGAGGATAGCCGCGGCAGACGGGGACGTTGTTGCCTTTTGCTGGCCTTGCGGGTGATCGGCCGGCAGAGCCGGCCTGCCCGCACGGCAAGCCTTCGGCTTGCCTTTTCGGCAGCCGAAAAGGCAAAAGGCAACAACGTCCCCGTTCTAGAGCGATCCGGGCACGCTGCGCAGGAACTCGGGGCGAGTGCCGGAGATGTCCTGGTGCAGGCCGATGCGCGGCAGCTCGAAGCGGTCGTGCTCCGGGCGTGCAACCCCGCGCTGGGTCGTGACGGCCACGCGGTAGCCCTGCTCGCGCGCGAGCTTGCGCACGCTCGGGTCGTTCGCGCCGCTCGGATACGCGAGCAGGCCGTGGCGCGCGTGCCCGCGCTCGCGCAGGGCCGCGAGCGACTCCTCGAGCTCGCGCGCCGCGGCAGCAAACGGCAGCTGAGTCAGCAGCGCATGGCTCGCGCCGTGAGACTCGAAGTCGATGCCCTGGCGCGCGAGCGCGTCGACCTCGCTCCAGTCGAGCAGCTCCCGCCGCTCGCGCCACGCGACGCGCGGCGTGAGCTCGCGCAGCTCTTCGAGCGCGTCTTCGCGCTCGGCCTCGCGCAGGCCCTTCCAGTGTGCGAGCAGCGCTTCGAGCGGCGGCCCCGGAGCGGCCCCGAGCGCGCGCGCGATGTCGGCGGCCTCGCGCGCGGGCAGCGGCGCGAGACGTCGCGCCAGCTCGTCTGGCCAGAAGGCCCCGAGGCTCCCGACGCGCCGCGACACCAGGAAGATCGTCGCCGGCAGCCCGCGCGCCGCGAGCGCGGGCGCCGCGTACTCGGCATTGTCGAGCCAGCCGTCGTCGAAGCTGATCGCGCAGGCGCGCGGCGGCAGCGCCGCGCCCGCGAGGAACCGCGACGCGATCTCGTGCAGCGGCAGCACCGAGAACTCCGCGCGCAGGCAGTCGAGCTGCACGGCGAAGCTCTCGGGCGTGACGAACATGCCCGGCTCGACCGCGAGCTCGCGAGCTCGCGCGCGCGGCAGCACGCGGTGGTACATCAGCAGCGCCGCAGCGCTGCCATCGAGCTGCGCGCGCTCGCGCGCGTGCCGGCCGCTCCACTCGCCAACGGCCGCGCGGCCGAAGCGGAGCAGGCGGTCGACGCGCTTGCTGCCGGAGCTCATGGCCTCTCCTTGCGGCGCGCAGCGCCCGCGCCTTGACCCTCTGGCGCGTCAAGCGCGCCGCGCTGCGGGTCGAAGGGGAGGGGATGCTCGAGGTCGTCCACCTGCTCTCCGGGGATCTCTGGGCGGGCGCCGAGTCCGCGAGCGCGCACTTGATCTCGGCGCTGGCGGCGCGCCGGGAGCTGCGCGTGCGCGCACTGCTGCTGAACGAGGGCGAGCTCGCGCGGCGCCTGCGCGCGGCCGGCGTCCCGGTCGAGATCGAGGCCGAGCAGGGGCAGGGCTTCCGCGGGTTGCGCCGGGCCGTAGCAAACAGGCTCGCGGGCTGCGACCTCGTGCACGCGCACCGCTACAAGGAGGACCTGCTCGCCGCGCTCTCGGGCCGGCCCTGGGTCGCCACTCAACACGGCCGTCCGGAGCCTTTCGCGGGCGCCGCCGCTCGGCGGATGCAGGCCTACCTCGCGCTGGATCTGTGCGCGAAGCGCTTCTCGGCGCGGCGCGTGATTGCGGTCTCGGAGGAGGTCCAGGAGTGGCTCGCGGCCCGGGTCGGAGCGCGGCGCACCGCGCTGTTGCCGAACGGCATCGCGGATCCCCAGCTCCGGCTCTCGCCACCGCACTTCGCAGCGCGCCCGCGGCGCGTCGGCGTGCTCGCGCGCCTCGCGCCCGTGAAGGGCCTCGAGCTCGCGATCGACGCGGTCGCAGCCGTGCCCGACCTCGAGCTCGAGATCGTCGGCGAGGGGCCGGAACGCGCCGCGCTCGAGGCGCGCGCGCGCGCCTCCGGCGCGGCCGACCGGATCCGCTTTGCGGGCTTCGACCCCGAGCCCCTCGCGCGCGCCGCGCGCTGGCGCGCGCTGCTCGTCACCAGCCACCACGAGGGCCATCCCATCTGCGTGCTCGAGGCGCTCGCGCGCGGGACTCCCGTGCTCGCCGGCCCGCTGCGCGGCGTCTCCGACGCGCTGGCCGGGCAGGGCGGGCGCTGCCTGCCAGACCGCGACCCCCAGACCTGGGCCCGGGTCCTCTCGGAATGGGTCCAGGACACAGCGGGGCCGGGACCGGCGCTCTCGCGAGCGGCCCGGGCGCGCTTTCTCGCGAGCTTCGAGGTTGGCGCGACGGCAGAACGCGTCGCAGCGCTCTACGCGGAGCTGTGTCCGGCCGCCTCGGGCGCGCGCACACGCGCGCTCCAAGCCGAGGCCGGAACAGCGCTTCCGAGCGCTCAGAGCCCGGCGCGGAACGGCCGATAAGCCCCGCAATGCAGGCCCCCGTCGGCTCGATCTCCGTCGTCGTCTGCGTCTACAACGAGGAGGACAACGTCCTCCCGCTGCTCGCGCGCGTGCTCGCGGTGCTGCGCCCGCTCGGCAGGCCTTTCGAGGTCGTGTTCGTGGACGACGGCAGCCGCGACCAGACGCGCCCGCGTCTCGAGGCCGCCGCCGCGACCACGCCCGAGCTCGTGCTCGTGAAGCTGCGCCGCAACTTCGGCCAGACCCTCGCCCTGCAGGCCGGCTTCGACCGCGCGCGCGGCGACGTGATCCTCACCATGGACGGCGACCTGCAGAACGACCCCGCGGACATTCCGAAGCTGCTCGAGCGCATCCAGGACGGCGCGGACGTCGTCTCCGGCTGGCGCGTGAATCGCCAGGACGCGATGGTGCTGCGCAAGCTGCCGTCCTGGGTCGCGAACCGCCTCATCCAGGCCGCGACGCGGGTCCCGATCCACGACCAGGGCTGCTCCCTCAAGGCCTACCGCCGCGAGGTGATCGAGCGCCTCTCGCTCTACTCGGACATGCACCGTTTCGTCGCGGTGCTCACGATGCCGACCGGAGCGCGCATCGACGAGATCCCGGTCCACCATCACGCGCGCATCCACGGCGAATCGAAGTACGGCATTTCGCGCGTGTTCAAGGTCATGGCCGACCTGCTCACGATCCAGTTGCTGACCCGCTTCCGCGAGAGCCCGTCGCGCTGGTTCGCGCTGCTCGGCATGCCCTTCCTGGCGGGCTCGCTGCTGACGGCGCTCTGGGCACTGTGGCTCGGCCCGGCGGGCACCGTCGCCTCGGTCGTCGCGATCGAGCTCGGGCTCGTCTTCGTCTCCTGCCTCTTCGCCGGAATCTTCGGCGAGGGCCTGATCGACAGCTCCGGTCGCGCCAAACAGCCGCGGCTCGGAGTGCGTGAACTCGGAGGGAACCGATGACGGCGTCTGCACTCCCGCGTGTGATCTCGGTGCTGGTGCCGATCGTGGAGCGCCACGACGACCTGCGCGAGCTGCACCGCTCGCTGCTGCCCGAGCTACAGAAGCTCGAACGCCCCTACGAGGTGCTCTACCTCGTGAGCGCCGAGTTCGAGGCTGCCTTCGAGCAGGCGCGCCAACTCCACGAGATCGATGCGTCGCACGTGCGCGTGCTGCGCTTCGCGCGGCCGGTTTCCGAGGCGGCCGCGCTCGCGAGCGGCTTCGAGCGCGCGCAGGGGGAGGTGGTGATCACGATCCCCGCGTACTTCGACGCAGACCCGAAGGGCCTGGGCCTGCTCTACGCGGCCCTGGCAGACGGCGCAGACTTCGCGTTCGCGAGCCGCACGCAGCGCAGCGACGGCTGGCTGAAGCAGCTGCAGGCGGTCGGCTTCAACCGGCTCGCGTCCTGGGCAACCGGCACCCGCTTTCGCGACGTGGCGAGCGGCACGCGGGCGGTGCACCGCGAGGTGCTCGCGGAGCTGCCGCTCTACGGCGATTTCCACCGCTTCCTGCCGGTGTTGGCCGAACGCGTCGGCTTCGCAGTGCGCGAGATCCCCGTGCCGCAGGACGGGCGCGCCGCTGCGCCGCTCGTCTACCGGCCGCGCACCTACCTGTACCGGCTGCTCGATCTGCTCTCGATGTTCTTCCTGTCGCACTTCACCAGGCGCCCGCTGCGGCTGTTCGGCGCGGTCGGCGCGCTGTTCGGAATTCTCGGCGGCGCAATCCTGCTGGTGGTCGGCGTCGAGCGCCTGCTCGGCGAGCCGCTCGCGGGCCGGCCGATCCTCGTGCTCGGCACGCTGCTCGTCGGCCTCGGCGTGCAGTCGCTGACGATCGGCCTGCTGGGCGAGCTGATGCTCTTCTTCCAGGCGCGCGACGTGCGCGACTACCGCATCGCCGAGATCATCGAATGCGCGGAGCCGGCGCTGCCCGAGCGACGCTAGTCCGCGGTCGCTCCGACGAGCCCCAGGCTGCGCCCGGGAAGCTCGCTGCCCGGAAGAGCTTGCGGCCGGCCGTCGCTGCGTGTGGCGGCGAGCAGCGCGTCGGCGAGCTCGCTCCCGCGCAGCCGGTGCGGAACCCGCGCGGGCTGATCGGGCACCGGCCAGCCCTGGGGAACCCGCAGCACCGCGCGGCTGCGCTCGCCGCGCTCGGCCGGCAGCACGAGCACGACCAGCGCGCGCGCGCCGACCTCGTGCTGATCGATCTGGCGCAGCAGCTCGCTCAAGGCCGCAATCAAACCGCTCGCCTGCTGTTCCGAGCTGCGGTAGTCGACCCAGAGCACGAAGGGCATCCCCGCGCGGCGCGCGCGCCAGTCGAGCAGCCACGCGCCGGTCGCGCGGGTCAGCTCGGCGGGGGTTCGGCGCGGGGCGTCGAGGCGCAGTGCCTGGACCACCCGCGCGGCGCAGCAGTGAAGCCACGCGAGGCCGCGCAGGCCCGGCGCTGTGCGCGCGAGCGCTGCGAGCGGGGCCGCAGCCGCGTCGACTTCCGCGAAATCCGCGCTCTCGGCCGGCGCCACGTGTGCGTGCAGGCTGGCGCTCGAGTAGCCCGATTCGCGCAGCGCCGCGGCCAGCGAGCGCCCGTCCGAGAGGCGCAGCATCCCGAGCGCCAGTCCGGCTTCGGTCCCGGCTGCGGCGCTGTAACGCAATCCGTGCCAGCCGATCAGCTCCGCGGCGGCCTCGGCCGTCTCGCGCGCGAGCTCGGGGCCCGCGCTCACGAGCACGACGCTGGGCGGCCCCTCGGGCAACGCCGCGCGCTGGTCTCCGTAGCGGAGCCACGGCCACGCGAGCTCGAGCGCGCAGCCGGCGAAAACCGCGAGCGCGGCGCGCAGCGCGAGACCCGGCAGCGGAACGCGCGGGCGCACGCCGCGGCTCCGCGACGCGGCCAGCGCGAGCCAGGCGAGCAGCGGCACCGCGCCGACCGCCGCACCGAGCGCCACCCCCTGCCGGCCCGCGGCGCTCGGCACCGCGCCCGCGAGCGCGAGCACTGCGCCCGAGGCGAGCCACAGCGGCAGCGGAGCGAGCGGCAGGCCCGAGCGCTCGAGGCGTTCGCCGAGCTTCGCGAGCGCCGCGCCCGCTGCAACGGCAGCGAGCCCCGAGAGCACGACAGCCGCGAACGCGCCCGCCGGAGCCAGCACCAGCGTGAACGCGCCGAGCAGCAGATCGGCACTCGCCACCGCGCCCTGGACGCCGACGATCGCCCCCGCAACAGCCGAATAGCAGAGCCGCAGGCCCTGGGAGCGCAGCGCGAGCGCCACCAGCGCCGCGATCCCCGCGCCGGCAGCGGCGTCGAAGCCGAGCGCGAGCGCGAGCAGCGAGGCCGGCGGGCGCGGCGCCCCGCAGAGCGCGGAGAGAGCCAGCTCGCAGCCCCCGAGCAGCAGGCCCGCCCCCGCGCCGGCCAGGGGCCAGTCGCGCAGCCGCGGCCGCGGCGGAAGCAGGAAGCCCCGCCCGCGACGCCCGCTCATCTCGCGCGATCGGCGGGAGCCGCGCGGGCGAGCGGGAGTTCGGCGCCGCCGACACGCTGGCATTCGAGCCAGCGCAGCAGGTCCGCGCGCCGGTAGCGCAGCGAGCTGTTGCGACCCTCGCCGATGCGGTAGGCGGGAAAGGCGCCCGCGCGGACCAGCTCCCAGAGCTTGGTGCGGCCGATCTGGAGCATCGCCTGCACCTCGCGGCCCGTGAGCAGCGCAGCGTCCGTCGCAGTCGGATCAGGCAACGGCCTTGACCTCCGGCGCATCGTCGGGCTCGACGGCCTCGCCGTAGGCGTAGGTCGAGTACGCGTCGTAGTAGTAGTAGCGGCGGAAGGAGCCCGGACTGACCTGATTGAAGATCACGCCCGCCACGTCGCGCAGCTCCGCCAGCGAGCGCACGACTGCGTCGCGGGGCGTCGCATCCGCGCGCACCACGAAGAGCACCATGTCGGCGAGCTTGCGGATCAGCTTGCTGTCCACCACGGGCAAGAGCGGCGGGCTGTCGATCATCACGATGTCGAACTGGCGCTTCGCTTCGGAGAGCACCTCGAGGAAGGCCGGGTCGGTCAGCAGCGTGATCGGATTCCGCACCGAGGGGCCCGCCGGCAGCACCGAGAGGTTGTGCACCTTGGTCTCGACGACGCAGTCCTCGAGGCGCGCCTCGCGCCTCAAGATCGTCGAGAGGCCGCGCTTGCGCTCCGCGTGCATGACCTTGTGCACCCGCGGACGTCGCAGGTCGGCGTCGATCACGACGACCCGCTTGTTGAGATCACTCGCCAGCGTCACCGCGAGGTTCATGGTCGTGAGCGTCTTGCCGTCGCCGCGCGCGGCGCTGGTCACGAGAATCACCTGGCAGTTTTCGGCCTCGAGGAAGGTCGGCAGGAAGCCTCGGTACTGCTCCGCGGGCGACGACTCCGGCGCCGTATACGCGACGAGCTTCGAATCCACGTCGCCGGCGGGCTGCGTCTCGTAGATCTGGTCGTTGTCGATGCGCGGAATCGACGCGAAGACCGGAATCCCGAGCACGCGCGTGAGACGCTCGACCGAGCGGAAGGCCGGGTTTCGGCTTTCGGTGATTGCGATCGCGATCGCTGCGATCAGCAGGCCCAACGCGAGCCCCGCCGGCATCACGATCCGGAGATCCGGCCAGCTCGGCGCGAGCGGCACCGTGGCCGGGCGCAGCACCTTGAAGCGCTCGCCCTTCTGCGCGAGCTCGAGATTGCGCGCGAGCGAGGCCTCGTACTTCTTGCCGAGCAGATCGCGATAGGTGTTTGCGAGATTCTCGTAGTCCCGCGTGATCCCGGAGAGCTCCTGCTGGCGCGCGGGGGTCTGCTCGACGCGGCCCTGGATGTCGGCGATGCGCTTGCGGATCCGGCCCTCCTGGCGTTTCGTCGCATCGAGCGCGAGGCTGGCCTCGTTGAGATCCCGCTGCGCGCCCGCGGTCACCGGGTCGACCGCCGCCGCGACCCTGCGGCCGGCCGGCGCCTGCTTGATCTGCTGCTCCAGATCTTCGATTTCGGCCATCAGGTGCCGAACGTTCGGGTGCTCCTCGGTGAACGCGCGGCGCGCGGCCAGCAGCTCCTGCTGCGCCGCGCGCAACAGCGCCTGCAGCGAGCTCGGCGTTTCGGAGGAGCCCTCGCTGCCGCCGAGCTGGCGCCGCAGCATCGCGACGCGCTGGGTCGCCGCCGCCTGCGACTCGAGCGTCGCCTGCAGCTCGAGATTCAAGCGGTCGAGCTCGCGCAGATTCGTGTCGAGTTGCGAGGGCAGGGTTCCGAGCGCGCCAAAGTTGAAATCGCGGATCCGGTCCTCCTGCACGGCGACCTCCTCGCGCAGGCGGTCGAGCTCTTTGTCGAGGAACTCGGCCGTCGCGGTGGCCTGGCGCGCGCGGTCCTTCAGGTTCTCCTCGACGAAGAGACCGGCGATCTCCTTGACCACCTCGGAGGCGAGCTGCGGATCGGCCGCACTGTAGAAGATCTCGAAGACCGGAGCGCCCGTCTTGCCCGCGAGGACCTCGACGCCGAGGTGCTCGCGGATCTCGGACATGATCGCCTCGCGCGTCTGCTTGCCGCTCGGATCCAGGCGCTCGACGCCGACCTTTTCGATCAGCTCGGTCAGGCTCTGGTAGCCGGTGACGCGCTCCTGCAGCGTGTAGATGCGCTGGTCGATCGCGAGCGTGACGGTGCTCTTGATGTAGTTCTCGGGGACGTTCTGCGGCTCGACCAGGATCGTGGTCGAGGAGAGGTAGCTCGCGGGCAGCACGAGATAGGCGAAGAAGCCCGCGAGGCACCCGCCCAGCGCGGCCGCCAGGATCCAGCTGCGCCTCCGCTCGATGATCTCGAGCAGATCGTCGAACTGGAAGCCCCCCATCGCCGCGGATCCGGAATCAGACATCATGTCTCCTCACCTTTTGATCTACGTTCGCCTGCGGCTCACTGCGCGGGGCAAGGCCCCTTGCTTCCTCAGCCTGCGATCTTCGTTCGCCTGCGGCGCACTGCGCGGGGCGCGAGGCCTCGGACCCATGATCCGGGGACCCAGCGTGGAGTGACCTGAACGCTGCGAAAGGTGACGAACCAGATCGAACGATCCCGACACTCTTCGGTGGATCGCGGGCGCAAACGGAGGCTCAGGTTTAGCGAGGCTCTGCCTCAGACCGACGAGACATGCAAGCCGACGAAGATCGCAAGCCGCTTCGGCGCGCAGCGAGGCGCAGCCGAGCGAAGCGGGGTGGTCCGGGCTGCGCCCGGACCGGGACCACAAGACTAGGCGGTCCGCAGCATCGCCGCGGAGCCATTCGTGTCGGCGTCAGGGAGTGCGCAGCGCTGCACGCGGCCTGCCGCTTCGAGCGCGTGCAAGACCTCGCGCATCGGCGCGAACGAGAAGCTCGCGAGCAACTGCGCGAGACGCGACTCGGTTCGAGAGAGATTGTGATAGTGGTTCACGCGCACCGCGAGCCCGACGTCCTGGCGCGGCTGCTGCGGGTCGATCTCCCACGGGTGCAGGTAGAGCACGGCAGCGCGCCCGGACCGCGCGAGCTGGCGCCAACCCCAGCGGAACAGCGGCGCCGGCAGGAAGCGCAGATAGGCCCCCCCTGCGAGCGGCAGGCGCAGCGGGCCGAGCGCGAGCGTCGTGAGCGGGAACTCGAGCAGGCTCTCGCCCTGCGCGAGCTCGAGGCGCACGGGCTCGCGCGCGAAATCCGGGATCCCGTAGCGGTGGTGGCGGATCGGGAAGATCGAGGAGTCGTACTCGAAGCCCTCCTCGCGCAGGATCGAGAGCGCCCAGAGCGAGGCGCGCGTGATCGAGTAGGAGGGCGCCCGATAGCCGACGGGCCGCGCTCCGATCACATCCGCGATCGCGGCGACCGCGCGGCGCAGGTCGCTGCGGAAGCGCTCCGGGCCGATCTCGTAGACGAGCTCGTGGGCATGGCCGTGGCAGGCGACCTCGTGACCGCGGGCGCTGATCTCGCGCAGCAGCGCGGGCTCTCGCTCGGCCACCCAGCCCAGCGCGAAGAAGGTCGCGCGCTGGCCGGTCGCGTCGAAGAGATCGAGCAAGCGGTGAGTCGCGGCGGCCGCGCGCCGGTCGAGGCCGTCCCAGCGCTCGCGCTGGATCACGCCCGCGAAATTCGAGACCTGGAAGTACTCCTCGAGGTCGACGGTCAGCGCGAAGCGGGACATCAGGTCCCGTGCGCGAGCAGCACCGTCTTCGCGGTCTTCAGCAGGATCAGCAGGTCCATCACGAGCGAGCGGTACTTCATGTAGTAGAGGTCGAGCGCGAGCTTCTCCTCGAAGCCGCGCACGTCGTTCACGTAACCGTGGCGAACCTGCGCCCAGCCCGTGACGCCAGGCTTGAGCATCGAGCGCAGCCGGAAGTAGGGCAGCTTGGCCGACAGCTCGTCGATGAACTCGGGGCGCTCGGGCCGCGGACCCACCAGGCTCATGTCGCCGACCCACACGTTCAGCAGCTGCGGCAGCTCGTCGAGGCGCGTCTTGCGCATCACACGGCCGACGCGCGTGATGCGGGGGTCGTCCTCGGTCGCGAGCTTCGGCCCCGTGACCGCCTCGGCGCGGTCGATCATCGAGCGCAGCTTCCAGACGCGGAAGGGCTTGCCGTCCTGTCCGACGCGCTGCTGGCGGAAGAAGGCCGGCCCCGCGCTGTCGAGCTTCACCGCGAGCGCACACAGCGCGATCACCGGGCCCGCGACGAGCAGCGCGGCGCCCGAGAGCAGCGCGTCGAAGCCGCGCTTCGCGAGCGCGGAGACCGGCCGGCGGTAGTCGAAGCCGGACGAGAAGATCAGGTACGAGGAGCGCAGATCGCGCAGGTAGATGCGGCCGCTGATGCGCTCGTAGAACGAGATCCCCGACTCGACGCGGCAGCCCTGCAGCTTCGCGTGGAGCAGCTCCTCGGCCGGGAAGTAGTCCCTGCGGCCCTTCGAGGCCACGACGACGGTGCCGACGCGCAACGAGTCGAGGATCTTCTCGACCTCGTGGATCTTGCCGAGGACCGGGAAGCCCGAGATCGAGCGGCCCTCGTCCTGGAATTCATCCGAAAGGAATCCGACCAGCTCGACTCCGAGCCGCTTGCGAATGCGCACGGACTCGGCGATCGCAACCGCGAGGTCGCTGGTCCCGATCAGCAGCACGCGCTGGTTGAAGCGCGGCATCGCCGAGAGGCGGCGGAAGGCCAATCGGGCCAGCAGCACGAGCGGCAGCGACCCGATCCCGCTGAGCCCGAGCGCGAGCAGCGCCGGCGGCTGCGGGGTTCCCAGCGCGAGCCAGAGCAGCGCGACACCGGCCGCGAGCGCGGTGCCGATCAGGACGCTGCGGGTACTGCGGCGCGCGTCTCCGAGCACGCGCAGGCCATAGGCACCGGCGTACTGAAAGCACGCGACGACTGCGAGTGCCGCGACGCAGGCGATGCCGAGCAGATCGCTCGGCGGGAGCTCCGGGTGCTTCCACACGACACTCAGCGCGGTTGCGCCGGCGGCGCACGCGAAATCGGTCAGCACGGCCGCGACGACGCGACCGAAGAAGACATTGAGCAGGTAGTAACGCATTCGGCCTCAGCCTTGGGTGCCTTGCCGAACCGCTTCGGTGACGTGCAGAGGCGCGGCCGGCTTGCTGACCGGGCCGGCCGCGCGAGAGGACTGCGTGCGCGAACGCCGCGCTGGCGCGCTCAGAGGCCGCTGCCCGGCAGGATCGCGTTGCCGGCTGCCGAGGTCGCAATGCCCATCAGGGGCTGGAAGGGGAAGAGCAGCGCCTGCACCCCGTAACCGAAGCGCGCGAGCAGCGTGGGCGGCACGTAGATCACGTCGCCCGGAATCAGCATCAGATTCGTCGCGAGGTCCCCGCGCTGGATCGCCTTTAGATCGACGCCGATCACGCTCGTCTCGCCGCCCTGGCTGCGGATCACGCGCACGTTGCCGAGCGAGGCGAAGGGCGCCGTGCCGCCCGCCATCCCGATCGCCTCGATCACGCGCGTCTCCTTGAGCAACGGGAAGGTCTGGTTCGAGCGGACCTCGCCGAGGATCGTGATCGCGGTGCTGCGCGCCTCGACCACGGCGACCGTCGCGGAGGCGCCGCGCTTGAAGCGCGCGACGCGCTTCTCGACGTCGCGCGCGATCTCGTCGACCGTGCGCCCGCTGGCGGGGACGTCGCCGATCAGGTCGACCGAGATCATGCCGTCCGGACGCACCACGACGTCGCGCGTGATCACGGGGTCGGGCAGGATGCTGACCGAGAGCCGGTCCGGTGCCCCAACGCGGTAGTTCTCGTAGGAGCGCACGGGCGGCGGCGCGCTGAGCGTCGTCTGGCAGCCGAGTGCCAGCCAGGCCAGTGAAACGAGTGCGGCGCAGGCGCGACGCTGCCGCCAACTGTGAGATCGAGCGGTGCTGTGCACGGAAGTCCCTCCCTGTCGTCGCTCCTTTCGGCGCATTGCGCAGGCGCCTTGACGGATTCGCTGTCAATTTCGACGCGCGCTCGCCGATCTATGGGGGGCAATGCACATACAAGCCTGCGAGCAGCCGGGAGACGAGTGGGACCGATTCTGCGCCGCGACGCCGGGGGCGAATCTCGGGCACGCCGCGGCCTGGGCTGCGGTGCTGCGAGAGTCCTATCGGCTCCGGCCCGAATACTGGGTCGCGCGCCGCAGTCCGGCCGGCGAGATCGAGGGCGTGTTGCCGCTGGTGCCCTTGCGCAGCCTGAGCGGCACGCGCCTGCTGGTGTCGCTGCCCTTCCTCGACAGCGCGGGACTGCTCTGCGCGAGTGACAGCGCGCGCGACGCGCTGCTCGCGCTGGCTGCGCGGCGCGCGCGCGAGCTGGGCGCGCGCTTCACCGAGCTGCGCCAGACGTTCGCGGCCGCGCTCTGCCCCGCGCCCTCCGCGGGCGCCCTGCGCGTGGATCTCGCACTCGCGCTCGAGGCGGACGAGGAGAGCCAGTGGAAGCGCCTCGGAGCGAAGGTCCGCAACCAGACCCGCAAGGCCGAGAAGGAGGGCCTGGCACTCGCGCCCGGCTCGAACGAGCAGCTGCTCGACGCGTTCTACGAGCCCTTCGCGATCAACATGCGCGACCTCGGATCCCCGGTGCACTCGCGCGCATTCTTCGCCGCGATGCTGCGCCACTTCGGCGAGCGGCTGCGGCTGATCGTGACGCTGCGCGGCGAGCGGCCGGTCGGCGGCCTCGTCGCGATCCAGCACCAGGACGCGGTCTGCATTCCCTGGGCCTCGACGCTGCGCAGCGAGCGCGCGCGCTGCCCGAACAACCACATCTACTGGGAGGCGATCCGCTGGGCGATCCGCCGCGGCGCGCGCGAGCTCGACTTCGGCCGCTCCCCGGTCGACAGCGGAACCTATCGCTTCAAGCTCGGCTGGGGCGCGCAGGAGCGCGGCCTCGCCTGGGCCCGCGTCTCGCCTCGAGGCGCGCTCGAGCCCCTCGCGGGCCTCGAAAAATCCGCGCTGCTCGAACGCCTGTCGCAGCTCTGGACGCGCCTGCCTCTGGCCCTCTCGCGCCAGCTCGGCCCGCTGCTGCGCAAGCACCTCTCGAACTAGCTACAGCCGGCGGTGGGAGAGGGCGGGAAGATCGCTGCGCAGGCGGTCCTGGGCGTCGAGGTCGCAGTCGGCGACGATCGCGCAGGGGCGATCGCCGGCCTGGGCGAGCACGAGGCCCCAGGGATCCGCGATCAGCGAGCGGCCGTAGCTCGCGCGGGACGCGCTGTGGCGCCCGCACTGCGCGGGCGCGAGCACGAAGGCCTGGTTCTCGATCGCGCGCGCGCGCAGCAGCACCTCCCAGTGGTCCTTGCCGGTCTCGGGCGCGAAGGCCGAGGGAACCGCGAGAAAGCGCGCGCCGCGCTGCGTGAGCTCGCGGAACAGCTCCGGGAATCGCAGGTCGTAGCAGACCGAGAGCCCGAGGCTGCCGAAGGGTGTCTCGACCACCACGACCTCGTCGCCCGGCGCGACGCGCTCCGATTCCTGGAAGCGCCCACCGCCCTGGGCGCGCAGATCGACGTCGAAGAGGTGGATCTTGCGATAGACACCGCGCAGCGCGCCTTCGGGGTCGACCACGACGCTCGTATTGTGCACACGCGCATCGTCGCGCCGCTCGGGGAGGCTGCCGCCGTGGAGCCAGATTCCGAGCTCTCGGGCCCAGGCGCGCAGCGCGCCGACGACCTCGCCATCGAGCGTCTGCGCGCAGGGAATCGGCTCTCCCTCGCGGCGCAGGTACGAGAAGTTCTCGGGCAACAGCACCAGGCGCGCGCCGCGCGAGGCGGCGTCGGCCACCAGCTCGCGGGCGCTCGCGAGATTGCGGGCCTGGTCGTCGGTCGAAGTCAGCTGGACCACGCCCACGCGCAGCGAGCCGCGTCGTTCCGGCAACGCTTCCCCCCGGCGACTAACGGAAATCGGTCGGATCGATTCCGGTGCGGCGGATCACGTCGTAGAAGTCCTTGCGGTCCTTCTTCGCGAGACGCGCCGCGCGGCTGATGTTGCCGCGGCAACGGCGCAGCAGGCCCTGGACATAGCGCGTCTCGAAAGCCCGCTTGGCGTCTTTGAAGGAGGGCACCTCCTCGAGGTCGGCCGCGAGCAGCAGCGCCTCGGCCGAAATCGCCCCACCGCCTCCGAGGCGCAGCGCCTCGCGCACCCGCTCCTTCAGCTCGCGCGCGTTTCCGGTCCAGGCTTCGGCCACGAGCGCGTTGCGCGCTTCGGAGCTGAAACCGACCGGTGTGACGCCGTCCTCGTCCGCGGCCAGGCGCAGGAAGTGGGCCGCGAGCGGCAGCACGTCTTCCTTCCGGTCGCAGAGCGGCGGCAGCACGATCGAGTGGTGCGGCACACCGGCGAGGATCAAGCTCGCGCGCGAGTCGAGTGCGGTGAACACGAGGCGGACTTCGAGCGCGCGCGCCGCGCTCTCGCCTTCCCGCGTGTAGCGGCCGTCTGCGATCGCGCGTCCAAGGCGGGTCTGGGTCGCGGCGGGAGCGCGGTCGACCGCCTCGATCACGAGGCTGCCGCGCGCGGCTCGCGCGAGTGCGCCCTCGCAGGCTTCGGGGAGCTTCGGGTGGACGCCGGCCGCGGAGCCGAAGAGCTCGCGATCCAGCAGTCCCTCCGCAATCGCGCTGCACGAGATCTGAACCAGTGGCGCCGCGCTGCGCGCGCTCCAGCTGTGGATCGCGCGTGCGACGTGGGACTTTCCCGTTCCCGCAGGGCCCTGGATCTCCACGGGCTGGCCAGACTGCGCCGCTGCCAGCGCGCGGTCGACGACGTCCTGGATCGCGCGGCTCGAGCCGACGATGCGATCGCCGCGCCGGCGCCCGGTGACCCGATCCACCCCGGCGCTGGCGTCGTTCGAAAGGCCTTGAATTGCCATCTCGCTCATCTCGGTGCTCCCTTCGCGACTTCCCCCCCGAGTCGTGCGAAGGCTGCAGCGGGCTCAGCTGGACCGCGTCCGGGTCCGATCATCTACTCCCGCGGGATGCAGCCATCCTTTCGCAACCTCCGTCGAGCGCCGTGTCGCGTGCCGGTGGGCACTCGCCGTTTCATTCCTCAAGCACTTCGATCCACGAGCATTTCTGCGAGAGCCCCGCCCCCCAGTCAGCACTGCCTCTCGATCTGGGCGGGTCGCGGGAGAGACTGGTCCTTGCATCTGCGGGTGTCAACGGCCCCAGGCAATTTTCCGCTTGACCATGCGCCCCCCCGACTGCTAGGACCCGAGCGGGGGGAGAACTACGCGGACTCCGGCGAGGACTGCCGAGCGCTTGGGAGCGAGGCAGGGAGCGCGCGTGAATTCAACGACTTGGAGCCGAAGCCCACACCCGTTTCGAGCCGCGTGCAGCGGCTCCCGGACGACCTGATCGACCAGATCGCCGCGGGCGAGGTCGTCGAGCGCCCGGCGTCAGTCGTCAAGGAACTCGTAGAGAATGCGCTCGATGCGGGCGCCAGACGCGTCCAGGTCGAGGTCCGCGGCGGCGGCCAAGCTTGGATCGCCGTGGCGGACGACGGCTGCGGCATGAGCGCGGGCGACGCCGTGCTCGCGCTCGAGCGCCACGCGACGAGCAAGCTCCGCAGCGCCGAGGATCTCGCGCGCATCGGCAGCTTTGGATTTCGCGGCGAGGCGCTGCCCGCGATCGCGTCGGTCTCGCGCTTCCTGTTGCGCACGCGCGAGGCGGGCGCTGGCGCCGCAACCGAGATCTCGGTCGACCACGGGCGCCGGCTGCATCAGCGCGAGGCGGCCGGGACGCCCGGCACGCGCATCGAGGTCGCGGATCTCTTCGCCGGTGTGCCCGCGCGACGCAAGTTCCTGAAGCGCGAGAGCACCGAGTGGGGCCACATCGCCGAGACGCTGACGCGCATCGCGCTGGTGCAGCCTGCACTGCGCTTCGAGCTGCGCCGCGACGAGCGTCCCGCACTGGTGTGGCCGGCGGTCTCCGATCCGCTCGATCGCGTCGCGGCCGTGATCAGCGAAGCCGACGCCGCGGCCTTCGTGCCCGTTGCGGCGGAGGAGGGCGGAGCGAGCCTGCGGGGCTTCGTCTCGCGCCCCGATCACCACCGCTCGACCCAGGCCGGAATCTACCTGTACGTCAACGGGCGCCCGGTGCGGGACCGACTGCTCTCGCATGCGCTGCTCGACGCCTATCGCGACGTGCTGCCGCGCGGCCGCTTCCCGGCGGCGCTGCTCGATCTCCGGCTGCCGCTCGAGAGCGTCGACGTGAACGTCCACCCGGCAAAGGCCGAGGTGCGCTTCGCGGATCCGCAGCAGGTCCACCGTCTGATGCGGCGCGGCGCGGCGAGCGCACTCGCCGAGCGGCGCTGGCTCGGCGCGCCGGCGGGCGCAGTCACGGCGCGCGCCGCCGCGGACCCGGCCGCGGCGCGAGGCGAGGCACGCGTGCCGGGAGCGGTGGCCAGCGACTGGGTGCTGGCCGAGCGGCCCGAGAGCTCCGAACGGGGAGCCGCGCTCGAGCTGCGCCAGGGCGAGCTGCTGCAGTCCGCTCCGCCGGGAGCGGATCCCGCAGCCGGGCTGCGCTTCAGCGCGCTCCCGCGCCTGGGTCAGCTCCTCGCCAGCTATCTCGTGCTCGAGGCGCCGGGTCAGCTGCTGCTCGTCGACCAGCACGCCGCGCACGAACGCGTGCTCTTCGAGCGCCTGCGCGCGGAGTGGCGCACGCGCGCGCCAAAGAGCCAGCCGCTGCTGATCCCCGCCACGCTGCGCCTGCCCGTCGCCGCGCTCGAGGCGCTGCTCGACGCCGAGCCGGAGCTGCGCCGCGCCGGCTTCGACATCGAGCGTTTCGGTCCGGACACGCTGGTGCTGCGGGCGCTGCCCGAGCTGCTCTCCGATCGGGATCCGGTCGCGCTGCTGCGCGCGCTCGCCGACGAGCTGCAGGACGCCGGGCAGAGCGGCCTCGGCGCTTGCGGCTCTCCGCGCGACCTGCCCGCGGTCGACCGGCTCTTCGCGTCGATCGCCTGCCACGCGGCGCGCCGCCAGGGCGACCTGCTCGACCCGCGCGAGCAGCAGGCACTGCTGCAGGCCCTCGACGCGATCCCGTGGGCGCCGACCTGCCCGCACGGCCGACCGGTCGCGGTGCCGCTCGGCGAGGCGGAGATCGAGCGCCGCTTCGCGCGCCGCTAGGGCCCGCAGCGATTCCGCTAATTTTCAGCCGGGCGCACGATTTCACCGGCTCCGCGGATAGCGGCTCATCTCGATCGGTACGCTGCTTGCCACCTCGCACCCAACCACCGCCGGCTGACGAAAGGAAGCTGAAAATCGAACTCGAGTATTCGGTGGACGAGGATCTGTTCGCAAGGCTGCTGCATCAGCAGTCGCTCGGTGCATTCGAGTGCCGCAGCACCGGCGAGCAGGAGCTGACCGATCGTTACCTGGACACCGCCGCTCGGGACATCCTGCGAGGCGGCTACACCTGCCGCCTGCGGGAGTTTGCCGGGCGAGACAGCGTGTGTGTCACCCTCGATGGGCTCGGCGTCGGAGACGGCGCATTGCATCGCCCTGAAGTGCACGAGGTCGAGGTGCCACGCGCCTCGGACCCGCGGGACTGGCCGGAGGGCGAGGCCAGGGACCTCCTGCTCCGGCTCCGCAGGGGAGCGGCGCTACAGCAGTTGGTTGCAATTCGACAGCGGCGTTCCCTCCGTTCCCTGCTCCAGAACGGCACACAGATCGCGACTCTGTCGCTGGACGTTCTCGAGATCGAGGGCAGCCCGCATCCCCCGCTCT
Source organism: uncultured Spirochaetales bacterium (assembly GCA_964437835.1). GTDB lineage: Bacteria > Myxococcota_A > UBA9160 > UBA9160 > SMWR01 > CAYTJA01. The sequence goes on from CAYTJA010000077.1 coordinate 19,638, forward strand.
GCGAGATCGAGATCGAGCTGGCTCCTGCCGGCGGACCATCGGAACTCCAAGTTCTCGGTGAGATCCTCGAATCGCAGGGCGCTCGCCCGCAGACGCTTTCGGAGCGCGAACGGGCCCTCGCACTCCTCGAAGACCATACTGGCGACAAGCATGCCCCCTCGCTCGCGCCGCCATCGGTACCGCAGTCATCGCTGTCCTTCGTGGGGCACGGCCAGGACTCGGAGCCGCTGCGTGCCGCTCCGCCGTCGGAGCAACGCTCCGCATCAGTCGCGCTCCTCGATCGGGTGGGTCCGGACGCCGAAACATCCCCCGTTCCGGCCGATTCGAGTTTGGGCGCTCCGATCGCGGCCTCGGAAGCCAAGAGGGGCAAGCAGGCGGCTCCGGGAGTGCGGGCCGATGAACCGATGGCCGAGGCCGGGAGGAAGATCCTCGGCATCCACTTCGAGCGCATGCTCGCGAACGAAGCTGACGTCAGGGCCGGAAGCGACATCGAGGCGTTGCACGACATGCGCGTCGCCATCCGGCGGCAGCGGGCAGCGTTGCGCATCGTCGCTCCCGAGTTCCAGCGCAAGGTGATGCGTCCCTTCCGCAAGGAATTGCGCGTCGCGGCCCGGTGTCTCGGCGCGGTGCGGGACCTGGACGTGCAGATCGAGGCTGCCACGCGCTACCAGTCCTCGCTGTCCACGGAGAGCGCCCGCGCCTTCCAGCCCGTGATCGAGGTCTGGCAGCGGCGGCAGGAGTCCGCGCGTGTGGAACTGTTGAGCTATCTCGACTCGTCCGGCTACCGGAACTTGACGGAGACTCACAGCCGGTTCCTGCACTCACCTGGAAAGGGAGCGCTCCGATCCACTGCCGACTCGGGTATCCCGGTGCCGCATCTCGTGCGCGACGTGCTTCCCGGGCGGATCTGGCAGCAGTACGGAGCCGTGCACGCCTACGCAATGGCGCTGCCCTGCGCTTCTGTCCAAACGCTTCACGCGCTGCGAATCGAGACCAAGCGACTGCGGTACATCCTGGAATTCTTCCGCGGGTTGTTGGATCCTCGAGTCGACAAGGGGATCGAGGCACTCGTGGCATTGCAGGATCGCCTCGGTGAGCTGCATGATGCCGATGTCAGCATGGAGATGCTGAGCGATCTCGTGGCGAACCGGACCGAGGCTCAGCCGGAGGCGGCGGAACTCGTTTCGGCGATCAGCGGCTACTTCGACGCGCAGAGCGTCCGCCTTCAGAGATTGCGGAGCACTCTTCCGCAGCGATGGCAGCGCGTGATCAGCAAGCGCTTCAAACAATTCTTGGCGCGATCGACGCTGGCGGTCTGATCGCGCTCTCCACCAGGTCGGGTCGCGGCGGTTGCGGATGGCCGAGGGAAATAACGGCAACGAGAACGTGATCGAGGCCGCAGGCGGCCTCGTGTGGTACGACTTCCCCGAGGGTCGGAAGCTCACCGTCATCCACCGTCCCCGGCATGGCGACTGGACGCTCCCCAAAGGCAAGCTCGGGGCGGGCGAGCGCTGGCAGGATGCTGCGCTGCGCGAGGTCCACGAGGAGACCGGACTCGAGGTCCGACTGGACGGCTTTGCGGGCAGCTGCATCTACATCTCGCGAAGAGCTCCGAAGGTCGTTCTCTACTGGCACATGAGGGTCGTCGGCGACTGCATCCTCCGGCCCATCGATTCGACCGAGGTGGACAAGCTGCGCTGGATGTCCATCGCCAAGGCCCACGTCAAGCTCAGCTACGAGCGCGAGAAACGACTCCTCCAGGAAGCCGCGGAGACGCGTTCGCCCGCCTGGTCGAGGGTCCTGGCCAGGTTGAGATGGAGGCGCCCGAACTCGTGATTGCGGCGGCTATTCAGCCTGGCCGCTCCCGGCACTGGACCGGGCGGGCTAGGCTCGTCGCGCCATGTCCCACCCGAAACCCGCCCGCGGCGATGGCGAGTACCCGCTGCCGCCGGTCGTCGTGGTCAGCGGCCCGACCGCCGCCGGCAAGAGCGAGCTCGCGATCGAGCTCGCGCTGCGCTTCGGTGGCGAGATCGTGAATGCCGACTCGGCGCAGGTATACCGCTACCTGGACATCGGGACCGCCAAGCCCACGGCCCTGCAACGCGCGCGCGTGCCGCATCACCTGCTCGACGTGGTGCTGCCGAACGCGCACTACAGCGCAGGCCGCTATGCGGTCGAGGGCCAGCGGGCCTGTGCCGAGATCCACGCGCGCGGAAGCTGCGTGTTCCTGACCGGCGGAACCGGGCTCTACATCCGAGCGCTGCTGCACGGCGTGGTCTCGGGAGGGGCCGGCGACGCCGACCTGCGCGCGCGGCTCGAGGCCGAGCAGCAGCAGGCGACGGCCGCCGGCGATCCGGGTCTGCTGCACCGCCGGCTCGCGGAGGTCGATCCCGTGGCCGCCGCGCGCATCCACCCGAACGACCTGCGCCGCATCGTGCGCGCGCTCGAAATCGAGCAGCTGGCCGGGGTGCCGGCCTCGAGCCTGCAGAGTGCACACGGATTCGCCGAGTGCCGCTACCGCGTGCTGCACCTGGCACTCGACCCGGGCGTGCGCGAGCTCGACTCGCGCATCGGGCTGCGCTGCCGCGCGATGCTCGACGCCGGACTGCTGAAAGAGGTGCGCGCCCTGCGGCGCAAGGGCTACGGCCCCGAGCTGCGCTCGATGCAGGCGATCGGCTATCGCCACCTGCATCCGGTCGCGGCAGGGCAGGGCACCCTCGAGCAGGCGCTCGCCGAGATGCTGCGCGACACGCGCGCATTCGCGCGCCGCCAGCGCACCTGGCTGCGACGCGTCCCCGAGGCCGTTTGGCTGGATCCCCGCGAGCGCGGCGCGATCGAGCAGCGCGTCGAGGACTTCCTGGCCGCAGCGCAGCGCCCGCGGGACGCGATGGCTCCGCTCTCCGCTCAGGCGGTGTAGAACATCCCGAAGCGGACGTGCAGCAGGGGGGTGTCGTAGTCGACGAGCGCGTCGGAGTCTTCGACCGGCGCGAGCAGCGGATCGAGGTCGCTGTCCGAAAAGAACAGCAGCACGCCGGGAATGATCTCGATCAGGCCGGTCATCTCGCGAATCACACCGACTCCGATCGTGATTCCCGTGTTCCACGCGACGCCCGGCAGCGCCCAGAACGCGCGCACGCCGGGCGTATCGTCGATGAAGCGCAGGTTGTCGATCGTCATCTTGGGACCGACCACCGGCGCCATCAGCACGTCCAGCGGGCCGAACAGGATGTTGCCGATCGCGCGCCGCAGCGTCGCGGGCGTCGCGGAGGCGGGCAGGGGCGCAAGCAGCAGCAACGCCGACAGGGCGAGGCCCGCGCCGGCGCTCCGGAGGATCGGGCGGCTTCGCATCGGCGCAGCCTATGAGCCCTGCGTCGGCGCTGTCAAGCGACGCCGCACGCGCTGCTACTCTCACGCTCTTCCATGTCCTCCCGTGCAGCAGAGTCGCGCCTCCCGATCGTGGCCATCATCGGCCGGCCCAACGTGGGCAAGTCGACCCTCTTCAACCGCTTTGCGGGCATGCGGCGCGCCCTGGTCGAGGACACCCCGGGCGTCACTCGGGACCGGATCGCCGAGGAGATCGAAGTCAACGGCCGCCGCGTGCTGATCGTGGACACCGCCGGACTCGACCCCGACGCCGAAGCCGGCCTCGAGGCGGCGATCCAGTTCCAGGCGCGCACGGCGGTCGAGCAGGCGGACGCGATCGTCTTCGTGGTCGACGGCAGAAGCGGGCTGCTGCCGCCCGACGAGACGCTCGCGCGTACCCTGCACCGCGCGGCGAAACCGCTGCTGCTGGCCGTGAACAAGCTCGACATTCCCGCGCACGCGAAGTTCACGTCCGAATTCCACCGGCTCGGCTTTGCGCGCGTGCGCGGGATGTCGGCCGAGCACGGCTCCGGCGCCTGGGACGCGCTCGAGGAACTGGTCGCTGCGATTCCGGATCTCGGCTCCGCGCCGGAGCACGCGCCGGGCATCCGCGTCGCGGTCGTCGGCCGGCCGAACGTCGGCAAGAGCTCACTCGTGAACCGGCTCGCGGGCGAGGAGAGGGTCGTCGTCTCGGAGATACCCGGCACCACGCGCGATGCCATCGACGTGCGCATCGAGGGCCCGCACGGCGCCTTCATCCTGATCGACACCGCGGGACTGCGCCGGCCCGGGCGCCGCGATCGCCTGGTCGAGCGCACCAGCGCGCTGATGACGGTGCGCAGCCTCGAGCGCGCCGACGCCGTGCTGCTGCTGATCGACGCGGACGAGGGCTTCACGGACCAGGACGCGCACATCGCGAGCCTGTGTCGCGAGCGCGGACGTGCGACCGCGGTGCTCGCGAACAAGTGGGACCTCGTCGAGGCGAAATCCGGCAGGGCGGAGCAGCTCGTCGGCGAGCTGCGCCACGGCCTGCGTTTCATGGCCGACGCGCCGATCCTGCGCATCTCTGCGCGCAGCGGCGCCGGCATGGCCCGCGTGCTGCCGACGGCCCTCGCACTGCACGCCGCGGGCGAGCGCAAGCTCGCGACCTCGGAGCTGAACCGCTGGCTCCGCGACACCGTCGCGCGTCACGAGCCGGCGATGGCACAGCGCGGCCAGCGCAAGCGCCCGCTCAAGTTCTTCTACGCGACCCAGACCGGCGTGCGCCCGCCGACCTTCGTGCTCTTCTGCACCGAGCCGAGCTCGCTGCAGCCGAGCTATCGCCGCTTCCTCGAGAACCAGCTGCGCGCGCACTTCGAGTTCGCCGGCACTCCGATCCGCCTGCGCCTGCGCGCGCGCTCGCAGCGCGGAGCCGAACGCGGCGGAGCTCGGCGTGCGGTGGGGCAGAAGCCGAAAGCCCCCGAAGGCGACCTCGAAGCCCGCGACTAGCCCCTGGACCGAGGGATTCGCCGTCCCGCATGGCAGGGGGACGGGACGCTGACTACGGAATCCGACCGGGGTGCGGACCGGCGGGCCCGCTGCGCGGCCCCGCTGCGCGCTTGGCTCTTCGCAGGGTGAGCACGGCCGCGATGCCGGCTGCCAGCAGGACCGTTGTGCTCGGCTCGGGGAGCGGAGTCGGATCGCAGGCGTCGCCGGTCAGGTCGGCGTCGGTGTCCTCCTGGGCGAGCGAGCAGAAGCCCGACGCGCCGCACTGCGCGTTGGCGCTGCAGGAAGCGCCCCGCAGGCCCACGTCGCCCGCCGTGCAGCTGCCGCCACCCGTCGAGTTGGGGGCGCCGGGACAGTTGTCGAGACCGTTCAGCGCGAGGTCGAGGTCGCGGTCGACGCCCATGCGCGGGCCTGCGCCCGGCGTCGTGCAGGTGAAGGTGACCTCCTGTCCAGCCAGCGTTGCCTTGGCGCGGAGCGTCGCGGCGCCGATCGCGGGGCCGCCGTCGTCGGGCAGGAACAAAGCGCTCGAGAGGCGCTGGTAGCTGCGCGGGAGCGTGCCGCCGACCTCCACGACCTGCGCGACGACGTCGCACTCCCCCCCCAGCCCGCCCAGGATCTCGGAGCTGAAGGGCGCCCCGGCCCGCTGCAGCAGCAGATCGACGCGCGCGTTCACGGCCGTCGCGTCGCTCCCCGAGAGCAGCGTCGGGTTCAGCGTGACCTGCTGCCCCACGATCGGCGCCAGATCGCTCGGAAAGACCTGCATGAAGGCTTCTAGATCGCGCTGCTCGGTGGCGTCCAGACTGAACACGATCACGCTGTTGAAGCGGTTCAACGTATCGACCGAGCCATCGTGGCTGAAGCCGAAGCCGCGCACCTGAGGCCCCAGATTCCCAAAGGGACCGTCCGTGGCGCTGACGGGGCCGATCCGGATTTCCTGGAACCCGAACATCCCGACCTTCTGATACAGGTTGCGCAGGTGCGGCACCTTGAACTCCTGCGTGCTGCCCTCGACGCTGGAGGCTCCGTTGCCTCCGAAGTGTCCATTGGCGGGGGCGAGGGCGTGGCAGGTCACGCAGTTTGCGACGCCATCGGTGACCCGACCGCTGAAGAGCGCCGAGCCGCGCAGCTCGCTCGCCCCGCTGGGCGGATCTCGCAGCGCGTTGTCGAGCGAACGGATCGGGTTCGGCGGGTAGCGGAGCAGCAGCGCGAACTCTCGGAAGTCCGTCATCTGCTGGTTCGTCAGCGCTCCCTCGTCGCGGCCGATCAGACCCGGGAACGCCACGTTGAAGGCCTCGAAGGCTGCGATCTCGTCGCCCTGACGGTCGCCGCGCCAGTGCTGCGGGCCCATGTTCGCGAGGCCGCGCAGGCTCTGCGTCGTCATCGGCCCCTTGTGGGGGTGGAAGACGAGGGGCGGAAGCGGAGGAAAGACGAAGGGATTGGCGTTGGTCGCCTGTGTGTCGTCCGGGTTTCCGAGATCCCAGGCGAGGTCGTCGTTGTCGGCGAAGAGGTGGCAGGACGAACAGGACGCCTCCCCGTTGCTGCCGGTCAGAACGGCGTCGTAGAGGAAGGGGCGTCCCGCCACGATCTCCGGGGACTCCGGGTCGGGCAGGATTACGCGCTGCAGCTCGCTCTGCGTGCCGAGATCGATCACGCGGAGCGAGTTGTCGAAGCGCGTCGTCACGTAGAGACGCGAGCCCGAGACGAGCAAGCCCGAGGGCCCGCCTCCGCCGACCGGGATGTGATCCGCGGCGTTCGGCACGAAGCTGTCCGCGTCGAGCTGCGCCACCTCGAAGACGCCCACGCGGGAGGACCCGAAGGCGGCCACGTAGAGCTTCGAGCCGTCGGCCGAGAAGTCGATGCCGAGCGGCGTCGCCAGGCTCTTCGCCTCGACGTCCGCCGGCACCGGCAGCGTGCCGTAGGGGATGTGCTTGTTGAGATGGCGCGGCGCGACGCTCCCGGTCGACGGGTCGAGCACCGTGATGCGCGCCTGGGCCAGCTTGCCGCGCACGCTGGCAGGTTCCCCGACGGGCTTGAGACCGTTCGCGGTGACGTGCGCGCCGGGGCCCTCGAAGCGCACCTCGTTCGCTGCCTCGGTGTTCGACACGTAGACCTTGCCGCTGGTCGGGTGCACCGCCAGGTGGAAGAGCGAGCTGCCGACCCCGACGAAGGGCGCGCCGATCGGCACGGGTGGACTTGCATTCGCGTCGATCGCGAAGACGTCCTGGTCCGGCAAGCTGAACTTGACGAGCGAGCTCCAGTTGCGTCCGAGCTCGTCCTGCCACTGGCCGCTCGTCCCGCCGTCGCGGTTCTGCTGCACGATCAGACCGACCTCGGGGGCCGCGATCCCCTCCTGGTTCTTGTGGGGCGTGGGCATGCCGCCCGGTGCCGTGACCAGATTGGCGCCCGCTCCGACCGCGCAGGGTCCCTGCACGACCTCGTTGTTCTGGTTGGAGGCACTCGTGTCGCAGACGTGGCCCTGGTTCAGAACGCTGGTGCGGTTGCCCGAGCGGAAGATGCCCGCGTAGACGCGGCTGCCGCTCGCATTGCGCGCCAGCCCGCGCGGCTTGTCGCCGAAGAGCGTGAGGACGGCGAGGCGGTCTCCCGCGAGCGAGTCGCCCAGATCGGTGGCGTCGAAGACGTAGACGTCGGCGCGCCCGATGCCCTCCGCGTCGAAGTCGCCGTCCACCACCGGCGCGTTCTGTCCGCGATGCGCGGCGGTGACGAAGGCGCGGCTGCCCCCGGGTCCGGCGAAGACGATGTCCGAGGGCTCGTCGCCCACCAGCAGCGTGCGCACCACGCGAGGCTCGCCGGAGACGTCCACGATGCTGATGCTGTCGGACAGGTGGTTCACCACCCAGACCTCGGCGTCGCTGCGCGCCGCCACCGCCACCGGCTCGAGCCCGACCTGCACGCTGCCGGCCGGCAGGAGCTTGCCGGTCGGGTCGATGTCGTAGATCTCGAGATGGTTGTCGGGGGTGTTGGCGACGAAGAGCCGGTCGCCGGCGGGCGCCAGCGCGATCGGCCGCACCGGACCGCTCTCGAATAACAGGTAGCTCGGGGCCTGGGCGGCTGCGGATCCGGCGACGCAGAGCCACGAAGCGCCGAGGAGCAGGGAGCGGAGCGTCATGTCGCCTCCAGGTCCTGGATCCGCGCGCGGCCTGCGCCGACGCAAGCATCTCGACACCACACCGAGCCGAGAGTTGCGGCGGGCAGCCCGCTAGCGGGGTGACCAGACCCAAGACTACTGCTCGGGCCTCGCGAGAATCCAGTCGAGGCTCCCTACCCTCCGACGTGGCCGTGAGGCTTCGTTCCGACGAGCGAGAGCGCGAGCACCAGGCCGCGCGCCACGGCGCCGAGCAGCGCGGCCGCCGCGCGCTGCGCGAGGGCGGCCTCGGAGCTCTCCGCGGCGCTCGCGGCCGCACAGGCGGCCCCGAAGCTCTGGCCCGCGATCAGCGCATCGAGCAGCAGGGCTTCGGTCGGCTCGAGGCGTTCCGAGCGCAGCCCCGCGTGGCCGCGCGAGACGAGCACCGCGACCGCGACCCGGGCGGGCAGCGGCGGCTGCTCGCCGCGCGCCGCGGCTTCGACCGCCGGCAGCAGGTCGTGGCTCGCGCGCAGGATTCGCAGCGCGCGCGCGAAGCGGAAGTGCGCGCCTTCCCACTGTTCCGCTCCGATTGCCGCGAGTGCCGCCGGCAGCAGCGCCGGCCCTTCGTCGGGCGAGTCGCAGACTTCGATCTGCGCTTGCTCGAGCGCCGCGAGCTCCGCGAGCGCGATCGGCTCGACCCCGTAGTCCCTCGCCAGGGGCTGCTCTCGCAGGAACGCGGGCAGCTCACGGCCGAGCGCCGCGAAGCCGTGGCCGCTGGGCGGATGCGCGCGCAGGTAGCGCGCTGCGAGCCGATCGAAGTCGTGCGCGCGCAGCGCGCGCGCGAGCGTCGGAAAGTTCACCGCGAGCGCCTGACGCAGGCTCGCGGTGTAGGCGTCGCTGTAGACGCGCATTCCGCGCGCGGCGCGCACCGGGCGCTCGTCGTCGAGCAGCTCCGCGAGCTGCGGCTCGCGCGCGTGGTCGAAGCCGAGCGGCTTGTCGACCAGGCGCGCGAAGAAATCGCGCTGCAGCTCTGGCCAGCTGTGGGGCGGAGGCGAGGAGTGCAGAGCGACAGCGCTAGCCACTTCGGTGCGCAGCGTGGCGAAACCGAGCGAAGTGCGGGCGGGCCCGGCGTCTGCTTCGGCGGCGGCGAGCGCGACCTGGTGCAGCGCGCGAGCGCGCGCGACTTCGCCCGCGAGCACTTCGTAGGGTGGCAGCTGGTCGTCCCACTCGACGATCACGCCCGCGGCGGGGAAACGCCGCGCGGTCTCCCCGAAGAGCTCCCAGACCGGCTCCGGCACGCGCGCGTCGTGGGTATCGATGCGGACGTCCTCGAGCACGGCGTGGCCCGCCAGGTGCAGATAGCCGACCGACTCGCGAGCGAGCGCCTTCAGGTACCCGACCGGATCCTGATCGAGATTCTTGAAATTGACGTACAAGTTGTTGACGTCGAGAAGGATTCCACAGCCTGTTCTCCTGCAGACCTCGGCCAGGAACTGCGCTTCCGAAAGGCAGCTCCCGGCGAAGCTCACGTAGGCCGAGGGGTTTTCCAACAGGATGCGGCGTGCGAGCGCGTCTTGGACCCGCGCGACGCGCGCAGCGACGTGCTCGAGCACTTCCTCCGTGTACGCGATCGGGAGCAGATCGTGCGACTGGTGGCCCCCGAGCGCGGTCCAGCAGAGGTGATCGCTGATATGCGGAGGCTGGAGCCAGTCGGCGAGCTCGCGCAGGCGCTGCAGATAGTCCGCGGAGAGCGGCGCGTTGCCCGCGATCGAGAGTGCGACACCGTGCAACAGGATCGGATGGTCGCGCCGCAGCTCTTCGAGACGCGCCCGGCGCGGTCCGCCGACACCGAGGTAGTTGTCGGACACGACTTCTAGCCAGTCCGCGCTGCCGGGCGAGCTGCGGATGGCATCGCCATGACTCGGGCGAAAACCGGCGCCGAAGAGGGGAGCCGACATGCCGCGATCGCCTCGCTGCGCGACCGTCGCGGAGGCGGCCTGCCGGATCACGTCCGGCAGGCCGCCACCGCGCGGATCGCGACCGCTCTAGTGCTTCTTGAACTTCTCGGCCTCGACAGCCGTGGCCCAGGCGCCGCCAGCCGCCTCGCAGGCCTTCTGGTCGCTCACGCCGTCGACGTGCGTGCCACCGCACTTGCCCTCGTGGCCCTTGACGCTCTTGCCGCAGTGGCTCCGGTAGCAGCCCTTCGCATCGCCGCCGTGCTCCTCGGCCATGGCGCCGGCGCTGCCGATCAGACCCGCCACCGCAGTTGCCACCAGCACTCCGAATGTCGAACGCTTCACTCTGTCTCCTTTTCGTGTGGGAACCGACACCGCTGCCCCTGTGACAGCGGCGGGGTGCATTGCTCAGATGCCGCGCGAGCCGAACCGTCACGCAGCGGCTCGCACGCTGATACGACGCACCCCCCCGGCGCGAAATTCTGGCACGCAACTTCGCGAGCGAAAGGGCAGTCCAGGAAGGAGTCGCGGCGTCCGATACACTCGGCCGCCGGGATTCGCGAGTCCAAAGGGGGAGACGTGGCCGAGCAAGAGGTGCGCAGAACCGCAGTCGGGAGCCCCGGCGACCTCGGCGACCTCCGCGACGGATTCGCGGAATGGATCCACGCGAACGCGCTTCCGATCGGCGCGGGCGTCGCGGCACTGTTGCTCGGGGCTGCGGGCTATGCGGTCTTTTCCCATCAGCAGGAGCAGGGCGCGGAGGCGGCCGCGCTGGCCGTCGCGGAGGTCCGGCGCGCTTTCGTCGGCGCGATGGGCGCGGAGCCGGGCTCGCTCGAGGTTCCGGAGCTCGCGAACCCGGAGGCTGCGAAGCAGATCAAGCTCGAGCACGCGCAGCGCTTCCGCGCAGTGGCCGAGGCCCACGCAGGGACCGCGGCCGCGGCGCTTGCATGGCTCGAATCGGCTGAGCTGCTGGCCCAGAGCGGCGACGCCGCCGGCAGCCTGCAGGCCTGGCAGTCCGGCGCCGCAGCTGGCAGCGGAACGCCGCTCGGCTCAGCGCTGCAGATGAAGGTCGCGCATGCGCTCGAGAGTGCCGGCCAACTCGCCGAAGCCGCGCAGGCCTTCGAAACAGCCGCCGCGGACCCGGAATTTCCGCTGCGCGGATTTGCGCTGGCCGAGGCCGCGCGCTGTGTGGATCAGGGCGGCGACCCGATGCGCGCGCTCGAGCTGCTCGAAGCCGCTGAGGCCGAGCCGGCTGCAGGTGCGATCCCGGAGGCCATGCGATCGCGGTTGCGAGAGCTGCGCGTCCAGCGCGCCGCATCGCGCGCTCCCACTGCACCCGCCGCAGCCCCCGCAGTCCAACCCTAAGCCTTGCGGGTCCCGGTCCGGGAGCGGCCCGGTCCCACCCGCTCTCCGCTCGGCTTCGCCTCGCTGCGCGCCGAAACGGCTTGCGGTTCTAAGAGGGCGCGCGCGAGCGAGCGGCGCCCGGGCGCTGCGCCGCCCCCCCTCCACGATTTCGACAGCCGATAATAATGATTATGTCAAATAGAACGGGGGCCCCGGAATCGCGGCGGACCCGGGCTTCCCCACCCGGCTAGCCGGATCGTCAGCGCGGGGCTTTCGCGAGCCGCGGGCGCTGTGCTAACGCGGGGCCGACGGGGGGTCACGACTTGTCGAGCCTGACTCAGCGCCCCGCAGCCGCTCGCGCGGATTCGGGGCGCGCCGAGACGCTGCGTGCGCGGCTGACCGCGATCGGCCAGAGCCACGTCTTTCGCTTCTGGGATCAGCTGGGGGTCGCCGGGCGCGCGCGCCTGCTGGACCAGCTCGAGCAGATCGATCTTGCGGCCGTGGCAGAGGCGCAGCGCGCGATCCGCGAGCCGGCGAGCGCCGCGTCGGGCTCCTTGCTCCCCCCGAGCGTCGAGCGACTTCCTGAGCGCGGGGGGGATGCAGCCCGCTTCCGCTCCGCGGCACAGCGCGGGGCCGAGCTGCTGGCCGCGGGCCGCGTCGCGGCGCTCGTGGTCGCCGGCGGCCAGGCCACGCGGCTCGGCTTCGGCGGGCCCAAGGGATGCTTCCCGCTCGGGCCCGTCAGCCAGCGCAGCCTCTTCGAGCTCCAGGCCCAGAAGCTCCGCGGCCTCGCGCGCCGCAGCGGCGCGCGCGTGCCCTGGTGTGTGATGACGAGCCCCTCGACCGACGCTGAGACCCGCGACTTCCTGGATCGAAACCGGCGTTTCGGGGTGCCCGAGGCCGACCTGCGGATCTTCTGCCAGAGCAGTGTGCCGAGCCTCGACTTCGAAGGCCGCATGCTGTTGTCGGCCCCGGACCAGATCTTCGAGAACCCGGACGGGCACGGCGGTGTCGTGCTCGCGCTCGCCCGCAGCGGCTGTCTCGACGAGCTCGCGGCGCGCGGCGTCGACAGCATCTTCTATTACCAGGTCGACAACCCGCTGGTCCGGATGGCGGACCCGACCTTCCTCGGCCTGCACGCGCTGTCCGGCGCCGAGATGTCGTGCAAAGTCGTGCGCAAGCGGGAGCCCGGGGAGAAAGTAGGCGTGCTCGCGTCGCGCGGCGGGAGACTCACGGTCGTCGAGTACACCGAGCTCGCCGACGGCGAGCGCAGCGCGCGCGAGGCGGACGGCAGCCTGCGCTTCTGGGCCGGGAACGTCGCGATGCACGTCTTTTCCCTCGCGTTCCTGCGCCGGATCGCGGCGCGCGGGGAAGAGCTGCTGCCCTTCCACCCGTCTGCGAAGCCGATTCCGACCCTCGACAGCTCGGGCCGTAGCGTCGCCGCGCAGGCCCCGAACGGCTACAAGCTCGAGCGCTTCGTCTTCGACGCACTCGGCGCGGCCGAGCGCGTCTGCGCCGTCGAAGCCGCGCGCGAGGACGAGTTCGCGCCGGTCAAGAACGCCTCCGGAAGCGACTCCCCCGAGACCTCTCGCCGCGCGCTGCAGGCCTGCTATCGGCGCTGGCTCGCCGAGGCCGGGATCGAGGCGCCGGCTGAAACATCGTCGATCGAGATCGATCATTCCCGCGTAGATGGACCGGAGGACGCGCGCGCGCTAGGTGTGCGGCGTTGGACACAGGCCCCAGACGTCATCTGCGCCGGGCCCGGAGCGACCACGACATGACACCTTCGAAGAAGTCCCCTCCCAGCAAGCGCCCCGCCAGCAAGCCCAAGGTCGCGGCCCGAAAGCCGGCTGTCACGAAGAAGCCCGCGGCCAAAGCGCCGGTGAAGACGGCCCCCGCGCGCCCGAAGGCCCCGGAGAAGACGCCGGTGGCATTGCCGGAGCGCCGCCCCACGCTGCGCAAGGCGCCCACCGCGAAGAAAACTGCCGTGAAGAAGGCCGCCAAGCGCGCGGTCGCGCGCCGCCGGGACGACGGCTCCCCGGCGCGCGCCCCGGGGCCCGTCGAAGCGCCGGCAGGATCGGGCCAGGCGAAGCTCGGGGCGAAGTTCACCTGCTTCGGCTGCCAGCAGAAGTTCTACGACCTCGGGCGACCGGAGCCGATCTGCCCGAAGTGCGGCGCGAACCAGAAGAACCGTCCGGCGGCGGTCAAGCAGCCGAGGACGCAGGTTCCAGCCGCGAAGCGCGCGGTCAAGGCGATGGCGCCGCTGCTCGAGGAAGAAGAGGAGGAGCGGGTGCCGGAGGACGACGCCGAGAGCGCAGCACTTGGTCTCGACCTGGCCGACGTGCCCGCCGACGCGGAGGACGTCCTCGACGAGGACCTCGCCGACGAGCCCGAAGACGGGGGCGACGAGGACGAAGCCGAAGAGCTCTAGCCGGGCCTTGCGGGCCCCGGTCCGGTAGCGGCCCGGCCCCACCCGCCCTCCGCTCGGCTTCGCCTCGCTGCGCGCCGGGCCTTGCGGGCCCCGGT